>CAYSFY010000063.1:15131-20605 GCA_964430285.1 uncultured Desulfobulbia bacterium
TCTTAAAATGCCCAAAATTATGCCCAAATTCATGTTACACTGTTCTGATATAATGTCATGTATTAAGTTATGTATTAATGAGGATGGTCTGTTTGAATTTCGCGGCAAAGGCCGGATCGACCTTTTGCGTCACCCCGAAGTTGCAATAGGGGATGGGTTCAGCCTTTGCTAAAATCCTAAAGTCATCCATGGCAATCTTGTTGTCCGCCGCCATATTCTCCACATCACTGATCGGCAAGGCACCAGCGTCGTATTTCTCAAACAGCACCCCATAGACCACCTGCTCATGCTTGAATGACCCTTTGGGCACGGAGTAGAAGGCCAAATCATTCTCCGGATCGACACCATGCTGCAGCATGATATCGACTTGGCTCATGAAGCCGGTCGGTGCCAAGGTCGGTCCAAAGAGCATGGACTTGCCTTTCAGGTCCTCCACGGTCTTGATATTGCTTTTTGCCAGGGTGATGATGACCCCCTGGGAGCGCGAGCCCAGGGAGTCCTTCATCTCGGTGGCCAGGACCTCGACGCCGTGGAAGCGATTCATGATGATATAGAGCAAGGAGTTGGTGTGGGTGAAATCCAGGTTGTCAACTTCCTTGATGAAGGCGGTGGTGTCAATGGCCTTCATTTCGAAATTGGCGTGCAGTGCCTTGCTCAGGTAGGCGGTAAAGGGCTTAAAGCGGGCATTGGTCTCATTCTCGCTGTTGCAGATCATATAGCCGATCCGGTAGGTGGGCAGGTCTTTACTGGCCTCCACCTGTTTGTCGGCTTCGGGTGTGGACGAGTTGCAGGAGGTGAGGAGAAGAAGGATGCTGATCAGGCAGAAAACTCTGTTCATGTAAAACCTCAAGGGGGTGTTAATTCGTTTGGCACTCTGCGGGGTGAAGCAGCTTGAGTCTGAAAGGGCTTTGCGCTGTTCACCTTGCCGTCAATACGAGAGGAGCGCTCAGATAAATTTTTGTTTTTTCAAAAAGTCCTTCGCGGCATTTTTTGGTTTTTCGCCTGAGGCGAGTGACTTGATGAGCTCTTGATAGGCCTTGTCATTGATGGCGCCAGCCAGCTTGTTCAACACCCGAGGCAAGAGGGGGAAGTTGGTGAGCACATCGCGGCGCACCAAGGGAGCGCTGGTTGAGGGCTTGGCCGCATCCTTGGTGAAGCCAAAGGGGTTTAGCCAAACAACATCAAGCTCCTTTTCATAATAGGCCTTGACCGCCAGGAAGTCTTGGTCCGGCGCGGCCGTGGCGGTCAGTTTGGCAATGGCCATCCCCTGCACGGTATCCTCGACAACAATGTCCACCCGTTCCTCTTCCTTGGTCGATTTCAAGGCCGTATAGAGTTGCTCCGGGGTGGAGAACGAACGGATCTGGATGGTGGTGCCGGTTCGTTCATTGATCAGCAAGGCGAGCATCTCCGACATCAGTTTGTCCGAGTTTGTCTCCAGGGCGCCAAGGTAGAGGATGCGACCGACACAGGCCGTGCCGATGGTGGCATGGGTCAAGAACAGACAAAAAAAGAACAGGCTTATCACGCGTTTCAACATACTAGGGTCCTCGACAATAAAGAGATAAAGAAAATTGATGGAATCGCAAAAAAGTCCAAAAACTCGCCATCCGCCTACGTACTATCAGCAAGTTACACGGGGTGCCGGCGTCGTTTGAGCTATTTTTGCGAAACCGACAAAATTGGTTACGTAGTTACAAATAGGTTCGTATTATAACTCTTGTCCCCGGAGATGCAAGGAATTCAGCCGTCTTCGTTGCCACAGCAAATGCCGGCGAGCTTGAGTTGACAAGGAGATGGCGCGCTTGGCGGCGAGGTGGGGATCTTGTCGGCCTCGGCCAGGACCCGGTCGATGATGGCCCCGGAGAGGCCGATATGACGTCCGGGGTTAATCGCCTCTTCCAGGTCTGCTCTGGTGAAATGGCGGCTAATTTCAGGGGAGGCCATAAGTCTGGTCAGGAGTTCTTTCTGGTCGGGCGCGGCAGCGGTCACCGAGGCCTCATAGATGATGGCGTGTGCCGACTGCTTGCCGATCTTCTCGCCCAGGAGGAACATCAAGGCCTCGGTGGAGATCAGGACCGCGAAGCGATCGAGGTTCTCTTGGATGCGGGTCTTGTTGATGTGCAAGCCGCCAAGGATCGATTTGCTCAGCTTGACGGCCGCGCAACTGAAGATGGAGGCCTCGGTCAGGGCTACCCACTCCAGGCGCACGGCTCGATAATCTCGTTCATGTTCGTTGCACAGGGTGTCAAAGGTAGTGGTGGCGTTGACCTTGACCAAGCGCGAGAGGACCACGACTTGCTCGCAGAGTTCGGGATTTCTTTTGTGGGGCATGGTGGTGCTGCCGATCTGTCCAACGGCAAAGGGTTCGGCCAGTTCGTCGATCTCATTTCTGGCCAGTTGGCAGATCTCATTGGCGATGCGGGCTAGCCCTCCGGTGATCAGGGCCAGGACGCTGGTGAACTCGGCCAGGCGATCACGGCTGGCGTGCCAGCAGGAGAGGGGCGAGGAGAGGGCCAAGACCTCGGCAAAGCGGTCGAGCAGGGTGATACCTTGGTCGGAGAGGGCGGCCATGGTGCCGACTCCACCAAAGAGCTGGGCCACCAGCAAGCGTTCCTGACAGGCCAGCAGCCGGGTGTAGTTGCGCAGGGTCTCGTCCAGCCAACTCGCCACCTTGAGGCCCATGGTAGTGGGGAGGGCATGTTGACCATGGGTGCGGCCGATGGTGACCAGATCCCGATTGTCGTGGGCCAGACGCGCCAGCACGCGGATGATCTCCGCCAAGTCGCGGCCAAGAATGGCCGTGATCTCTTTCAGTTCCAGGGATTGGGCCGTGTCCTGGATATCCTGGGTGGTGGCCCCGTAGTGGATAAACTGGCCGGCCTCCGCATCGGTAACCCGCTGCCACTCGCGCAGGAGGGGGATCAGGGAGTGGCCGGTGGTGGCTATGTCGGCCTTGATGGTCTCGATATCAAGCAGTTCCAGCCTGGCGGTTTTGATCATGGCCTCGGCGGCGGCGGCCGGGATGATCCCGAGTTCCGCCTGACACCGCGCCAGGGCGGCCTCCACCTCAAGCCAGCGCTGCATGCGCCGGTAATCGCAGAAGACTTGGCGGGCCTCCTCGGTTCCGTAACCACCGGCAAAAAATCGTGAATCAATGATATGACTTGCTGTGTGGCAGTGCTGGGGCATTTTCTAATTCCTTGCGTCTCTGTTTGATCTCACGGATGACGTCGGCAACGATCTCGGGGGCTAGACCGATATACGCTTCAGGGTGGTCCAGCAGGGTCAAGTCAACCTGTGCCAGACGGTCGGCAAGCTCTGGGTCAGCGGCGAGGATGGTGCGCAGTGATTGGCCGGTGCTGCTGGCCAGGTCCAGATAATGGCTGATCTTGGCATGGGCGCGGGCCTTGCCGATGATGGGGCTTAAGGTGAACAGCAGCCATTCCGAGGAGATGGCCTCTTGCTGCCGATGCAGATTGGCCAGCATCTGTTGCGGGCGAATCTCCAAATCCTGGAGGACTGTCTTCAGATAGTGGAGTGAGGTCAGGGTGTAGATGCAGGTCTGCGGCATGGCCAGCCACTCCGACCATAAGGCCCGGGGGTCACGCTCATTTTCGTGGAGCATGGCCTCCAACAGCACCTGGGACATGGCCCGAACGTGGCTGGACAATACCACAATCCGCTCACAGAGGACAGGATTTCGTTTGTGGGGCATGGTGCTGCTGCCGGCGCTCTTGCCGGCCTGGGTCGGTTCCCGCAACTCCATGATCTCGGTCTTGCCCAGTTGGAAGATCTCATTGGCGATCTTGGCGGCGGTGGTAGTCAGCATTGCACAGAAGGCCCCGGTTTCGGCCGAGGTGTCCCGGGCCGTGTGCCACGGGGCGGTGCTCGCCTGCAGGCCAAGTTTGCTCATGGTGCGTGAGGCAATCTCGCGGCCTTTAGGACCAAGGGCCGCCATGGTACCGACCGCGCCACCGAGTTGCCCGGTCAGGCATCTGGGGGTCAGGGCCAGCAAGCGATCCTGGTGGCGGCTGATCTCCAGCAGCCAGACCGAGAACTTAAGGCCCAGGGTGATGGGCAAGGCCTGCTGACTGTGGGTGCGGCCGACCATGGGCAGATTTTGGTGCTGGGTGGCCAACTCCAATAAGCGCTCTTCGATCTGGGTGAGGTCGCGCCGTACCAAGGCCAGGAACGCCTTCAACTCCAAGGCCTGACCGGTGTCGATGGCGTCTTGGGTGGTCGCTCCGTGGTGGACATAGTCACCATAGGGTCCGCAGGCTTGGCGCAGGGCCTTGACAATCGGCACCAGGGAGTTGCGGTTGGTGGTGTACTCCTGGCGCACGGCGTTGAGATCGAGGTGTTCGATGGTGGCCTTGGCCTGGATCATGGCCGCTGCCTCGGGCGGGATGATCCCCAACTCCCCTTGGGCCGCCGCCAGGGCGGCCTCAAAATGCAGCCAACGTTGGAAGCGGTTTTTTTCGTCAAAGATGGCAACCCCTTCCGGGGTGGAGTAGAGGTTTGCCTGAATATCAAAATCAATCGGGTGGGCGGGCATGGATCTCCTCTATCGGGGCTGCCTTGGACAAATATTTATCTCTGAAAAATATGAAAATACAAATGGTTAGCGGTAAAATACGGCCTGTTTTCCTTGTCTTGGCGCTCACCGTTTGTGCCTTGTGAAGGGGAGGCCGACAAATAGGCCCAACAGGAAGCGGTTCATGAAAGGCTCCATGGCTTGTGAGGCCGTTAGCGCTCTCCGGCATAGGAATAAGGTTTGGCGTCCGCGGCCTGCTCTTCCCTTTGGCAAATCAGATGGGCGGCGGTGGTCGGGTTAATGGCCTCGGCTATACTTTTTTGGAGAATAGCCGTCACCATGGACGACATGGTAAAAGCAATATAATTGAGCACCTGGCGGGGGGTGGGTTCAACTGCCGGGCCAAAAAGACCGTTCATGGAGAGCGAACCTCCACACCCTGCGACAAAGGAGGGCAGGGACACAATGCCACAAGCGTGCAAGGCCTCGTCGCCATCCGTGGTTACCGCGAGATTGGCCCCGGGGATCACTGCTTTCGCCTGGATGGAGGCGGCGTTGGCCCGGGTGATGACGTTCTCGACGGCGGCGAGGATCAAGAGGTCGCACGATGTGGAGAGGATACTCTCTTTCTCCTCAAGGCGCATGGTCTGGGTGGTGGCGTGGGTGGGGATGAGTGTCCCCGGGGCGTTGATCAAATTGTCAATCGGCAGCCCCTGTTGGCCGAGGCTGGTGACGGATTTTTCAGCATCGGCGATGGCGGTAATGATTGCCCCGGCCTCGGTCAGGCCGATAATGGCCGCCTTGGCCAAATTGCCAAAGCCCTGCACGGCAATGCGCGCCCCCTTGGCCGGAATTCCCAGAAACTGTAAGGTGGCCAGGGCTGCCATGGCCACTCCGTAGCCGGCCCGCAAGCGGCCTAAGGTCCAATCTCCGATGG
>CAYSFY010000064.1:0-1484 GCA_964430285.1 uncultured Desulfobulbia bacterium
CAATGCGGGGAAAACGATAGCCTGGGCTAGGAGGGAAGTCAATCTCTTTCCGGGGGCTGGAGCGGATGAGAGGCTGGTGAATAGAGCGGGGTCGGTGGTGGGGCAGGGACCGACTCTGGGCCGGGATCAGGTACCCTTTTGCCCGCAGGGAAGGTGGAGGCGATTGGCGCGGGTCTTGTCGGGTTGGTGAAGCGTCACCCCTCCCGGTACTGGTGCAACACGGCCAGCCACTCCTGTTCATGCCTGAGGTAGGCGTCCACCACCATGGGGTCGAAGTGGTGGCCGTACTCCTTCATGACGATAGCCTTCGCCTTTTCGTAGGCAAAGGCGTCCTTGTAGCAGCGCTCGGCGGTCAAGGCGTCGAAGACGTCGGCCAGGGCGACGATGCGGGCGGCGAGGGGGATGGCCTCACCCTGCAGACCATCGGGGTAGCCGCTGCCGTCCCAGCGTTCGTGGTGGTAGGTGGCCACCTGGCAGGCCAGTTGCAGATAGGTGGAGCCGGTGCGCTGGTAGATCTCTTTCAGCAGTTCGCCGCCGATGACGGTGTGGCACTTCATGCGGTCCATCTCGTCCCCGGTCAGGCGGCCCGGTTTGTGGAGGACGTTGTCGGCGATGGCCACCTTGCCGATATCATGCAGCGGGCTGACCCGGGCGATGTCCTCGGCCCGGCTTGGGGTCAGCTTCAGCTCCGGCCGGCTGGCGGCCAAGTCGTAGGCCAGGATCCGGGTGTAGGCCCGCACCCGGTCCAGGTGGCTGCCGGTCTCGCCGCTCCTGGCCCCGGCCATCTTGACCATGGCCATGATGATCTCGTCCTGGCCCTCGATGCGGATCATCCGTCGTCCGCCGACCAGGCGCAGGGAGAGTTCATCCTGGAACACCGGTTTGGTCAGGTAGTCATCGGCCCCCAGGCTCAGGGCCTTGACCAGGGATGGTTTGTCGTCCCGGGAGGTGAGGACGATGATGAAGGTGTAGCGGCTCTCGTTGGCGCGCAGGGCCTGGATCAATTGAAAGCCGTCCATCTCCGGCATGATCAGGTCGGTGAGCACCAGGCGGATCTCCGGATCATCGACAAAGGCCCGCAGCCCCTGTCGGCCATCCGCCGCCTCGATCACCAGGTACCCCTCCTTCTCCAGCTGGGAGCGCAACAGGCGGCGCTGGGTCATCTCATCCTCGACCACCAGGACCTTGGTGGTGGCAACTGTGATCGGCATACTCTTTCCTTAGCGTTACGATGGACTTATGCAACCCGGGCCGTTAAACAGCGGCCGTGCCGGCGAACGAGTATGAGTCTAGCACGGAAGAGGGGAGGCGACAAGCGAAGAGGAGGTGGGGGGACTTGGGTTTGACCCGGGGAGAGGTTAGGCGAGCAGCCTGCGAATCGTCTGCTCCAACTCCAGGTATTGGGCTTCCAGGATGGGCAGCAGGGGTAGGGCCTGTTCAACGAGGCCATCACGGCCGGCCTGTTCGATCAGCCAGGCGGACTC
>CAYSFY010000064.1:1494-8891 GCA_964430285.1 uncultured Desulfobulbia bacterium
CTGGGCGCTGACGTTGCGAGCCGCGCCCTTGACGGTGTGGCCCTGGTCCTTCACCTGACTGGCGTCGCCGCTGATCACTGCCTGGCGCAGCTCGGCGATCTTGCCCGGCATGTCTTCCACAAAGGCAGCCAGGATCTCACGACTGAGTTCCTCGTCGTTCATTACCCGGCTCAATAGGTCCCGGTAATCAAGGACCAGCGCGGCCTTTTTCTCTTCCGGGGCCGGGGCAGCCCCCAGCCCCGGGTCCTGTGCATCCCCTTTGCTGTCCGGCCTCTTCAGCCATCGCTGTAAGGCGGCGGCCAAGGCCTTGACCGACAGGGGCTTGCTCAGATAGTCGTCCATGCCGGCGGCCAGGCACTTCTCCCGATCTCCGGTCAGGGCGTGGGCGGTCATGGCCACGATGGGGGTGTGTTGACTCTCCGGCTCCAGGGAGCGGATGGTGGCCGTGGCCAGCAGGCCGTCCATGATCGGCATCTGACAGTCCATGAAGATCAGATCGTAGCTGTCGAGTTGGACCGCTTGCACGGCCGCCTGACCATTGGGGACCACCATGGCCTCGATCCCGAACTTGCGCAGCAGGCCGCAGGCCACCACCTGGTTGGTCAGGTTGTCCTCGGCCAACAGGACCCGGGCGCCGGGGCGGATGGTCTCGGCCAGGGACTCGAACAAGGGCGGATCGTTCATTGTGCTCAAGGTGGGGAAGCTGCTGCCGCCATCCCTGACCGCGAGCAGGGCGGTCAACAGGGCGCCGCGTTTGATCGGCTTGGTGAGCAGGGCGATCACCCCCACCTGTTTCAAACCTTCGCTGCAAATCTGCCCTCCCAGCGGACTCGTGACTGTCATTCATGATCTGCTGGGTCAACGGTACGCCCATGGTCGGGGGGAGATCGGCATCCAGCAGAATTACCTGGAATGGAGCCTCCGTTGACTGGGCCAGGAAGGTTAGGGCCTCGGGCCCGGAGGCAGCCTCCGAAACCTTGCACCCCAACTCCTCCAAGGAGTGAGCCAACCATTGCCGGCAGGTGCTGTTGTCGTCCACCACCAGGGCGCGCATCTCCTGCAACGGGGCGGGGAGCTCGGGGGCGCCCGCCGCCGCGATCGCGGGTTCGACCTCTAAGCGGGCGGTAAACCAGAAAAATGAGCCCTCGCCCTTGCGGCTAGTGGCCCCCACCTGTCCGCCCATCAGCTCGGCGATCTGTTTGCAGATGGCCAGGCCCAGTCCGGTGCCGCCATAGGACCTGGTGGTCGAGGCGTCGGCCTGGACAAAGGGCTTGAACAAGGCCGGGATCTGGTAGGGATCAATGCCGATGCCGGTATCGCTGATCTCAAAGAGCAGGGTTACCGTGTTGGCCACCGCCTCGGTCTGTTTGACCCGCACCAGGACCTCGCCATAGTTGGTGAACTTGATGGCATTGGAGATGAGATTGGTGAGCACTTGCCGCAAGCGGCCTGGGTCGCCGCGGACCAGGGCCGGGACGTGGCTGTCCACTTGGCAGATGAACTCCACCCGCTTCTTATGGGCGGCCATGGCCAGCAGGTCGCTGCACTCCTCCACCAAGGCCCGGGGGTCGAAGGCGATGGACTCCAGGGCCAGTTTGCCCGCCTCGATCTTGGAGAAGTCGAGGATGTCGTTGATGATGGTCAGCAGGGCATCGGCGCTGGAGCGGATGGTGGCCAGGTAGTTACGTTGCTCATCGGTGGGGTTGGTGCCGAGCAACAGGTCGGTCATGCCGACGACCCCGTTCATCGGGGTCCTGATCTCGTGGCTCATGTTGGCCAGGAAGTCACTCTTGGCAATATTGGCCTGATTGGCCTCAATGGCCAGCTTGTTGGCCAGGGCGATGGCCTCTTCCAACTGGAGGTTGGTCTTTTGTAACTCCTCCTTGGACTGGAAGAGTTGCTGTTCCGCCTCCTTCTGCAGGGTGATGTCCTTGCAGGCCTCGATCATCTGGATGACCTCGCCGTGTTCGTCAAAGATGGGCGAGGCGGTGATGCTCACCCAACGGGCCTCGCCGCTGGCGGTGTAGTGGGTGTGAAGAATGTTGACCGGCCGCTTGTGTTCCAGGACCAGGGGCAGGGGGCAGGGGTCATCGCTGCCGGTGCAGGGGATGTCCTGGTGATGGGAGACCTGGTGGCAGCAGAGCTGTTGGACCACCGGATCGCACCCGGCCACCAGGTGCACGGCCTTGTTGGCGGTGACGATGTGGTAGTTGCGATCGATGACCAGAAAGGTGTCCGGGATGGCGTCGATGGCGGTGCTCAGTTGATCGTGGGCCCGGCGGAGCTCTTTTTCGGCGGAGCTCGCCTTGCGTACCAACTGCCAGAGAAAGAGCAAGATGCCGGCGGCGGCGCTGACCAGCATGAAGGCCGCGATCCGTTTGATCTTGCCGAGGTGCTCGTGGTAATAGGTGATGTCACGATCGATCTCATAGGCGCCCCGGAACTTGCCATCTTCCAATATCGGGATCAGTACCTGCGAGATGGAGCGTGCTGCCGCCTGCTCGCCCTCCTGGTGGGCAACGGTGAGGATGCGGGCAGACTTGGAGCCCTGCTTAAGGCGTTCCATGAACTCGGGAGGGATCTTTTCCGCGCTGGAGGAGGCGGGCGTGGTGGTGTAGAGGATGGCGCCGCTATCGGCAAAGATCAGGAAGCGCTTCAGATCGAAATCGCTCAGGGTTTGCTGGATCTCGGTGGGTGGTGGCGGGGTACCGTCCAGGCACTTGGCGCAGTAGCGTTGGATGTGGGCAGCGACTTGGATGGCGTCATGCTCCACATAGGAGAGGAGGATGCTGTCGAAGAGTGGGAAGACATAGAGGAAATTAAAGGCGATCAAGCCGATAACCGCGGTCCCCAGGCTGATGAAGAGATATTTGATCTTGAACGGTTCTTTTGCCACTCATGACTCCTTGTTTGCTCCCCTGGAAGCGCATCCATCCGTGAGGTGTGATGCCTGTGCGGAATCAATATGGATAATAGCTCGTTTTCTGTCAAGGGTGAATACCACGATGTGTGACAAATTATTGGCAATGGTTGACACGAGAGGGTAAAGCCAGGTAAGAGAGACCTGACGCGGGAGAACTGAACTTTTCTCCCCTTTTGACCTGTTGGGTTACAAAAAAAACACGCGATTGAGATTCGATATGGCTACTGATCTAATTATAAACGCCACCTCCTATGAGGTGAGAATTGCCCTGGTGGAGCATGGCGAGTTGGTGGAGTTTTACCTGGAACGGCCCACGGAGAAGGGGTTGGTGGGGAACATCTATCACGGCCGGGTGGTCCGGGTTCTGCCCGGGATGCAGGCGGCCTTTGTCGATATCGGCCTCTCCCGCACCGGCTTTTTGTATGTCGATGATGTCAATACCGGGGGTCAGAAGATCGATAACCTCCCCCTGCCCCAGAGCGGTGATGATGACCACCTGCCCACCGATCTCCTGGTGCAGCGCGAGCCCGGCGCCAATATCGACGATCTGTTGGTGGAAGGCCAGGAGGTCTTGGTGCAGATCACCAAGGAGCCCATCGGCACCAAGGGGGCCAGACTGACCTGCAACATCACCCTGCCGTGCCGCAATCTGGTGTTCATGCCCATGACCGATCATATTGGGGTTTCCCGCAAGATCGAAAACGAGGAGATGCGCCAGCAATTTAAGGAGGTCATCGAGGCCATGCGGCCGGCGGATACCGGCTTCATCGTGCGCACCGTGGCGGAGAGCGCCACCCGGGAGGATATGGAGGCGGACATGGAGTTCCTGCTCAATCTGTGGAGCGAGATCCAGGCCAAGGCCGCCAAGCACCGGGTGCCCAGCTTGGTCTATGAGGACCTGGATGTCATCCTGCGGGTGGTGCGGGATGTCTTCTCGCCCACTGTGGACCGGGTGGTGGTGGATGACAAGGCCACCTATGCCCGGGTGTTGAGTTTTGTCGACCACTTCGCCCCCCGCTTGAGCCACAAGGTCCACTTCTTTTCGGAGAACACGCCGGTCTTCGAGGCCTACGGCGTGGAGATGGATATCAACCGCGCCTTGAATAAAAAGGTGTGGCTGCGCTGTGGCGGCTATATCATCATCGAGGCCACCGAGGCCCTGACCGTGGTCGATGTCAACACCGGCCGCTTTGTGGGCAAACTCGATCTGGAGGATACCATCTTTAAGACCAATATCGAGGCGGCCAAGGAGATTGCCTATCAGCTGCGCTTGAAGAATATCGGCGGCATCATCATTGTCGACTTTATCGACATGGAGAAGGAGGCCCACCGCGAGGAGGTGGGGCGTATCCTGCAAGAGGCGGTGCGCAGGGACAAGTGCCGCGTCAATATCCTTAAGGTCTCGGAGTTCGGGTTGGTGCAGATGACCAGGAAGCGGACCCGGGAGGACCTGAACCGCATGATGTGCGAGCCTTGTCCCTGTTGTCGTGGCGACGGTTTCGTCAAGTCCCGGCGGACCCTCTGTTATGAGATCTTCCGTAACATCTCCTTGAATGCCGCCAAGATCCCCGGCGGCAAGGTGCGGATCTTGGTGAGCCCGCCGGTGGCGGCCTTGATGCTCAAGGAGGAGGCGGACACCATCCACCGCATTGAGGGTGATATCGGCAAGCAGATCAATATCGTGCCGGAAAAGAACCTGGCCCTGGAGAAGTACGAGATTGTCTGGGAGAACGATTGAGACGATATTCCGACGCCGAGACGAACATGGACTTGACAAAAAAATCCTGTATGGTACATAGTTGCGTTTCGTGAATTTCGTGGGGCAAAGATGATTTCTGCGCGGCACAGCCGGGCAGGAGATGAATTTTTTCTAGGAGGAACAAGCATGTACGCAATTATTCGCACCGGTGGTAAGCAGTATCAGGTGTCACCGGGGGAGCGCCTGCGGGTGGAGAAGTTGGACGGTAGTATCGGTGACAGTATTGAGATTGAGGATGTCCTGCTGGTGGTGGATGGCGAGAATATCACGGTCGGGCAGCCGGTGGTTGCCGGGGCCAAGGTCAGTGCCAAGATCGTGGAACAGGATAAGGCCAAGAAGATTGTCGTCTTTCACAAGAAGCGTCGCTCTGGCCACCGGGTCAAAAACGGTCATCGTCAGCCGTTTACCAGTCTGGAGATTCAAGGGATTTCGCTGTAAGCAAAGGTCGCAAGATCTTTTTTTAGGACCCCAAGGATACAACATACCAATGGTCTTCCGCCACAAGGCGGCAGGCCATGTAACATAACGAGGGAAGACAATGGCACATAAGAAGGCGGGCGGCAGCTCAAGAAACGGTCGAGATAGTAATAGTCAGCGTCGGGGTATCAAGCGTTTTGGCGGTCAGGTGGTTAGGGCCGGCAACATTCTGGTCCGTCAGGTTGGCACCAAGATCCATCCCGGCACCAATGTCGGCTGCGGCAGGGACTATACTCTCTTTGCCCTGACCGACGGCGTGGTGACCTTTGAAGAGTTTGGCCGTGGCCGCAAACGGGTCAGCATCTACCCGGTTGCCGAGGCGGTTACTACGGCCTAAGCTGGCTTTCCGGCCCCGGGCGTCGCTTCTTCTGGCTGGAGAGATGACTGCGGTTGGCGTAGCCCCTGTTATCGGCATTAGGTTCTGGTAATTATTGATGATGATTTATTCGTAACGAAATCAGAACGGGACTTAGTGTTCTTTCCTCTGAAGGGTCGGCCCTGCTTGCATCAGCAAGGGGTACCGGCCCTTCTTCTATTGTAGCTGCCCGACTCCGAGGACCATGGCTTTTATCGACGAGGCAAAATTTTTTGTCAAGGGTGGGGACGGCGGACGCGGTTGCGTCAGTTTCCGGCGGGAGAAGTTTGTCCCCAAGGGCGGGCCTGACGGCGGCGACGGCGGCAACGCCGGCTCCGTCTATCTGGAGGCCTCCTCCCGCCTGCACTCCCTGATCGACTTTAAGTACAAGTCCCACTTCGTGGCCGAGAGTGGTGTCCATGGTCGCGGCAAGAAGATGCATGGCAAGAAGGGCCAAGACCTGGTGGTGTTGGTGCCCAAGGGCTCTTTGGTCAAGGATGCCGATAGCGGTGAGATCCTGTCGAATATAGTCAATGAAGGAGACCGCTACTGCGCGGCCAAGGGCGGTGACGGCGGCATGGGTAATGTCCACTTCGCCTCGGCCCAGAACCGTGCCCCGCGCCGGGCCACCCCGGGCTATCCCGGCGAGGAGCGTTGGCTGAAACTGGAGCTGAAACTCATCGCCGATGTTGGCCTGGTCGGTCTGCCCAATGCCGGCAAATCCACCCTGCTCTCCAAACTCTCGGCCGCCCACCCCAAGATTGCCGACTACCCGTTTACCACCCTGGAGCCCCAGCTCGGCATCCTGCAGCTGGAGTTTCATGACCCCTACATCATCGCCGACATCCCGGGACTGATCGCCGGCGCCCATCTCGGTGCCGGTCTGGGGCATAAATTCCTGCGTCATATCGAACGGACCCGAGTGTTGCTCCATCTGGTGGATGCCTCCTGCCCGCCGGAAGAGGTGTGGGCCCACTACCAGATCATCGAACAGGAACTTAGGCAGTACAAGGACGAGCTGGTGGACCGGGAACGGTTTGTGGTGCTGAACAAGATGGACGAACTGGACGAGGAGGAGTTGGCCGCGCGTTGTGCCCTGTTTGCCCACGAGGGGCTCTCGGTACTGACCATCTCCGCCTTGGAAGGGATCGGTATTGATCAACTTAAAGAGCAGTTGGCCCAGGTCCTGGATAGCGATGGGGCAGATGAGGCCGAAGTAAAGCCCACTACGGGTGACGCAGATGACCTTTCAGGTGACTAAAGAGCAGGGCCTGGTCCGGCGCCGGGAGTTGCTGGCCAAGGCCAAGCGGGTGGTGGTCAAGGTGGGCAGCGCGGTGTTGACCAATGACGATGGCTTGAACCTTGAGGTCATGGCCAACCTCGCCCGGGACCTTAGGGCCTTGATGGCCGAGGGCCGCGAGGTGGTGCTGGTCTCTTCCGGGGCTGTGGCCGCCGGCCGCAAGAGCCTGGGGCTTGGTCATCGCCCCTTGGTCATGCGCGAGAAGCAGGCCACCGCCGCCCTGGGTCAGGTCCGCTTGATGCGGGAGTACGAGGACATCTTCGGCAGCCTGGGGCAGAAGGTGGCCCAGGTCCTGCTCACCCATGGTGACCTTGCCAACCGCGACCGCTACCTCAATATCCGCAACACTCTGTTTACCATGTTCGCCTGGCAGATCCTGCCGATCATCAACGAAAACGACACCGTCTCGGTCAAGGAGTTGCGCTTTGGCGACAACGATACCCTGGCCGCCATGACCACCAACATGATCGCATCTCAAGGCACAATACGGGGCGGCATGGCCTTCGTTGCCCTGTCGGGCTTATTCGCGGCGCTGAGCGGCTGCGCTCAGCCCTCCATCGGCGCGAGCAGCAGCAGCCCGTCC
>CAYSFY010000064.1:8901-17263 GCA_964430285.1 uncultured Desulfobulbia bacterium
GAGGCCATGGCCGGCCATGTCACCGGGGCCTTGGGCACCGGCGGCATGCGCAGCAAGATCATGGCCGCGCGCATGGTCTCGGTGCGGGGAGGGAGCTCCTTCATCGGTCCGGGCCGTGCGCCCGGCACCCTGCAACGGCTCTTTGCCGGCGAAGCGGTGGGCACCTTCTTCCTGCCCCACGAGGAGAAGATGCAGAGCCGCAAGCACTGGATCGCCTTCACCCTAAGGCCCAAGGGGTTTCTCGTCTTGGACGACGGCGCCTGCCGCGCGGTGACCAGCGGCGGCAAGAGCCTGCTGCCCTCCGGCATTTTGGAGACCAGGGGCAACTTTCACATCGGTGATCCGGTCCACTGCCTGGACCGTGATCAAAAGCCCCTGGCCGCGGGCCTGGTCAATTACACCGCCGAGGATATCAGAAAGATTCAGGGCCACCGCACTACCGAGATCAGGGAGATCCTGGGCTTTGCCGATAGCGAAGAGATCATCCACCGCGACAACTTGGTGGTGTTGTAATTGATACAAAGACCGGGGGTGCAACGGTTTTTGTTGCACCCCGGATGAACATAACCGGAGAAACCTATGTCTGTTCACGAGACCATCACCACCATGGCCAAGGCGGCGCGCCAAGCGGCGCGCGGCTTGGCGGCCCTGTCCACCGAGGTCAAGAACCGGGCGCTGCTCAAGATGGCGGACGAGCTGATCGCCCAGACTGCGACCATCCAGGCCGAAAATGACAAAGACCTGGTCGCAGGCCGGGAGAAGGGCCTCTCCTCCGCCACGCTCGACCGTCTGCAGCTCACCGACAAGGTGATTCTCTCCATGGTCACCGGTCTGCGTGAAGTGGCGGCCCTGCCCGACCCGGTGGGCGAGATCACCGAGATGAATCGGCGTCCCAATGGCCTGATGGTCGGCCGCATGCGCATCCCCCTGGGGGTGATCGGCATGATCTACGAGTCCCGGCCCAACGTCACCGTGGACGCCGCGGCCCTCTGCCTGAAGACGGGCAACGCCATCATCCTCCGTGGCGGTTCCGAGGCCATCCACTCCAACCTGGCCCTGGCCCGGGTGCTGCAAGAGGTCCTGGTGGCCGAGGGGGTGCCGGCCGCCGCGGTCCAGGTCATCCCCACCACCGATCGCCAGGCGATCACCCACATGCTCACCCTGGAGGAGGATATCGACTTGATCATCCCCCGGGGCGGCGAGGGGTTGATCCGCTTCGTTGCCGAGCACTCCCGCATCCCGGTGCTCAAGCACTATAAAGGGGTGTGTCACATCTTTGTGGACAGCTCGGCGGATATTGCCATGGCCAGCGCTATCGTCTTCAACTCCAAGGTCCAGCGGCCCGGGGTCTGTAACTCCCTGGAGACGCTCTTGGTCCATCGCGCCATCGCGGCCACCGCCCTGCCGGTGATCGGCATGCGCTTGGCCGAGGCCGGGGTGGAACTCCGGGGCTGCCCCGAGACCCTTGCCATCCTCCCCTATGCCCACGCGGCCACGGCCGAGGATTGGCCGGCCGAGTACCTTGAGTTGATCCTGGCGGTGCGGGTGGTCCCTGACCTGGATGCAGCCCTGGATCACATCGCCCAGTACAGCTCCCTGCACACCGAGTCGATCATCACCAGCAACTACACCAACGCCCAGCGCTTCATCCGTGAGGTGGAGTCCTCCTCGGTGATGGTCAACGCCTCCACCCGCTTCAGCGATGGCGGTGAGTTCGGTCTGGGTGCCGAGATCGGCATCAGCACCACCAAGCTCCACGCTTACGGCCCCATGGGCCTGAAGGAGTTGACCACCAAGAAGTTCATCGTCTACGGTGACGGTCAGATCCGCGAGTGACGGGTCGGGACGGTCAGCTGCCATGCCGTCTCGCCAAGAGCCGCCGCTGATGGAGGCCGCCCCCCGCATTGGCCTCCTGGGCGGCACCTTCGACCCCCTTCATAACGGTCATCTGGCCGTGGCCCGGGCGGTCCGAGATTGCTTGGGGCTCACGCGGGTACTGCTGATCCCGGCCTCCCGCCCCCCCCACAAGTTGCATGACCCCATCACCCCCTTCGCCCTGAGCGCGGCCATGATCCAGGCCGCCGTGGCCGACGACCCCTCCCTTGAACTTAGTCTGATCGAAGCGGAGACCCTCGGCCCCTCCTTCTCCATCGACACCCTGGAGCGTCTGGCCTCCACCCTGAACCATCGGCGTCCTTATTTCATCATCGGCGGTGATGCCTTTCGCGACATCCCCTCCTGGAAACGCTTCCATGACCTCCCCTCCCTGGCCCACCTGGTGGTGGTCAACCGTGATCACGAGACCATGGCCGCACCGCCCGAGGGGGTCATCGCCCGTTTTTTCAGCGAATTTCAAGCAGCAGGGGAGGGGCGATGGCAGGCCCCGGGCCAGGGAGAGATCCGCCTGATCTCCATGCCCCGGGTGGACATCTCCTCCACCCGGGTGCGGGAGTTGGTCCGGCGGGGAGAGGATGTTGCCGAACTGGTGCCGACTGTGGTGGCGGAGGCGATTGCCAAGCACCGGCTGTACCGGGGGAGATGAGTATCAGGTGAGGTGCGGTTTGGTGAAAGAGATCGGCAGCCGAGGAGAGTGGCAAGATAAACAAAGAGAGGAGAGCTGATCCGCATGCAGGCAGGGTCATTCATTTGGCGCTGCCTTTTTTTATACCCCACCAACAAAAACGGCTCCTCGATTGTCCCGCCTGAAGATCTGGGTTGGACAATCGAGGAGCCGTTCCTTTTTTCGTCTGTTGAGAGGCGGCCCTATCTAATCTCAACCCCGCACCCCTTAAGATGCCTCTTCACCTCACCAAGGGGTACCTCCTGCCGGTGAAATATCCCTGCCGCCAGGGCCGCGTCGGCCTTGGTTTTCTCGAACACCTCGCTGAAGTGTTCCACCCGGCCGGCGCCGCTGGAGGCGATTACCGGGATGGTGACGTGGTCGCGGATCAGATTGATCAGCTCCAGGTCGAAGCCGGAGTTGGTGCCGTCCTTGTCAATGCAGTTTAGTAAAATCTCTCCCGCCCCCAACTTTTCGCACACCTGGGCCAGGGTCAGGGCGTCCAGGTCGCGGCCCTCGCGACCACCCTTGACCGTGCACTGATACCAGCAGTAGGCCTCGCCGTTGGGTCCGGGAAACTGGGTCCGGATGGCGTTCTTTTTCGGGTCGGGGGTGGCCGTGTACACCCGCCGGGGGTCCACCGAGATCACCACCGCCTGGTTGCCGTAGACGTGGGAGATCTGCTCGATGGAACTCTTGCCTGACTGCTTGCCGTTGCGCAGGTACTCCTCCACCGCGTCCACCGCATCGCTGCCAATGGAGATCTTGTCGGCCCCGGAGCGGAAGTATTCGGCAGCCACGTCCAGGGAGGTGTAGTGCTGGCCGTCGGAGGCGGTGTACTCGCGGATGCCGCCGCCGATGGTGAGCGGCACGAAGACCTGCTCCGAGGTGCGTTGCAGGACCTCCAGCATGGGCTGGTCCTTGAGGGGGAAGGCGCGGAAGGCGGTGATGTTCAGGAAGGTGATCTCGTCGGCCCCCTCCTCGAAGTAGCGGCGGGCCAGATCCACGGGCTGGCCCAGGTTCCTGACCTTGCCCTCCTCGCGCACGTCGTACTGGTCCCCCTTGGTGACCACCAGGTCACCCTCGTCGTTACTGCGCACGTCAAGACAGGCGATGATCCGCTTGGCCAGCCGGGTCTCCTGGTGGGGCGCGCTGGCTGGGCCAATGGCGGTGAGGTCGCGGTGCTTTAAGAAATTGCCGAGGATGGTCAGCCCCGCCTCGCCGCTCTTCTCCGGGTGGAACTGGAAGGCGGCCACATTCCCCTTTTGTACCCCGCTGATGAACTCGTCGCCGTAGTTGGTGGTGGTCAGCACCCACTCCCTATTCTCCGCAATGGGCATGGCCCGGTAGGAGTGCACGAAGTAGAGCTTCTCCTCCTGGTAGCCGTTAAACAGGCAGGAGGGTTGGTGGCGGTTGATGCCGTTCCAGCCGATCTGGGGGACAGAGAGGGTAGGGGTGTTGAAACGGCCCACCTGGCCGGGGATCAGCCCGAGACCGGGTACCCCCGGGGACTCCTCGCTGGCGGCAAACAGGGTCTGGAGCCCCAGGCAGATCCCCAGGAAGGGCTTGTTGGCTCGCAGATGCTGCATCAGTGGCTCGATATAGCCCAGTGCGTTTAGGCGTTCCATGGCGCTGCCGAAGCTCCCCACCCCGGGGAAGACCAGCTTGTCGGCAGAGGTGATATCCGCGGGCGAGGAGACGTCCCGGACCTCGAAGCCCAGGCGGCGGATGGCGTTTCTGACGCTGCGGACATTGCCGGCGCCGTAATCAAGTAAGGTAATCATTTTGTTACACCGTTTTATTATTGGATGGAAGGGCGCCAGGGGGGTGCATCAGGGCGGTGGCACGCGGTTTGCGCCTTTTTGAGCACCAAGAGAGTACACTACCGGAGCAAGGTCTGAAAAGCAAGATTTGTGTTTTTTGCTAAAAATGGGTAAGGATGGGGGCTTACTGAGTCGATGTTATCTTTTCGCAACATAAAAGCGGCTTTGCCGGAGGCGCTGGCGGTAAAAGCGACCTCCTCTCATGGCGAGCCGCCGTCCTTTCTGGCTCAGCGCGCGGCTACCCAGACAACAGCCGAATTGTTACCAACAAGGGGCGACACCTACCATGGTTGAAATGGACAGCGAAGAGCTGATCACCGAACTCAATTTCAAGCACATCATTGTCGATGAGCGGTTGCAGGGCAAGGAGTTCAATGTCCGCCAGATGTTCGACCTGCTGCCGGCCACGGTTGCCGACAAGCGCACCTTGCGGGTGATCGAGATCCACAACCTGTTCAAGGCGGTGGACCATACCCAGACCATGGTGGGCTCGGCCAGACTCTTCCATTCGTTGATGAACCCCTCCCAGTCCATCGAACTGGTCCATGCCAAGCAGGACTCCTACTGCGAACTGGAGAACAACCACCGGCTGCAGGAGGCGATTGCCGATTTCCTGGAGGCCTTTGCCAAGGGAGAGTCCGACCTGTTCAAGATCTTAAACGTCCATACCCACCCCTTGGTCGCCTATGGTGATTACCAGGCAGCGGTCAACGCCATTGAGCGCATGCTGGCGGCCGCGGCCAAGCTCCCCCAGCCCGAGACGGTCTACCTCGACTCCCTGTTCAAGAATATCGTAAGCTTCAAGGGCTCTGCCGTGCGCAGTATCTTGAACGGTCCGGCCTTCCGCACCGTGGGCGGGGTCAAGGCCCGCGAGGAGATCGGCCGCTATACCCCGGCGCTGCGCTTTCAGCCGCACCGCTTGGGGTTTGGTTCCCTATGGCCGGCCTTCCCGGGCTTGGCCTTTGGCGCGGCCTGGCTCTTTGGTCTGATGGAGCCGAACATTGCCAAGGCCCTCTGTCTGGGCACCAGCTGGTTCAGTGTGGTCGGTTTCATCTATGGTGGGGTGTTGAAGCCCATGCTCGATTACGAGACCGCCATCCTCCCCATCCGCCAGCGCTTGATCGAATCCAACCGCTTTGCCCAGGCCATCGAGAGCGTGGCCGCCATCGACGAGTTGCTCAGCTTTGTCGGCTTCAGCAAGGCCATGCCCCACCCCACGGTGTTGCCGGAGGTGACCAACGAGGAGACCCACTTCTTTGTGGCCAAGAACCTGCGCAACCCCATTATCGCCAAGGAGGACCAAGGGTTCGTGGCTAACGACGTCAACCTGGCCGGGGCCAGGATGACCTTTGTCACCGGGCCGAACAGCGGCGGCAAGACCACCTACTGCAAGAGCATTGTCCAGAACCAGATCCTGGCCCAGATCGGGGCGCCGGTGGTGGCCTCCGGGGCCATGATCAACATGGCGGATCGCATCACCTATCAGGCCCCGGCCTTTGACACCCTCTCCGACCTGGAGGGCCGTTTTGGCACCGAGTTGAAGGTGACCCGGGACATCTTCTACTCCGTCTCTCCCCAGAGCCTGACCATCCTGGATGAGATCGCCGAGGGCACCACCACCCACGAGAAGGTGACCCTCTCCGCCGAGATCATGAATGGTTTTTACGCCATCGGCAACAACACCCTGTTGGTCACCCATAGCTTCGAGCTGGTGGAGGCCTTCCAAAAACAGGGCAAGGGCCAATACCTGCAAGTCGAGTTCACGGGCGAGGAGCCCTCCCATAAAATAGTGCCGGGGATATCCACCGACAGCCACGCCCTGCGGGTTGCCCAGAAGATCGGTTTTGCGCCGACGGACATCCGTGACCATCTCCGCCGGCATGGCTACATCCCGGAGGCGCCTCACCCTAAGGTTTGAGCTGGCGTGGCAGTTGATCGAGAAGAGGGGCTAAGTGCCTTTCCGCCTTGAAAAATAGTGCTTCTGTCCATAGTCCCTGGGTATTTTAGAATTAATAGAGATCCCGCTTTACTTTATGGAAAATATGGTGCTATAAGTGAAAAATTATATTGTTAGGGATGGAAGGAGCAGCGGCTAATGCCGCTTAGTCAAATACTTAAATAGCGGGACGACGGTATGAGCTTACGGCTGAAATTACTTCTTCTGGTCATCTTTTTAAGCGTCTCCCTGGTCAGCATCGTCCTGTCCTCCAATCTGCTGATCACCAGCGTCAAGATCGGTGGGCATGCCTACAACGGCATTGAACTCAAATACAACACCATCGACTTGGTGGCCCGCAGTCGGGTCAATCTGGTGATGCTGAACTCCCTGATCAAAACCTTGATCCTTGACGAAGAGAATGCGGACAACGGCGCAGAGGAGGGGATGAAGAAGGTGTCGGAGATGTTTGCCGAGCTGGAGCGGGTCGTGAACGCTCAGGACGGGGGGGCGAGCGCCCTCACCTGCCACTCCTGTCATACGTTGCAGGGCAAGGAGGAGTTGACGGGTCATGTCACCGCCTTGACCAAGGAGTGGCAGCGGATGATGGCGACGATCAACGACAAGCTTTTGCCGGCCTTGGCCGCCGAGGATAAGGATGGTGCCCAGGAGCTCTTTGAAAGCGACTATAATGCGGCCTTTGAGGGGGTCATGGCACAATCCAAGGGGATCGTGGATACGCTGCGGGGCGCCTTGGAAGCGCTGAAGGAGCAAAAGGAGGCGGAGGTCAAACGGTTTACCCTCTTTTTCATGGCCGGGGCCTTGTCGGTATTGCTGATCGTCCTCGCGGCCGCCGGCCTCACAGTGGAGAAGATCATCCGCGAGGTGAGGCGGGTGATTAAGTCCCTGGACGAGAACGCCCAGCAGATCATTGGCGAGACTCAGGTGACCGCCCACTCATCCCAGGTCAATGCCGATATCTCGGCCAGTACCGCCGCCTCCCTGGAACAGACCAGTTCGTCGTTGGAGGAGATCACGGCCATGGTCCGCCAGAATGACGAAAATTCCAAGCATACCGAGGTCGCCATGCGTCAGAGCCGGGAGGTCATCGTGCGGGCCAACGCCGATGTCGAGGGCATGAAGCAGAACATGGCCAAGATCAAGAATGACAGCGACAGGATCTCGCAGATCATCACCGAGATCGAGGGGATCGCCTTTCAGACCAATCTGTTGGCCTTAAATGCCGCGGTCGAGGCGGCTCGGGCAGGAGAGGCCGGGGCCGGATTCGCGGTGGTGGCGGAAGAGGTCAGGAATTTGGCCCAGCGCACGGCCCAGGCGGCCAAGAATACCCAGGAACTGATCGAAGTGGCGATCAACAACGTGGGCGACGGGCTGGTGACGGTGGACAAGGTCGATGAGGCCATGAAGATCATTGCCGAGAGTAGCAAGCGGACCTCGGTGCTGGTGGAGGAGATCAGCACCGCCTCCCATCAGCAGACAACCGGCATCCAACAGATCAACACCACCATCACCAGCATGGAGTCGGACACCCAGGGGTTGGCGGCAAGTTCCGAGGAGTTGGCCGCCGCGACCCAGTCGGTACAGGCCCAGGCCAATAACCTCTACCACCATATCAGTGCCCTGGTGCGCCTGATCGAGGGTACGGATGCGGCAGCCGCGATTCATAGCCGCGACTTGGACCGCTTGCCACAGCCCTAAGAGCCGGTAGCCAAGCCGCCCCGGTCCCGGAGGTGATCGAGCAGGGCTGCCATCATGCGGTTGATGGCCGGGAAGCGGGTGGGGTCCGACTGCATCTCGCTCGGGGTCTGGATGAAGGGGCCGGCCGGGCTTAGATCGTCGCTGCCATGGGCAATGAGGCTGGCAAGGCTCTCCGCGGTCGTCTCCAGGTGAAACTGCAGGCCCACCACCCGCCCTTGGTAGATGAAGCCCTGGTTGGCGCAGGCCTCGCTGCTGGCCAGGAGTTCCGCCCCCGGCGGCAAGGCAAAGGTGTCGCCATGCCAGTGCATGACCATGGCCCCGCTG
>CAYSFY010000064.1:17331-20574 GCA_964430285.1 uncultured Desulfobulbia bacterium
ACCACCTTCCCCCCCCTGATGGCCTGCTTGATGAAGGCCTTCTCCCCTGCCAACCAGGGATAGCTCTCCTCCTCATGGATATTCATCGGCCCCCCCATCACCACCAACCAATCGAACGCATCGCCACGCGGCAAGGGATCGTCGGCAAACAGGCGGCTGGTGCTGATGGAGGCGTGATTGGCCTTGGCCCACGCCTCAATGCTCCCTAAGCCTTCAAAGGCGACGTGTTGCAGCAGGTGGATGCGCATGGTTCTCTCCTCGGGGGGGCTCTGTTGCTTGGTGGGATTAAGGCCCAGGGGACAATACTACTCTTGTCGGTTTCGCAAAAACCGCTCAACCGCCGCTGACATGCCCCGTAACACATTGAAATTACATGGGCAGAGGGTCAGCTTCACGACTTTTTGCGATTCAATCACTATTGGCCAAGGCCGCAGTAAATAAGCACCTCGTAGGAGAGGGCGCCGATCAGGCCCGCGGCCGGTAGGGTCAGGACCCAGGCCACGATCATGGTTTGGGCCACACCCCAGCGCACGGCGGAGAGCCGCTTGCTGGAGCCGACACCGAAGATGCTGCCGGAGATGACATGGGTGGTGCTGACCGGCATGCCGAAGTGGCTGGTGACATACAAGACGATGGCCGAACTGGTCTCGGCGGCAAAACCGTGGACCGGCTCCAGACGGATGATCTTGTGGCCCATGGTCTTCATGATCCGCCAGCCACCGGCCGAGGTGCCCAGGGCCATGGCGGTGGCACACGAGAAGATGACCCAGGCGGGGACGATGGGTTCGCTGATGATGCGGGCACTCACCAAGGCCATGGTGATGATGCCCATGCTCTTCTGGGCGTCGTTTAGGCCGTGGGTAAAGGCCATGGCCGCCGCTGAAATCACCTGCAAGCGGCGGAAGGAGGCGCTGACCCGGCCCGGATGGACAGTGGACAGGGTCTTAAAGATGACGGTCATCAGCATAAAGCCGATGACAAAACCCATCAACGGTGAGCCCACCAAGGGGATCAGGACCTTGTGCAGAATCCCGCCCCAGAGGACCGAGGACAAGCCGCTGTGAATGATGGCCGCGCCGCACAGACCGCCGATCAGGGCGTGGGAGGAGCTGCTGGGGATGCCGAACTTCCAGGTGATCAGGTTCCAGGCGATGGCGCCGAGGACGGCCGCCAGGATGACCACTTGAAAGATCTGCTTGTTGGAGGCCAGTTCATGGGGAAAACCGCTTTCCAGCAAGGCCCGGTTGTTGTTGTACAACTCTTCCGGCTTGAGTTTCGCGGGGTCCTTGGCCTTCTCCAGGGTCATTGCCTTAATCGAGATGCCGGCGAAGCGCGCTGCCGTGTACAAATCCGGGCGTTTGACGATGAGGTTCAAGTCCCGCACGATGGCGGATTGTAGGGCATGGGCCGGGGCAGCCGCTCCCTTGTCCTCCTGGAGCAGGCGGCGGGTCTCGGGGGAGAGTTGCTCCGCCAGATAGGAGGAGAGCGGGTCTTGCGGCGTCCTCAGCTTGGCGACGAGCAGTTCCGGCTGGTGCAGATCATTGATCGCGAAGCGCGCCGTGTCCACCAGCCCGCTGGCAACCGTCTTGGCCACCTGGGTGGAGACCAAGGCGCCGGCGAAGTTAAGGCAGGCGGCCATGATAATGGCGGTGCGCGGCGTGAGCACGCGGGTGGAGACGACAGTGGCGATGGCATTGGCCGTATCGTGAAAGCCGTTGATGTAGTCAAAGGCCAGGGCACCGATGACAATCAGGATGACCAGCAAGGATACGCTATGCATATTTCACAGCCACGCTTTCGATGATATTGGCGATGTCCTCGCACTTGTCCACCGAGGTCTCGATGCGATCATAGACCTCTTTCCACTTAATGACTAAAATCGGATCGGCATCCGGGGCGTTGAGTAGGTCGGCCAGGGCCTTGCGGAAGGCGGCGTCATGATCGTTTTCGATCTTGTGGATGCGAATCAGCAGGGTCTGCATCTTGTCCCGGCTGGGCATGGTGCGCAGGGATCTGACCGCCTCCAGCATGGCCTCGGTGATCGCCACCAACATGGTCACCAGGGAGACCAGGTCGGGACGGGCCTGACGGAGTTGGTAGAGGGCCATGCGGCCGGTGCAGGCCTCGATGTGGTCGGTCACGTCATCCAGCTCGCTGGAGAGGGCATGGAGGTCCTCCTTGTCCAACGGGGTGACAAAGGTGGCGTCGATCTTGTTGGCCACCTCATGGGTGATGTGGTCGGCCTCGGTCTCGATCTCTTTGATCCTGATCGCGTACTTGGGAAGATTCGCGAAGTCGTTGGCCAGATTCAGAAACTCCTTGGCCGCGCTAACGGTGGCGTCAGCCTGCTTCTCCAAGAGCTCAAAAAAGACATGGTTCTTTTTCATGGTAGGTAATCGCACAATCTCTTCTCCTTGTGACCAGTGAAGGTCTCTTTGCAAACAGGCCGAGCCCGCTTGCCCTACTACCAAGACAAAAATATAGGTGTTTCTTTTTTTAAGGAAATTAATGTGTTATGTCGTTGCTTGGCCTCTGCTCCCGTGCCCGGGTTGGGGGAGGGAGTGGACCGTGCCCCCAGGGGGGGGGAGATCGTCCGCGACATTAGCACATCCCGCATGAAAGTGTAAATACCATTTTGGCCGGCGCTCCTTGACTGATCTCTTTTGCCCTATTATATGGAGACACGTTCAAGGGGCTGATGCCGACAAGAGAGGGACAAAAAGAGAGGAGATGGCGATGGAGAGAAGATATCTTTTTTTGCGCACATTCATGGTGCTGATCATCTTGTGGGCCGCGGCCCCCGCTGCATCGGGGGCCGCGGCAGCGCCCTTGCGGCTGGGGGTGGCCGGGGCCCACAGCGGGGACTTGGCCTCCTATGGCCTCCCGAGTCTGAACGCCGCGCGCCTGGTGGTCAAGGAAATCAATGCCAGCGGCGGGGTCTTGGGCCGGCCGGTGGAGATCGTGGCCGAGGATGACGTCTGTAAGCCGGAGATCGCCACCAATACCGCCACCAAATTGATCTCCGAAAAGGTCGATATCGTCATCGGCCATATCTGCAGCGGGGCGACCAAGGCGGCGGTGGGCATCTATAACGATGCCAAGCTGATCTTGATCTCGCCCTCCGCCACCAACCCGGAGTTGACCCACAGCGGCAGGTACCCGAATTTTTTCAGGACCATTGCCGCTGACGACGCCCAGGCCGGCCCGGAGGTCGATTTCGCGCTCAAGGTCCTGAAGTTGAAG
>CAYSFY010000065.1:0-20556 GCA_964430285.1 uncultured Desulfobulbia bacterium
GCCTTCAACTCCGCCACCGGCGACATCTCCCCGATCCTGGCCACCACCCAGTGGACCAGTGTCTATGACGACAACAAAGACCCCCTGATCAACGGTGGCCTGCCCCGGGGGGTCGTCAATGGTGACTCCATTACCTTTACCGGCACCAATGGGGATGGCACCACCGTCACCAAGTCCTTTACCATTGAAACGGTCAAGGATGGTAAACCCGGGACAGTGCAGGATCTGTTGACCGCGTTGGAGACCGCGTTTGATTGCACGGCCCAGATCGATACCGCTGGTCGCCTGGTGCTGACCGATCGGGTGGCCGATACCGTGGCCACCCAAAGCAAATTGAGCATTTCCTCCATCACCTATGCCTACGATCCCCTTAACCCGGGCACCCCGGACATCTTTGGCTCCAAGGCCGATTATATCCCTGCGGATATCGCCTCCGAGGATGGTAGCCAGCAGGGTGACACCATTACCACCACCTTTGCCGCCGAGGCCCTCTCCACCACCCAGTATGCCGCCACCTCCACCACCATTTTTCAAGATCAGGACGGTTTCGCCTCGGGCTTCCTGCAGTCGGTGTCCACGGACAACAACGGGGTCATTACCGGCCACTACTCCAACGGTCAGGTCTTGAAAAAGGCCCAGGTGGCCCTGGCCAACTTCAGTAACCTCACTGGGCTCAGTAAGCACGGCGGCAATATCTTCAGCGAGACCACCGAGTCCGGCGCCCCGGTGACCGGCGCCCCGGGCACCAACGGCCTGGGCTCCATCGCCCCCAACGCCTTGGAGCAATCCAACGTCGACCTGGGTGTTGAGTTCGTCAAGCTGATCACCGTGCAGCGGGGTTTCCAGGCCAACTCCAAGATCATCACCACCACCGACGACATGCTGAACGAACTGATCAACATCAAGCGGTAATCGCTACACTGTTTTACTTGTAAACTCTAGGTCCTAAGCATTCGTGCTTAGGACCTTTTTTTGGAAGCGCCCGGCACGGGGGAAGGATTGCCGGCTACAGGAGGATCCGATGCTGCTTAAGGGATGGACAACAGTAATCACCCGGGCCGAATGCAGGCCGGAGGCCCAGACCGTGCACTGCTGCGCCCGCCTGGATCAGCCCATCGGCGCGGCAGTTCCCTGTCTCAATGCGGTGCTGGGCAGCTACATCGATTGCAAGGGACCTCCTTCGGTCACCCTCCTCGCTCAGTTCCGTTTTGACTGGTAGCCGCCATGCATGCCCTGGCCATCGGCAAGTCGCTCTTCTATTTCCTGCTGGCCGGTCTCTTTGAGATCGGCGGCGGCTATCTGGTCTGGCTGTGGCTGAGGGAAGGGAAAAGCCTTGGCCTCGGCATCCTGGGTGGCCTTATTCTGTGCTTGTACGGCGTGATTCCAACCATGCAACCCGCCGGATTCGGCAGGGTCTACGCGGCCTACGGCGGCATCTTTATCGTCTTGTCCATCCTCTGGGGGTGGAAAATCGATCAGGTCCAACCAGACCGCTATGATTTGATCGGTGGCGCCATCGCCCTGGCGGGGGTGCTGGTAATCATGTATTGGCCGAGACCATGATCATGGTCTCGGTGTATCAGCGCTGAAGCGCAAAAATTTGTTTCCTCTGTCCCGGCAACTCCTGTCGCAGCCAGCTGGCGGAAGACTGGGCGTGGTTTCTGAAAAGCGACGGAATCGAGGTCTATTCCGCCGGTATCGAAAAGCACGGTCTGAGCCCGCAGGCAGTGAAGGCCTTGGCCGAGGCCGGAGTGGATATGTCCGGACACGAGTCCAAGACCCTTGCTGAACTGCCGGTTCAGCGCTTCGACTGGGTGGTCACTCTCTGCGGCCATGCCAACGAGACCTGTCCCTTTTTTCCGGGCAGAAAAATTCATAGAGGATTCGACGCCCGCCGAAGCTGGCTGTTGACGCAACCAGCGACGAAGAGACCCTGGCCCATTACCGCCGGGTCCGGGACGAGATCCGCGCTTTCGTCCTCACCCTGCCGCAGGCCCTTGGCGAGGAGGACGGCTCATGACGGAAGAACAAATCTGCTACTGCTTCGGCTACACGGCCACGGACATTCGACAGGATGCGGCTGTCCATGGCCGGTCCACGATTCTGGAGAGAATCCTCTCCGAGAAAAAGGCCGGTGTCTGTCAGTGCGCGACGAAGAACCCCAAGGGCCGCTGATGTCTGGCTGACGTCCGCCGGGTCGTGGACAAGGTTCTGTCAGGGAACGGAGTACCTCTCGGTCAGTATCATCGACCCCGGGGTGGAGACCGAGCGCTACCAGCAGAAAGTTCTGGCGGAGAGAGGCGGTGACCTGGACGAGGCTGGAAAGAAACTGCTCAAAGAGGATCTGCGCTCTCCCTTCTCGCTTTCGCGACACTATGATCGGAGTTGCCATCATTCGGTGGGCGGGTAGGTATCTCCCTCCTTGATGGCAAAGAACATCGAGGACTTGGCCACCGGCATGGTGGAGGCCAAGTCCATTTTGGCTACGTCGATCTTGGCCATGACGTTGTCCTGGGAGGCAACCGCGTAGAAGAATTTGTTGTCGGGCGTGAAATAGGCGGCATGGGCCTGTTCGGTGCCGCTGCCGATCCTGATATCCTTAACATGCACCTGGCGGGCGACATCGATCACGCTGATGACCCCATCCTTATGGTGGACGACGAATATGTTTTTACCGTCGCGCGACACGACAGGATGTCCCGGCCCCTTGCCGGTCGGAATGATCTTGATCCACTTCCGGCTGGCCACATCAAGCACATGCAGGCCAGACCCTCCGAGATTGCTGAAAAAGTAAAAGCGATTGTCCGGACTGAAGGAAGCGTGGTGTCCTGCCCCCTTTTTGCCTGGGCCGAGCGGTATCGGCAGGTTGGCAACCACCTCGTCACTGGTCGCGTCGATAAGCGTCAGGCTTGTGCCCTCCTTGGTGGCCTCGTTTACCGCATAAAGCAACTTGCCGTCCGGCGAGCCATGCAAATAATGGTTGCCTCCCGACAGGGAGATCCGTTTCGTTACCTCTCCCTTGGCCGCCTCCACCTTGACGATCGTGTTGTGTACCGATTCGGGGCAGTATACATATTTGCCGTCCGGGGTCCAGTACGGGTGCTTCATCATGGCTCCCTTGAACTTTTCGGCAGGCATTTCGCCAATCTCCATGGTGCGGATGATTTTTCGGTAGCCACATCCACCAGGGTCAAGGTGAGCGCATTCTTATAGACTACGGCCAAGGTCTTGCCGTCCGGCGCCAGGGCCAGTTGAAAAGAGATGGCAGGCAGCGGGATGGTCGCCGTCACTTCCATTCGATTGGCCTCGATCACGGTTAGGTCCGCGCTGCCGCGATTGTTGACGAATATTTTGCCGTCTGGCGTCGCAGCCATGGCGTGGGGTGTTTTACCCACCGGCAGGGTCTTGACCGGTTTTTCGGTCAACAGGTCAAGGACCATCACCGAGTTTTCCCCTTCGCTCGAAATCAGAGCGAGCCGCTCGCCGCTCGCGAATGCCGTTGCGGCTGTCAACAGAACGCTAAGAACAATACCCGTCACCTGTCGAACGTTCATACTTTCCATACTTTTCTCCTTTGTCTCTTTTTGGGGTTGGTTCCTTCCGCTTTCTGCCCTATACAGCAAGTCGTCAGGAAATTAGTCCGAAATCCATCATTTGATAAATCCAACGATATACTTAATCACCGGGAACAGAATGGTGAAGGCGAGCAGCCATTTGATGCCCCTGGCAGGCACGAATTTCTGAAAACGCGCCCCGCAGTACATGCCGGCAAAGCCACCGATGCCAAACAAAAAACCAAGAATCCAATCAGGGGCGATGCTCATGCCCGGATACCAGGGCGCGATGATCTGGTAGAAAAGGACTCTGGCTACCGAGGTGACGAAGGTACCCATCAAGGCCGCCCCGGCCACAGTGTAGACCGGCAGGCCGAAGACGCTGACAAAGAAAGGGGCGATGATCGCCCCGCCGCCGATGCCGTACACCCCTCCCACCATGCCAACCACCAGGGAAAGGGCCATGACTCCCAGGGTGGGGATGGTGAATGTCTGACCGTAAAAATCGTACCGTATCCGGGTGACAGTACACTCCCTAACCACTACCCGGGGCAGGGCCTGCCCGGCTTGTTGGCCTTGGCGGTAGCTCTTGACCAAGGCCTGAAACTCCTCCTCCGCCGAGGGCTTACTGACCGCTCCCGGTTTCCCCGCCCCACCCCAGCGGGGATTCATCCCAATACCCCTTTGAGGGGTACTGAACCGAGTCCGCAGCAAATCCTTGACCAACCGCAGACCGATATAAAGCAGTACCAGCCCGGCAAACAGACTAAAATTTTTCGGATTTGGCAGATAGCGAACCCGGATAATGGCACCGGCCAAAACGCCGGGCAGGGTACCGATGATCACCACCCAGGTCAAAGGCCAGACCATGCGGCCCTCCCGGATATAGCGATAGACGCCGCTGGGAATAGCCACAATATTAAACACCTGATTGGTCGCGCTAACCGCGGGCGAAGTAAAGCCTAAGACGCTTACCTGGAATGGCAGAAGCAGAAAAGCCCCCGATACCCCGCCCATGGAAGTGAAAAAGGAGATGGCAAAGGCAACCAGGGGGGGGGTAGCCAGGGAGCGACAGTGATATCAGCGACGGGGAAGTACATGGGAATCCTCCTTGCATAAGGTAATGATTAGTCTGAAGAAATAGCCATTGGCACGAATATATCGGCAATCGGTGATTTTCGGGAAATCAGATGCGACTCCGCGAAAAGTCCAGATACCGCAAACGCTCTTGCAAGAAATTCAGGCGGAGTTGAATAATGCCGTTTTTCAGAAAGCTCTGGACGGTCTGTTTAACGTTGATCCCGGCCAGGTCCGCCGAAAATTCTACTCTCCAGTGCGTAGGAACAACAGCCCAAGTTTCATCGGCTTGCCGGTGAGACAAAAAACTGACCTCACCTCGGGTAACTTGAACGCGTCAATGAGCTTCCCGCAGTCAGGCCCCCGATTTGTTATCTGATTTTAATCTCCCCCAAAAAAGAGTTGACAAGACACATCCCGCTTTCTATAGTTAAGCCATTATGCAACTACTTAATAGGTTTATATTATGATTATTGAGCCAGCCGAAATATTTAAGGTTCTCAGTGTGGAAACACGCGTAAAAATTATTGAACTTCTTAAAGCCAACGGGGCCTTAGGGGTAAAAGAAATCTCAAACAGACTAGGCATAACCCTCCCCGCAGTTTCACAACACCTTAAGATATTAAAACAAGCAGGCCTAGTGCGAAGTGAAAGGCAGGGGTATTGGATTCCGTATTCAATCAATGAAGAAGCCATGGAGGGCTGTCGAGAAATATTGAATGAAGTTTGCACGTGTGGGTGCCAAGGTTCGGGTAGGGTTAAAGAAAAGGAACTGAGTATGGCGAGCTTAGAGGCGTTAAAAAAATATGAAATTGAGTTGCAGAAAGAACTTAACATAGTGCGAAGCAGGGTTAGCGAAATAGAAAAAGAGGGTTAGTTTTTTTTGCCAAAGTAGTTAAGTAGATGCGCAAGCACATAACAAAAAGGAGGTGGTAGGTATGAGGTGGTAAATACTAAGGGTGCTGGGGATTCGCTCAAGGTGGTTTTTAACTGTTTAATTTTGTTGAACAAAAAAATACTACAAGAAGCCTGTTTTCATCTAATAAAAGGAGATATTTTTATGGATCGCAAAAAAAACATACTCTACATTCAAACCAGCGGTGTGGAAATACCAGAGCGTACATACGCACCTTTTATCCTTGGCACCAGTGCCATCAAGGAAATTGGAATTGAAGCTTCCATTTTCTTTGGGATAAATGGAGTTACCATTGCCAAAAGGGGCGAGGCTGACAAAATTACGTTGCCCCTGCCTTTCGGGTCGCTGGTATCTGCAATTGAGCAAGCAAGGAAAGTGGGCGTCTCATTTTTTGTATGTGAGGAGAGTGCGCAAATGCATGGCATTGACCTGGAGGAAGGGCTAATTGAGGGAGTTACGGTAGTCCCCGCTGGAACTCTGAATAAGCTTGTCATGAAGGCGGACGAAGTTCTATCTTTTTAAGAATAGGATATTTTTTTGCCAAAGTAATTTAGTGATTGCGCAAATACATAATAAAAGGAGGTGATATAAAATGGCAGAACAAAAAGTTTCAAACGGTTTTTGTGGTTGCGGATGTGTTCCTTTAAAAGAGGAGAAAAAGGAACCTTGTACATGCGGATGCATTCCTGTGAAAATGGTTGAGAATAAGGGGCCATGTGGCTGCGGATGTACCCCTCTAAAGAAGGAGGGCCAACAGAATAAGTAATTAAAGAGAAGCCTAGTTTTTCTGAGGGGGGAGGATATGATTTAATATTCCCCCCTCATTTTGTTTTAAGTAATCATAGCTTTTGATCTTCACAGATGAAATCTAAACTATTTTACTCCGCTTTCAAGGCCTCGATGGGGTCGAGCCGTGCCGCCTTCGCTGCCGGATAGACCCCGAACAGGACACCGATGAAGGCCGAAAAGCCAAACGAGACCGCCATCGCCGGAAACGATAGGCTCATGGGCCACTGGGTAAAATATGAGGCACCGAAAGAGATGGCAACACCGAGAACAACACCGACCAGTCCGCCGCTGACGCTTAAAACAAAGGACTCCACCAGGAACTGAAGCAGGATATCTTTTCTCAAGGCGCCGACCGCCCGGCGCACTCCAATCTCGCGGGTTCTCTCCTTGATCGAGATCAGCATGATGGCGAGGATGCCGACCCCGCCCACCAAGAGCGAGATGCCGGCCACCATGCTCAAGAGGTTGGTAAAGGTCTGGCTGGTCTCCTGTTCCGTCTTGATGATTTCGGTCTGGCTCTGGATCGTGAAGTCATCGGGTTTGTCGCGCTGCCGGTGCCTTTCGCGCAGGATCTCTTGGACCTCCTCCGCCGCCCTTTCGATGTGTTCGGAACTCCGGGCCTGGACAAAGATGTTGTTGATGTAGGTGAGGTTGAACAGCCTACGCAAGGCGGTATGGATGGGGATATAGATCACATCGTCCTGATCGCCGCCAACCAGGTCTGGTCCCTTTTCGGCCAGGACGCCGACGACCTCAAATGAGACCCTGTTGATGCGAATCGTCTCTCCCACGGGATTGCGGTTGGCAAAGAGGTTTCTGGCCACGGTCTTGCCAATCACCGCCACCCGTTGCAGGGCACGGTCGTCCTCATCGGCAAAGAACCGCCCCCTATCGATAACCAAACCCCGGACCGGGACTACCGACTCGGTAGTCCCGGTGATGGTCGTGGTGGTGCTCAAGGCGTCGTACTTGACCAACATCTTTCGGCCCTGGGCTGGGGCCAAATTTTTTATAAAGCGGGCCTCCTCGGCAATCGTCGCTGCATCCTTCAAGGTCAGGGTGGTCACATTGCCGGTCTGCCGCTGCCGGCCGGCAATGATCTTGACCTGGCCGGCGGTGACCATGACCAGGTCGGTGCCCATGGACTGAATCTTCGCCAGCACCTCCTTTTGGGCGCCGTCGCCGATGGAGACCATCACGATCACCGAAGAGACCCCGATGACGATCCCGATCGTGGCCAAGCCGGTCCGCAGCTTGTGGCTGAACAGGGTCTTTAATGCGACCCCGGAGCCCTTGACGAGCTTCATCTAGCCCTTGATCGCCAGGACCGGGTCCATGGCCGCCGCCTTTCTGGCCGGTTGAATACCGGCGATGACGCCGACCACGGTGGAGAAAACGATGGCCAGGACAAAGGGTTCCCAGGAGAGCATGGCGGGCATCTTCTTCACCGTGGCGATGGTGAGCGAGATGGCAATGCCCAGGATCGTGCCGCCGATACCGCCACAGAGGGTGACGATCAAGGCCTCGCCCAGGAACTGCTGCCTAATGTCCTTGGCCCGGGCGCCGAAGGCCCGGCGGATGCCGATCTCCTTCTTCCTCTCGTTCACCGAGATGAACATGATGTTGGCAATAACAATGCCGCCCACGACAAGTGAGATCGAGGCCAAGAGCAGCAGAAAGGTGGTCAAGGTCTTCGATACCCCCTTGACAGTGCTGGCCATGGCCATGGTGTTGGTCACCCGGAAGTCGTCCTCCTGGGGCGGGGTGATGTGATGGCGCTCCCTGAGGATCGAAGTTACCGTCTCGGTGACCTCATCCAGGCGATCCTGATCATCCACATAAAGCCTGATCATGCCGATGGCTGTGGTGTTGAAGAGCTTGCGCATGGCGGTGGAGAGCGGCACCACCACCCGGTTATCCATGTCCATGCCATGGGGGCTGGCGCCGCGCTTGGATAGCACGCCGATCACCTTGAAGTTGGTGTTGTTCACCCGCACCGTCTCGCCAATGGGGTCCTGATCGCCAAAGAGTTCCTTGACCACGGTCAGGCCGAGGACACAATTCTTGGTCAGACCCGAGAGGTCCTCGTCGCTGATAAAATCCCCTTTCTCGGCATACCACTGCCAGGCGTCGGCAAACTCCGGGGTGACGCCGAATACTGACGCATCGGTATTCTTGTTGCCATAGACCACGGTCTGGGAGGGGTTCATGGTGAATGGGGCAACGTGCTTGATGCCCTTGATCGACTCCTGCAGGGCCTTGGCATCGTCCAAGGTCATGGTGGTGGTGGATTCGTCAGGCGGGCCGAACATCTTGCCCCCGCCGGCCGAGGCCATGACCGCGTTGGCGCCAAAGTTCTGGACTCCCTTCATGACCTTGTGCTGCGCACCCTTGGCCAGGGCGATAATGACGGTCAGGGTGGCGATGCCGATGATGATGCCGAGCATCATGAGGAAGGTCCGCATTTTGTACTTACTAAGCCCCTTGAGCGAGAGGCCGATCATTCTGCCGGTAGTCATCAGTTGACCCTCCTTTCATCGCTTACCACCTGGCCGTCCTTCATCCGGATGATGCGGTCGGCCCGTTCGGCGACATCATTTTCATGGGTGACCAGGATGACGGTACGGCCGTCCTGATTGAGTTTCTTGAAGATGGTCATGACCTCGTCGCTGGAGGCGGAATCGAGATTGCCGGTCGGCTCATCGGCCAGGATCAAGGCCGGGTCATTGACCAAGGCACGGGCGATAGCGACCCGCTGTTGTTGGCCACCAGAGAGTTCCGAGGGTACATGATTGATTCTATCACCGAGACCGACGGCCTCCAGGGCGGCCTTGGCCTTGGCCGTGATATCCATATCATCGGGGGAGTAGATTAGGGGCAGCTCGACATTCTCCAGCGCGGTGGTCATGGGCAGCAGGTTGAAAGATTGGAAGACAAAGCCGATCTTCTTGTTTCTGGTGCGGGAGAGGTCGTCATCGTTCATGCCGTCCACCTCGACCCCGTCCAGCAGATATTCGCCCGCCGTGGGCCGGTCCAGGCAGCCGATGATGTTCATCATCGTCGACTTGCCCATGCCCGAGGGCGCCATAATGGAGACAAACTCGCCTTTCTCAATGCCAAGGTTGATGCCTTGCAGCACCTTGACCTCGACACTGCCGTTCTTTCGGTACGTCTTGGTGATGTTTCTGAGTTCAATCATTATGTAACCCCCTGTGCACGTTATTCTTTTGCGGTCTGTTGGCCTTCGCCGGTGATGACCAGATCGCCTTCTTTGATACCCTCGACCACCTCAGTGTACGTACTGTCTTTCCAGCCGGTCTTGATCGTCTTGGCAACGGCTTTGCCTCCTGCCAGGATCTGGACGACCTTCTTGCCGCCCTCCCGGCTGATTGCCCGACTGGGGACCGCCAAGACGTCACTTCGTTTATTCAGATAGAGCGTGGCGTTCACGGTCATGTCCGGCTTCAGTTTGCCGGCAGGATTGTCGATGGAGATGACCGTGATATAGTAGATGACGTTGTCCTGGATGGTGGCCTTTGGATAGATGGCGGAGACCGTACCCTTGAAATCCGTCTCCGGGAAGGAATCGACCGTGAAGGTGGCCTCGACCCCCGGCTTGATCTTGCCGATATCGGTCTCGTCGACATAGGCATAGACTTCGAGTCGGTTCAGGTCAACGATGGTGACGAAGGTGGGCACGTTCTGGGCCGTGGCGGAGACCGTCTCGCCCTGCTGGGTGGCGACCGAGGCGATGACCCCATCAATGGGGGCATGGATGTCGGCGTAAGAGAGCTGAGTGGTGTTGAACTTGATGGTCTCTCGAATCTGATTGGCTTGGGCTTGGGCGGTGGCATAGTCTCTTTCCGCCACATCCACCTTGTCCCGAGAAACGAAATCTTTAACAAAGAGATTTTCCGTCCGCGTCAGGTTTTTTTGGGCTAACTCAAGATTGGCCAGGGCTACCCGCAAGTTCATTTTGGCCTCGTTGACTTTGGCCTTCAAGTCCTCCTGCTCGATCTGGGCCAGCAACTGTCCCTTGGTGACGACATCACCGATATTGGCATAGAGCTTTTCGACCCGGCCGGATATCCGCGCCCCCACCTTCACCTCGGCCCCGATCTGAGCCCGGATCACCCCGGTGGCCTGAACTGACGAGGCGATGTCGCGTCTCGTCACCTTCTCCGTTTGCACGGTTTTCGCTTGCGCCTCATGACTCACACGCTGCCGGTAGACCATGACCGCGGCCCCGCTGCTGGCCATAAGCAACACTAAGAAAAATGTCCACTTTTTCATTTACCTGTTTCCTCCGTTGGCCGTTGGCCTGTAGCGCGATCGAGTTTTACCTGGGCGGTGGCGATATCAAAGGCGGCGACCACCTGATTGGTCTTGGCCTGGGTCAGGGCGGTCTGGGCATCGATCACCTCAAGGATTACGCCAAGCCCCTCCTGGTAGCGTCCTTCCGAGACCTGCATATCTTCGGTCGCTTGCTCCAAGGCCTTGACAGCCACTGTCTGTCGTTCTTGGGCCTCCTTAAGCCCCAGCCAAGCCTGCTGCACTTCAAGCTCAACCGCTCGCAAGGCTTGAGTCTCCGAGGCCTTGAGCCCGTCACGATTGGCCACCGCTTGACCAACTTTCGAGCGTGTGGTCAACTGCTCAAAGACGGGGAGGGCGACCGTCACTCCCACCCCCCACTTGGTATCAGTCGGCACGAAGGTGCTTTCCTGCCACCCGTAGGAGGCATCGAGACTGACACTGGGGTAGAATCCACTTTCAGCCTGACTGATTGCAGCGTCCGCCGCCGCCAGCCGGGCCTTGACCCCCATGAGTTCAGGCCGCAGATGATAGGCCTGGTCCAGGGCTTCACGGACGTCGGGCAGAGGGTGGTGTTGCATACGCTCCACCTCCTTACCATCGACATCAAACTGAATGGTAACCGGCACCCCCATGAAGGCCGAGAGCGCGGCCTTGGCGGCAAGCACGGCGTTGTCAGCGCTGATGACACTGAGCCGGGCGGTGGAGACCTGCACCTCGGATTTGATGACATCGGCGCGGGGCGATACCCCTTCCTTGTATAGGGCCTGGGACTGCAGCCGGTGTTGCTCTGTACCGAAAAGGGCCGCCTTGGCCACTGCCAACAGGGCCTCTTTTTTCAAGACGTCAATAAACAGGGTGCTGACGGTGAGTCTAATATCCAGTCCGGTCTTGGTCGTGTCGTATTCCTGGGCGGTGATGGTGTGGCGCACGCCTTGGACAAGGTTCGCGGTGGCGCCGGCATCAAAGAGTGTCTGCCGGACGGCAAGCCGGTTGTCGTAGTTGTCCGGAGAGGCCTCCTTCGACATGAGCAACGCCGGTGAGGAATAGGTGTAGGCCGAGGAGAGTTTCAGGGAGGGGTAGAAGCCGGCCTTCACCTCGCCGATTTTTTCCTGAATGGCCTTTAAGCCTTGCTTGGAGATCTCGCCGGTGGGATTAGATTTCAAGCCAATGGTAATACATTCGCGTAAACGTAGGGTCTTGTTGTCGATGGTCAAGGTTTCACTGTTTCCTCCACTTGCTGCCGGTGCAGTCGATAGAAGAAAGACCGTGCTGATGATAAAAACCGCTGCTTTTAGTCGGCGCTTGGGCATCCTGTTTGGCTCCCTTCGTTGTTCATGGCATTCTCGATCAAATCAAAAAATTTCCCCCGCTGTTCTTTACTCAGGAGGGCCTTTTCCTCTAGCAAATGAGTCACCACCTTGCGTTGCATCGCTTCCTGGAGGGCACTGATCCCCGCCACCTCTGCCCCGATGGCCTTCATGTCCGGCTGCTCTTGGCGCATGAGGGTAATCAGATTTTTCCGCTGCTGGACGATGTTTGCCCGCTGCCGATCAATTTCCGCTCTGAACGGCATGGCTCTCTTGCGCATGGCCTCGGACTGGGCCGGTTGCAAGGCAAGTTCCTCGAACAAGAAGTGATCTTTTTTGATCGAGTGGCCAAACGGGGAAGTCCAGTAGGCAGCCTTTTGGTAATAGCGGTAACCGACAGTCCCTAAAATGGTCAGATTGAGTATCACTGAGATCAGCAACAGGTGACGTAGCGTGTTATTTCCCATGGCCCACCTCCAGCATTGCCAAGTAAGCCCCGCCCACGGACTCGCGTGGTGCGGCGTCAAAAATTTCTAGCGACAATGAGGCCATCCCCTTGTCATGATTGTCTAGCCCCAGGCTGTTGCTGAAGAGATTGCCAAACACCACGCCAATTCCGATAATCACGAAAACCACGATGGCCTCGGCAAGATGCGACCACAGCGGCGCAAAGAAAGGCTGCGGCGTGACGGCGTCGAGCCTCGCCATTACCTGCCGCGAAAGGCCAGGGGGCGCTGTGAATCGTTCCGCCTGGAGCAAGGCTCTGTGCATTCCCTGAAAGGTATGGAATTTATTGCCGCAAACCGCGCATTGTTTCAGATGCGCGGCCAGAAGATCCTGTTCCCTGGTCGACAGTTCTCCGTCAAGGGAAGCTGACATCAGCCCATGCGCCTTTTGACATCTCATAATGCTGTCCTCCTAGTGAGTTAAACGATCAGGTTTCATTTTTGTTCCGTAATATTTTTCATTACCGCAAATAATTCATCCCTGGCCCGCGATAACCTCGATTTTACAGTCCCCAGAGAGATCTCCAGCACCTCGGCGATCTCTTCGTAGGAAAGCCCCTCCATCTCCTTGAGGACAATAATCGCTTTCAATTTTGGCGATATTTTTTGCAGACCCTGCTGCAAGGCTTGGCCCATCTGCTTCGACTCATAAAGTCGCTCGGGCGAGAGGTCGTCCGGCAGCTCCCAGGCCAGGAACTCTTCTTCTCCCTCCGGTTTCGTGAACAGAGAGACAAAAAATGGGCGCTTCCTGTAATCGAGACAGGTGTTGACCGTGATCCGATAGAGCCAGGTATAGAATGAGGCGTCAGGGGTAAAATGACGTAAGTTCCGGTAGGTCTTGATAAAGGAGTCCTGGGCCGCGTCCTCTGCCTCATGGGCGTTGCCGAGCAAATGACGGCAGAGGGAGTAGACCCGGTCTTGGTAGAGACGGACAAGCTGTTCAAAGGCGGCAGTGTCGCCGTCCTTGAACTTGGCTATCAGGTGGAGGGGGTCAGGGGTAGGCACGGATCAGGCTAACGACGCCGTGAGGGAGTTGCATAATACAAAATGATTGCAAAATGCACGATCAGAGATCGTAACGTTTGGTCTGGCGCCAGAGGGTCGAGACGTCGATACCAAACAATGGCAAGGCTGCCGGGAGTGGCGACGATAGTACCGTAGAGCGCCACGAGCAGGACGTTGAGGGCCACCGAGTACCACCCCCAACGTTCGAGGCGAGCGCCGGGAACTACGGTTGCGAGGGATGCCGGATTCTCTTGCTGACTTACGTTAGCTTCCACTCACCTCACCCCATGAAGGGAGTTACCGAGAAATAGACCCCCAACCCGGCAATGACCACGGCCGCCAGCTTACGCATGGCCATGACCATCTTTTGTCCGGCATGACTGTGCAACAGGCCCATGGTGCGGGCGGAAAACATGCCGCAGACGATGAGGGGCAGGCAGTGGCCGATGGCAAAGAAGACGAGCATGGCAATGCCGGTGGCCATCTTCTCTTGCATGGTGATCATCCCCAAGATAGGGGCGATAAAGCCAAAGGTGCAGACACCGGAGAGGGAGCCGTAGGCCAGGCCGAGGATAAAAGCCCCTTTCGCGCCTTGGATCTGAAAGCGGGCCAGGACGTTGCCGGTGGCCGAGCACTGCGGCGGCCGGAATAGGGTCCAGGCCACCCACAGCAGGATAGCCCCCACCGCCGCCTGCCACCAGGGGCCGACATCGCCCAGCATCCGTCCGGCCAGGGTGCAGATCAGGCCGACCACCATGATGGTGAGAAAGATACCGCAGGCAAAGAGCACCGCAAAACGCGCCGCCATCCGTGGCAACGGGATGATCTTCTGCCCTGCCACATAGGCGATCAACAGCGGGATGGAGGCCAGGTGACAGGGACTGAGCAAGACCGAGACCATACCCCAGCAGAAGGAGCCGGCATAGGCCAAGGCCCCGCCATGGCTCATCCATGCGTTGATGGCGAGAGTGGTTTCATTGAGCATCACTTCACCGCCAGGGCGTTGTCGAGCTGTTCCTGCAGGGCCTTCTTGTCCACAAAGCCCACGTGGCGGAAGAGCTCCTTCCCCTGCCGGTCATAGACGACCTGGGTGGGGATGGCCATGACCGCGAACGGCTTCGCCATCTCGGGCTTCTCATGCACGTCGATAAAGACCACCTCGGCCCGGCCTTGGTACTCCCTCTTCAGCTCCTCCAGGATCGGCGTCATCATCTTGCAGGGGATGCAGGTCGTGGCCCCCAGGTCAACCAGAGTGACGGCATTTTTCACCGGAATCCCCGGCACGACTTCGTTGCCAGGCATGCTCTCCCCGGCATGGGCGCGGTCGGCAAAGGCAATCAGTGAAGCCAACAGGCAGAGCGTGACAAACGGGTTCTTCATGGTGATCTCCTTGTTGAATCGATAATGGTTCCAAGAAAACCCTCTGGCGAGAGGGCCTTCTTGGCATTGACCGCACGAAACGAGCAAACCTACGTTAACGGATATTGACGGTTTCGCAAAAACCGCTCAACCGCCGCTGGCATGGTCCGTAACTCATTTAAATTACATGGGCAGATGGTCAGCTTCACGACTTTTTGCGATTCCATCAATATTGACGTTGTGGGGGTAATCACATAAATTTCTTCATTTTTTCAGCGACCATCTTGGCCTTGTCGCAGTGTGCCCCATCCTTGGGAAGGCAGTGCAAGAGGATGGTCATAACTCTGTCGGCGACCCTAAAACATCCGGCATCTTCCAGATCGATCAGCAGGCGGGACATCCTTTGGTTGAACTCTTGACACTGGGCGGCATCAGAGGAGGCCCGTTCATGGAGTCGGCAGGCCTCTGCCAACGCCTTGCGGATCTCGTCCGGCAATTTTTCGTCCATGGGGATCTCCCTGTCAGCCACGCAACCGTGGCGTCAATAGTCCGGTCCGGAACTCCGGGGCGCAGCCATAGCCACGCCGGTGGTTTACCAGGCCGAACGAGTGCGGCATGAGCACCCCGACCACCACCATCATCCGCGCGACGGGCGGGGGGTCACTCCTGTTGCCGGCCATCCTCCAGTTCCGCGCCAGATCGACGCCCGGTCAGCATACTGATTCACAGCCAGAGCGCTTACTGAAGTGCCGGGATCAAGAGAACCGGCTGTTGGGCTTGGCGGACGACCTGGTGCGCCACACTGCCCAACAGGATCTCCTGGGTACGGCCCTTGCCCTGGGTACCCATCAGGATCAGGGAGCAACCCAGGGTCTTGGCCATGGCGACCACCGCGTCCCCAGGACTCCCATGGACAAGCTCCACTCCCACCTCCGTCGCCCCTGCACGTTCCAGCCAGAGTTTCAACCGTTGCAAGCGCGCCGCATCTGGAGGTGGCAATCGCGGCGCCCGGCTTCCGAGATACCCGGTCCGCCTCTCTCCGTCCTGAACATGGAGCAGGGTCACCTGGCAGTGAGTGGACTTGACCAGGGTTTCGAGATAGGCGAAGGCACCTTCGGCCGAGTCTGAAAAATCAGTGGGGAAGAGGATGTGGGTGAAGAGCTGTCGACTCTCTTCCCCCGCTCTCTTCCCGGGCAGCGTGGCATGGGCAAAGAGCAACGGCCGATGGGCGATAGGGAGGAGCTTGGCGGACACGCTGCCCACGGCGATGGTGGCGATGAGTCCCCGGCAGTGGGAGCCGAGGACAATGAGCGACGCGTCATGTTTTTCGGCAAGGTCGTGCAGCGTCTGGGACGGTTCACCCCTTGGCATGGCTACCGTGACCTGAAAACCCGCCCCTTCCAGGAGCCTTTGCTGCCGCTCCATCTCCTGACCGGCCTGGGCCACCAGCAGACCTTCAAGACCCAAGGGGGTCGCGACATTAAGGATGTACGCCAGCATGACCTCCTTGGCCCCACACTCTTGCAGGGGGATAACACAAGAGAGCAGGGTGTCTCCTGGCGGATAAGGATCGACACAGACTAGAATTTTGTTAAACATGTTGTCCCTCCGCTTCCAGACATTGTTGGGTACCCCGGCCCCGGAATTTTGATGCCGATATCCATGTTATTCCTCCTGGTCAGGCGAACATGCAGCCGAAGAGATAGCCGCAAATGGTCGCCAAGACGACGACCAGACTGACGAATACCACCGTCTTCTTGGTGCCCATGATCGTGTTGATGACCAGCATGCTGGGCAGACTCAGGGCCGGACCGGCCAGCAGCAGGGCCAAGGCCGGACCCTTGCCCATGCCGGCGCTCATCAAGCCCTGGACGATGGGCACCTCGGTGAGGGTGGCGAAATACATGAAGGCCCCGGACAAGGAGGCGAGGAAGTTGGCGGTGAGCGAATTGCCGCCCACCGCCCGCGCCACCCAGATCGACGGGAGCAGCCCTTCATGACCTTGGCGGCCAAGCAGAAACCCCGCGACCAGAACACCAAAGAGCAGGAGCGGCAGGATCAGCTTGGCGAACTCCCAGGAGGAGCGGAACCACTGCCCCGTCTCGTCCTCTCGGGAGCAGATCAGGACTGAGAGGGCGATGACGCCAACCAAAAAGGGGACGAGCGGCATGGCAGGGAAGCCGCATGCCGCGCCCAAAACGGCGAGAAAGGCGATCAGCAGTTTCCACCAGACAAGCCGGAACCAGGCCCCCAGTTCCAGGCTAAGCAGGAGGGCAAAGCCTGCGGTTATCCACCACTTGGCGCTGTAAATTGCGTGCCAGAGGCCGGAGCTTGCCAGCGGCTTTCCCCAGTTGGCAAAGACCAAGATACCGCACATGGTGAAGAAATAAAACGCTGTCTGCCACAAAGGCCGACTCTTTAAGTCATCCGGCAAGTAGATCGGCTGGTCGGATACCGCCTTCTCCCTGAAGATCAGCGCCATGGCGAGCCCGACAACCACGCTGAAGACAACCGCGCCAATCGCCCGTGCCACTCCAAGTTCCGGCCCGAGAATCCGGGCGGTCATGATGATGGCCAGGATATTGATGGCCGGACCGGAATAGAGAAAGGCACAGGCAGGACCAAGTCCCGCCCCCATCCGGTAAATGCCGGCGAAAAGGGGCAGAACGGTGCAGGAGCAGACCGCGAGAATGGTGCCGGAGACCGAGGCAACCCCATAGGCCAGCACCTTGTTGGCCTGGGGACCAAGGAACTTAAGCACCGAGGCCTGACTGACAAACACGCCAATGGCACCGGCGATGAAGAAGGCCGGCACCAGGCAGAGCAGGACATGCTCCCGGGCGTACCACTTGACCAGATGCAAGGCCTCCAGCACGGCGGCGTCGAAACGGGACCAGCCCACGGGCAGATAGTAACAGCCTAAGAAAACGAACACCATGGCGCAGAGCGCCTTCCATTCACGTCTCCATTCCATGACCGTCCCTCCCTGCGCGGTTAAAGTTGCCGCCCTGAAATGTCCTCGTGGCGGTTAACGGTATTCATCCTCCCCCTTAACAACACCCCCCAACCTGGCAAACCGCCCGCCGAATCAAGTCTTGTGGAATCGACTCGTACTCCTGTCCCAGATGAACCAGGGTGCGACACTGCTCCGGCCGACCGGTGAGGTCACCGCACGAGGTGCAACAGCTTGTCCCGGCCAGGGTGTGGGGCAGGATAGATTCCAGGAGAACGCCATTGATCAGGATAGCGTTGGATTGGGCAATTTGATCGGCATCAAGCAGCGTTTCCCGGAAGATGATATCCACGCCCTTGGGCGCGCATTCGGCCTGCAATCGTTCCACGGCCCGCACAAGTTCCAGGCCGGTGTCGCCGCAGCGTTGGCACGTCGTTCCCGCCACCTCAAGGTGCCGCCATTCAATGAAGATGGTTGTCATCGTTCCCCTCCAATGGCACTATTTTTTTGAGCCAGGCCATGGCTTCATCCTTTGCTGGCACCTTGCCGACGCATTTGACCTGGCCATCGACCACCACCGCCGGGGTGGAGAAGACGCCGTGCTTGGCGATCTCTTGAAAATCGCTGATCTTCGTAATGCTGGCAGTGACACCAGCCGCCGCGCTGGCCTCCGTCATGATCTTCTCCGCTTCCTTGCACTTCGCGCATCCAGGACCGAGAATCTTGATTTCCATTTCGCTTCCTCCTGTCTGTTTTATTTGCTTGGCAAGCCGTGGGCAGTGGCCGGGGCTGCTTGCCAACCATCTGTCATGATCTCTTTATTGGTGCCATGACTAAGCTCCGTTAGCGAACGGCAACGGCTGGAAATTTCACCCCGATCCAGGGTGCTGGCCTGCCGCACGATTTTCTGAATTTCCAGGTCGTCGTTCAGCCAGTCGCGTAGGATTGACTGCATATGGCCGGAATAAATAGATTCAGCTGTGTCGGCAAGACGGTAATTGACCCACATGCCCGCCTTGCGACTTTCCACCATACCTGCCTCCTCAAGAATTCTCAGATGTTTCGACACGGAAGGCTGGGCCAGTTCGAGCGCGGCCTGCAGTTCGCAAACGCACAGTTCCCGGTTTTGCAGCACCTTGATAATTTTGACCCGGGTCCGGTCGGACAGGGCCTTCATCACTTTGAGATACATGTTCAGCATGGTCGGACTCCAAGCAAGGTTTACATATAACTATATTCCAATTTAGCTATACGTCAAGAGGAAATATGCTGCCTGTCCTGCTGGGCTACCCCTACGCCAAGACCAGTAACGAGCACAATCTGCGCGCTCATTCATCGCTTCAGTCATGACTCTATTGTGATGGCCTATTGACAATTAAGTTACAGCTGGTAAATATCGGTAATTTCTTTTGGTGGAGAATGGATAACAATTAAAATTGGAGGATGGCGTTAATGACGAAGAGAGTGGCGTTAGTAACAACTTGGTTTTTGGTGCTTGCTCTGGCTGGGATGACGGAGGCCGCGACAGGTATTCCGGTCCTCACTCCCGGCTGGAATCTAGTCGGGTTAATGCGCACTGCGGAACAGCCTGACCTTGCTGTCACCGAACTGGGGGAGGTCACCTCGGTATGGAAGTGGACGACGGCCAACGGCATCAAAACGTGGGCCGTGTTTCTTCCGGGCGAAGGTATGCCAGGTGAGTATGCGGCGTCCAAAGGCTTCGCGCAATTGGACACCATCACTCCTGGGGAGGGATTCTGGGTCAAAGTGCCTGCTACGCCGGGACCGCAGACGAGCACGACCGTGACGACGAGCACAACGGCCACGAGCGTAACGAGTACAACGCTGCCTCCCGCAATTTCCCTTAGCATCCCGCCGATGGCCACTACCCGTGTCGAGGTCATCGCCAATCTCGACTCCGGGGAGCTGAATGAGGACGACGAGGACCGGCTGTTCGCCAACTGGAACGGCACCAATGCCGCTGCCATCAACCCGTCTCCCCCTATCGATACGACGAAATACGTGCACACCACCTCGATCACGGTCTATGACTCCAAGGGCGACAGCCAGGACGTCACCGTCTATTTCGACCGGACCACCACGGACAATCAGTGGGAGTTTCTGATCACCTGCGACCCGACCGCTGACCGACGAGTGCTGACCTACCAGGAACAGATTCTCTATGCCCCGGACACCCGTTACAACCACGAAAACCATAAGGGGGCCGGGGCCTTGCTCTACGGCTCCATCCAGTTTGACACCTCGGGTAAAATCTCTGAGATCGATGCCTACAAAGTACCGCCGGACGGGGTGGTGGACCCGTCCAAGAGTGAGAACCGGGTGGTGCTGGAGAGCGGCAGCGCCTACTTCACCTTCCCCGCCAACTTTAACGGCTCCGATACCAACCAGGATATCAGCATCAACTTCGGTGCCCGCTATGAGGGCAAGACCTCGACCCAACGCCAGGTCCTGGTCAGCGATGCCGGTGCCCTTGACAACACGAGCACCCCCATCACCTCCGCCACCCTGTGGGCCAATGTGCAGGATCAGGACGGCAAACCCATGGTCCAGGGCGATACCTTTATCTTTGAGGGCTATGACAACGGATCCAAACAGGTGAACCAATTGGTCTACACCGTTGATCCGGCCAACAATATCCAGGACCTGCTGACTCAACTGGAACAACAATTCTTGTGCGCGGCCTCGATTGACGGGTCTGGCCGTTTGGTCTTGAGTGACAAAATTCCCGGCGCGTCGGGGATGTTCGTGACTCATT
>CAYSFY010000066.1:0-4368 GCA_964430285.1 uncultured Desulfobulbia bacterium
CCGAAGGACTTATGTCAGCCTATGTCTATGCTAAAAGTCCGACAGACTCCTAGGCAGCTTGACAGCAGGGGTCAGTTGCGCTAAACCTTACCCTGACTGCATGCCAACACGCTAATCAACCCAAGTCGTTATCAATCTTGGTGAAATCGTGAAAAGTCGTAAAGCTGACCATCTGCCCCTGTAATTTCAGTGGGTTTCGGCGCGTGTCAGCGGCGGTTGAGTGGTTTTTACGAAATCGTCAATCTTGGACCTAACGGGCATGGCACCGGCAATGCTGCCTACCTCGAACCAACCTTTCGTCATGACACCAGACAGCATGCGCGCTATCGATCGGTATGTGGGGATACCGATAACCTTTGTGGCCACCCTGCTCATGCGGGTGTGGCAGCTTTGTTGTCGGCCCCGCCAGCAGAGTCCTGCACGCATTCTCTTCATCGAGTTGTCCGAGATGGGAAGTACCATCCTGGCCGACCCGGCCATGCGTAAGGCCAGGGATCATTTCGAGGCCGAGCTCTATTTTGTCATTTTCCGGAAAAATCGCGCCAGCCTTAGGCTGCTACAGACAGTGCCGGAGGAGAATGTCTTTACCATCAACGAGTCAGGGCTTATCCCGCTGGCGGTGGATGTCATCAGGTTTAGGCGCTGGGCTCGGCAGCGGCAGATCGACACCGTGGTCGACCTTGAACTCTTTTCCCGGTTTTCAGCGTTGCTGGCCTTGCTTAGTGGGGCCGTCAATCGGGCAGGCTTTTATGCCTTCCATGACGAGGGGCTCTACCGGGGCGAATTTTTGACCCATCGGGTGGCCTATAACCCCCATCAGCATATCGCCAAGAATTTTATCGCCTTGATCAATGCCCTGATGGCACAGCGGCCGGAGTGTCCCTATTCGAAAACGATGGTCAAGGATGCGGAGATTCGTCTGCCGGTGGTAGCGCCCAGCCCCGAGGCCATTGCCGCCATGCATGCCAAGATCAAAGGGGTGGCCCCTGCCTATGATGAAAGGAGAGAGCGCCTAGTCCTGATCAACCCCAACTCCAGCGAGATGCTGCCTCAGCGCCGCTGGCAGCCGGAGCGCTATCGGCAGTTGATCCACCATCTTCTGGAAATGCATCCCGAGGTGCTGGTGTTGATCACCGGGGCGCCGTCAGAGCTGGCAGGGGCCACCAGCCTGGTCTCCGCCGTGGCCCACGAGCGTTGCGTCAATTTCACCGGGCACTTGATCCTCGAGGAGTTGCCGGTGCTCTACTCGATCGCGGCGTTAATGGTGACCAATGACTCCGGGCCCGGCCACTTCTCGGCGATTACCCGCATGCCGACCATCATCCTCTTTGGCCCTGAGACCCCGGCCTTATACGGGTCGCTGGGCAATGCCCACTGCCTGCATGCCGGTCTTGCCTGTTCCCCCTGCGTGTCGGCCGCGAACCATAGAAAGACCGCCTGCACCGACAATGTCTGCCTCCAGGAGATCTCTGTTGATGCGGTCCTTAGCAAATCCAGGGAAATTCTCGATGGCCCATCTCCCCCCGAAATTCGTTAATCTGTTGTTGGCAGCCTCGGCCATCGGCTTGCTATTCCTCCTCTTTGGCCCTGTTGTCGATCACCCCCGCCCTAAGAACGACAAAAGCGGGCAGCTAACGGCCCCTGCCGCCAAAAAATCGCGTAGCTCCCAGACCAAGCCGGCCCAGGGTTTGCCCTTGAGCAAAGAGTCCAGGCGGCAGAGTGCAGGCCCCAAGTTTGGATCCGGTCCCAACCAGATCGGTTCCGCTGACCACGATCCCATGGGGGAGGGTGACCCGTTGCCCAGCGCGGAAACCGCGCAGGATGCCAGCGCTGCCGCGGGTGATGCCCGCACCACTGTTGGCGAGGGCGGCACGGCGGGGAATCACCCAGAGGTAAGGATGACCCCGGAAGAGTTGCAGTCGGAGCTGGAGCGCATTGCCGTTATCGCGGATGCCAACGAACGCCAGACCGCTCTGCGGGAGCTGGGCAAGGCCCTGGGCTCCCAGATGGACCTGGAGTTCGCGGCCCAGACCCTGGCGGCCTTGACCCAGTTCGAGGATCAGGCGGTCTTTGCCAATGAGGTGGTCAAGGCCATGATCCTCAATCAAAACCCGGCCCTGGCGGCCCAATTCATGATGCAGACCGGCAACGAGAAGTTGATTCAGAATACCGCCGGCCAAATCGCCTCCGCCTGGGGGGCGGTGGATCCCCAGTCAGCCCTGCAGTGGGCCGCGACCCTGTCCCAACCACAACTCACCGATATGGCCAATAATGAGATCGTCTACAGCTGGGCGACCAAGGACCTGAATGCGGCCTACAACTGGGCGTCACAGATCCCTGACCCGCGGGTCCGCGGCGATTTGTTGGCGCGGGTGGGGCGGGCCTTGGCCCAGACGGACCCGGTGGCCGCCACCCAGTGGGCCGTGCAGTTTGAGGATGAAAAGGTCAAAAACGAGATCCTGGGCACAGCGTTACAGCTGTGGGCACTGAAAGACATGTCGGCGGCCACGGCCTTTATTAATCAGCTGCCGGAGGGCAGCACCAAGGAACAGAACATCTATGCGGTGGCCCGCTTGTGGGCCAGGAGCGATCCGGCCCGGGCCATTGACTGGGTGACCAAAAACGCGGCCCCGGAGTCCCAAGGCAACATGCTGGCCGAGATCGGCGCTGTCTGGGCCAAACAGGATCCCCTGGCCGCCTCGCGGTATGTGGCGAAACTTGCCGATCCCCAGGCTCGGGCCCAGGGGTTGACCTCAACCACTTCCCGGTGGGCGAGAACGGACCCGGTGGCAGCCATCTCCTATGTCGATACCCTGCCCCAGGACGCGGCTCAGGAGCAGTCCAGAATCGGCGTGCTCAGGACCTGGGTCAACACCGATCCCGGCGGCGCGGTCTCTTGGGTCGACGGAATCAGGGACACCACCCTGCAAAATGTGGAATATGAAATCCTCGCCCGCCAATGGCTGACTTTGGACCCCGCCAAGGCCACCCTGTGGATCAACCAGTCCCGGATGCCGGTTGACCTCAAGCAGAGGCTCTTGTCCCAGTAGTTTATCTCCAGCGCCATCGTCCGTGGCATCTCCCTGTTGTCTAGCTGTTCCCGCCTTAAAACGATTCGTCAAACAAAAAAATTGACAGCGTTCCCGTGGAAAAGATAGAACGTATGATATTCGTCGGAAAACAGGGAAGGGCGATCGTCACCCTCTCGCCCGTCACGGGCATAGCGTATCACCAATCCTTCTTCAGCAGGTTGACTCATGAAAATCGAACTTGGTCCCCTCACCCGTATCGAAGGGCATCTTAATGTCAAGACGACCATCACCAATAACCGGATTGAGGATGCCCAGTGCGTCGGCGAGATGTTCCGGGGCTTCGAAGTCATCCTGCGCGGGCGAGATCCCCTGGATGCCCAGCAGATCACCCAGCGCATCTGCGGGGTCTGTCCCTATGCCCACGCCATCGCCTCCTCCTATGCCCAGGAGCGGGCCTACGGCATCACGCCACCCGCTAACGGTCGTATCCTGCATAACCTCATCCAGGGGGCCAATCACCTCTATGACTATCTGTTGCAGTTCTATCAACTCTCGGCCCTGGACTTTATCGATATTACCGCCATCTTGAGTTACCAAGGCACAGACACCGATCTCGTCCAGGTACGGGATTGGGTCAAGGCGGAGTTGGCCTCGGGCAAGCCCTTCCCCGCCGCCCCCTTTCTTCCCCGCCTGGAAGGGACCTATTTGGCCGATGCCGAGATCAATATCGGCGCCATCAAACACTATGTGGAGGCCATGGAGATCCAGAAAAAGGCCAATCAAGCCTCCGCCATCTTCGGCGGCAAGTTTCCCCATGCCGGCGGCATCTTCCCGGGCGGCTGCACCCAGGCTCCAAGCATCGACTTGATCTCCGCCTACCAGTCTTTAATCCTTGAGGTGCGTGACTTTATCCAGCAAAAATACATCCCCGACCTGTTGGCGGTGGCCACGGCCTTCCCCGACTACTGGCGTATCGGCCAGAGCCGGGGCGGATTTCTCTCTTTTGGACTGCTGCCCACCTCGCCTGAGGCGGACGGCCGTCTTCTCTTCGCCTCAGGCATCCTCTTGGACGGCAAGGTGGCACCGGTGGATTTCGGCCTGATCACCGAGGATGTCAAGTACGCACGTTACTCATCCCCCACTGGCCTCGCGGTCAAGGATGGCCAGCTGGAACCGGCGCCGGATAAGAGCGCCGCTTATTCTTGGATCAAGGCACCCCGCTATAACGGGCGCATGGTGGAAGTCGGTCCGGCGGCCCGGGTGTTGGTGGATTATCAGCAGGGCAATAATCCACAAGTGACCAAACTAGTGGACCATTTTGCCGGGATTGCTGGCA
>CAYSFY010000066.1:4378-17583 GCA_964430285.1 uncultured Desulfobulbia bacterium
TGGCATCGGCCCCCAGGAACTGAACTCCGTCCTCGGCCGCCATCTCTGCCGGGCGATCAGTGCGGTGGTGATTAGCGATTTTCTGCTGGCCGAGACGGAACGGATCGAACCGGGGGCAGCGCACATGGTTGATTTGGAGATCCCGGCCACTGGCGAAGGGTATGGCGCCACCGAGGCCTCACGCGGTGCCCTGCTTCATTATATTCGCATCAAGGACCATGTGATTGAAAAGTACGAATGCGTGGTGCCCACTACCTGGAACTGCTCTCCCCGCGATGACCAGGGGACCCCTGGGGCCATGGAGTCGGCCCTGATCGGTACCCAGGTGGCTGACCCGCGGATGCAGATCGAAGCGGTACGCATTGTCCATTCATTTGACCCGTGTCTGGCCTGCGCCGTCCACTAAAGAAGGAGTCTACCCCGATGGTTGACCGACGACAATTCATCAAAATGGCTGCCGCCCTGAGCGCCGCTTTCGGCTTGGGTAATCTCCCCGCACCGGTTGCCGCAGCCTTAAAACAAATCGATCCCCGCTCCGTGCCCAAGCTCCTGTACCTTCAGGGCCTGTCGTGCTCCGGTTGTTCCATCTCCTTGCTCCAGGCCCAAAGCCCGTCGCCCTTGGCCTTGATCACCAAGTATTCACAACTTGCCTTCCACGCCGATCTCTCCGCCACCAGCGGCACTCAGGCCATGAATCTCATTGAACGGTATATCGGCGGCGAGGCCGGCGACTACCTGTTGGTCCTGGAGGGGTCCATCCCCGAGCAGATGCCCAAGGCCTGCCAGATTGGCGACAAGTCCTTGGCTTCCTTGCTGGAAGCCGCAGCCCGCACCATGACTGCCGCGGTGGCCGTCGGTGCCTGCGCCTGCGACGGCGGTATCCCCAGCGCGGAAGGCAATTTGACCGGCGCCATCGGCCTGCCGCAATTCTTTGCCCAGCGGAAGATCGATAAACCCGTGGTCCAGATCCGGGGCTGCTCCGTGCATCCGGACTGGGTCTGGCAGACGGTGATTCATCTGGTCAAAATCGGTATGCCGGAGCTGACCGAGACCGGCTCGCCAAAGCTCTTTTTCTCCCATACCGTCCATGAAACCTGTCCACGTTACCACGATTTCCAGCAGGAGATCTTTGCCAAACAGCTTGGTGATCGTGGTTGTCTGTTTCAACTTGGTTGCCTGGGACCACAGACCAAGGCCGACTGTTCCACCCGTTGGTGGAATGGCGGCAGGACCTGGTGCATCAACGTCAATGCCCCGTGTATCGGCTGCGCCTCCCCCCTGTTTGCTAAACAGAAGAGCATCCCTTTCTACAGGATGAAAAAACGGACATGATCCGCACTTCGTCTGCATCCCTGTGGTCATTAGTCCGCGGCGACTCCCCGTCCCTCTGGAGGTGATACGACAATGTCGAAATCCTTATTTGCCAGCTGCTCGATAACAACCAAGCTTGTGCTGCCCGTGGCGGTGACTTTGTTGGTCTTGATGGTGGCAGGGTCGGTGCTGCTCAACAACTATGTACGCCATGAGATGACTGAAGCCTACATGACTGCCGTGGATAATTTGAGTCAGTCGCTCCAGCAAGGGGTCAAGGACTCCCTGGAACGGGGGCAGATGAAAAATTTCGAAAAACTCCTCCGCATACAAAAAAATATCCGTGGGGTCATCGACGTAACTCTCTACGACCGAAAGCTACATGGCAATCTCTCCTCCTCCGTTACCACTGTTGCCGACCCTTCTCTGAAGGACATTGCCTTGAAGGGAGTTGCCTTGCCACCGGAGATGCTGGATAAACTGCGCGCCCTGACCAAGCCCATGACCATGGTTGAGCAGTCGGCGCTCAGGATTTATACCCCGCAAATGGTCACTGCCGACTGTATCCGTTGTCACCCCACCTGGAAAGAGGGGGAACAGGGCGGGATGATCGTATTGTCCTTCGACCTCACCCCGTTACATCAGTCCCTGCGCCAACAACGGATCATGCTCACCCTGGGCTGCACCGGCTTGCTCTTGTTGGTCCTGATTGTCATTTATCTTCTGTCAAACTCGGTGACCAGGCCGGTGGTGCGGATGACCGGGGCCATGGCCCGTCTGGCTGACGGCGACTTGGAGGTCGAGATTCCGGCCCAGGAGCGGGTGGATGAGATCGGCAGGATGGCGGCGGCTGTCCAGGGCTTTAAGCAGAATGCCCTGGATCGACAGCGCATGGCCGCGGAGCAGGAGGAGATCAAAAAGAGGGCCGAACAAGAACGAACTGAGTTGATGAATAGCTTGGCTGCGGACTTCGAGGCCAATATCGGCGGGTTGATCAGCGGGGTGGCCGCGGCCGTCTCCCAACTGGAGGCCAGCGCCAAGAAGATGGCTGCCAATGCCGAACAGACCAAGCAGAAATCCGACTCCGTGGCCCTGGCGGCGGAGAAGACCTCCGCCAATGTCTTGACCGTGGCCTCGGCCACGGAAGAGCTCTCCAGTTCGGTGGGCGAGATCAGTCGCCAAGTGGCTCAGTCTGCCGGGGTGTCACGCCAAGCCGTGCAAAAGGCCACCCGCACCAACCAGATGGTGGGGAGCCTGGCCAGCGCCTCCCAGAAGATCGGTGAAGTGGTGAAGTTGATTACCGATATCGCCGGTCAGACCAAACTCTTGGCCCTTAACGCCACCATTGAGGCGGCCAGGGCAGGGGAGGTGGGCAAGGGCTTTGCGGTGGTGGCCAACGAGGTCAAGGAGTTGGCCAAACAGACCACTGCCGCCACCAAAGAGATCAGCGAGCAGATTGCCAACATCCAGGGGGCCACCAACGAGGCGGTGGAGGTGATCCGCGACATCGGCACCACCATCGGCGAGATCAATGAGATCTCCGCCACCATTGCCGCCGCCGTGGAAGAACAGGGGGCCGTCACCCTGGATATCGCCCAGAATACCCAGCAGGCGGCAACCGGCTCCTTGGCCGTGTCCAGCGATATTGCCGTCGTGGCCCACGCTGCCGAAGAGACCGGGGCCACGGCCGCCCATGTGCTGCAGGCCGCTTCCGAACTCAGTCAGAAGTCCCAAACCCTGCGCAACGATGTAGCGCAGTTCCTTCTTACCATCCGCTCGTCATAACCAGGGGCCGGAGAGATGGCGTTTATTGAAGACGACGAGACCCTACAGGCGTTCAAGGAAGAGTCCCACGAGCACTTAAGTGGCATCGAGAGTGACCTGTTGGCCATTGAGGAGGCAGGTGCCAATATTGATTCGAACTTGGTCAATAAGGTCTTCCGCGCCATGCATTCGATCAAGGGGGGCGCCGGTTTCTTGGGGCTCAACGCGGTCATGTCCTTGGCCCACGCGGCCGAGGATCTGTTGAACAAGATCCGCAACTCTGAGCTTGTCCCCACCGCCCCGGTGATCTCCAGTCTCCTGGATGCGGCTGACTTCCTCAATCGCTTACTGAATCAGCCAAAGGAGGCCCCGGAACTCGACATCTCCGTCCCCTTGGCAGCCCTGCACGAGGTCCTCAATCCGTCCGCGGCTCCCCCACCCCCCGTCCCACCCGCAGCCGATGCGGAGAGCTCCGTGATGCAACCGGCAGCCCCATCCTCTCCTCTCCCGAGTGATCTGCTTGCCGGCAACAGTGCCGCCATTGCCGACAAGCGTCTCGCCGGACACCAGATCTTTCTCCTGGACGTTGACCTGCGCATTGATCCGGCGCGGCAAGAGAGCTCGCCCGCGACCTTGTTTCATGAGTTGGGCACAGTCGGCCAAGTGCTTGACGCCCGGGTTGATCTCAAGGCCATGGACGGTATTGATGCGGCGACCGATCCCTGGCGCTTGCCCATCCGGATCCTGCTCGCTACCTTGCTGGAAAAAGAGATGCTCTCCTCCTTTGTCCAGCTGCCCGTGGAGCGGATTGTGGTGATCCCTCCATCCGCGGACGAACCTGCCGCCCCGGCCGTGGTGGCCCCGGCATCACCACCGACAACGGTGTTACCACCAGCAGCGACACCTCTGCCCATACCCGCGAAGCCGGTGACCACACCGCCTCCTGCCCCTGCTGCGGAGGGGGCAGCCACGCGCAGGCCCCCTGCCGGCGCTGAAGAGCAGGCCAAGATCCGCGCCGACAACAGCCTGCGCGTCAATGTTAAGATCCTTGATAATCTGATGACCCAGGCCGGCGAGTTGGTGTTGACCCGCAACCAGTTCTTGCAGATCGTCCACTCCCGTAGCCGCCAGGACTTTGACGCCGTTTCCCAACGCCTCGATCTGGTGACCTCGGAGTTGCAGGAGGCCATCATGTCCACCCGCATGCAGCCGGTGGGCAACGTATTTAATAAATTTAAACGTGTTGTCCGAGACCTGGCTCAGAAACTTGGCAAGGAGATTGAGCTTATTTTGGAGGGGGGCGAGGTGGAGATGGACAAGACCATCATTGAGGCCTTGGCCGATCCCCTCACCCATCTGGTGCGCAATTCGGTGGATCACGGCATCGAACTCCCCGAGACGCGGACCTTGGCCGGCAAGTCGGCCGCCGGCACCTTGCAGATCAAGGCCTTCCACGAGGGTGGGCAGGTCATCATCGAGATCATTGATGACGGTGCCGGCATCGACACTCTTCGCGTCAAGGAGAAGGTCTTGAGCATGGGCATCTACGACCGCTCCCAGCTCGATGCCATGCAGGAACACGAACTGCTGCGCCTCATCTTTCTGCCCGGCCTGTCCACGGCCCGTGAGGTGACCGATGTCTCGGGACGCGGTGTTGGCATGGACGTGGTCCATGCCAACCTCTCCAAGGTTGGCGGGGTGTTCGATATCGCCAGCAAGGTCGGCAAAGGCACCACCATCACCATCAAACTGCCCTTGACCCTGGCCATCATCCCCAGTCTGGTGGTCAGCGTTGGTGGCGAACGCTTTGCCATCCCCCAGGTCAACATGGTGGAACTGGTGCGGGTGCCGGCAGCCCGGGTCCGGGAGAGGATCGAGAGAATCGGCGCGGCCCTGGTCATGCGGCTCCGGGGTGAACTCTTGCCCATCGTCAGTTTGGCCGACGCCCTGGGGATCGAGGAACGAATCTACCACAACCCTGAAGATCAGGAGGTCAAGAGCTGCCGGCGTCGGCGGCTTGATGATCGCCGGGGCTTGACCACCACCACTGCCGCGTCACTGCCGGTTTTACCCGGCAACGATGACACCAACCCGTCTTTGCCGCCGGCAGGACGGGAGGTCAAGGATCGGCGCCACAGTCCCCAGAGTGCCGTCAATATCTTGGTGGTCTCGGTGGGCAAATTTCATTATGGCTTGGTGGTGGATAAATTGCTGGACTCCGAAGAGATCGTGGTCAAACCCTTAGGCTCCCATCTCCGCAAGTGTCAGGTCTATGCCGGTGCCACCATCCAGGGCGATGGCCGGGTGGCCTTGATCCTTGATGTCGTGGGGATCAGCAAGGCCATGAACCTCTCCGCGGTGGCGGATCGGGTGCGGGGCAAGGGCCAGCAGGAGGCGGGCATGGTCAATCTGGATGCCCAGTCCCTGCTCATTGTCCGTAACTCGCCCCAGGAGCAGATGGCTATCCCCTTGGGGCTCATCTCCAGAATCGAAAAGATCAGCCGCCGACAGGTGGAGGTCACCGGCGGCAGACGGAACATGCAGTACCGGGGAGGCACCTTGCCGCTGTTCAGCATTGATGAGGCCGCTCGGGTTGCGCCACCGGATGAGCACAGCAGCCATCTGTACGTGGTGGTCTTCCCCTTTGGCGAGCGGGAGATCGGGATTATGGTCTCGCAGATTATCGACATCCTCACCGTCTCCATCGCCATCGACGACACCAGCCACAAACAGCCGGGGATCATGGGTTCGGCCATCATCTTGGAGCAGATTACTCTCCTGGTCGACCTCTTTGCCGTGGTCTCCACGGTGATGCCGGAGTGGGTCAAGTTCACCATGATGGCGGCCTCCGAATCCGGAAGCGGTCAGCACATCCTGGTGGTGGAGGACTCCAAGTTCTTCAACCACCAGATCTGCGATTTCGTCACCTCTGCCGGCTTTACGCCATTCAGCGCCATGGACGGGCTGGAGGGTCTGGCCGTTCTCGAACGGGAGAAAATTGATCTGGTGCTCACCGACATCGAGATGCCCAACATGGATGGCCTGGAACTGACGGCCCGGATCAGGATGGATGCCCGCTGGTCCAAGCTGCCGGTGATCGCCGTCACCTCCCTGACCGGCGAGGCCGCGGAGAAACGCGGCAAAAAGGCCGGGGTCAACGAGTACATGATCAAGCTCGATCGCGAGAAGATTATTCACACCATCAACCGTTACCTTAAACCATAAGGGGCGCCGGTGACCACTGCACACCAATTCCTTCCGACCGGTACCAACTGGCGCAAACTGGCCCTGTTTCAAACTGGTGATCTCTTGTGTGGCCTTGATATCGCCCACGTGCAGGAGATCAATCAGAACCTCGCCATTACCGTTGTCCACCGTGCCCCCAACTATGTGCACGGCGTGATCAATCTGCGCGGGGCCATCGTCACCGTCATCGACCTGCGCAAGAAGTTTGGCTTTGAGCCTTTGCCCAGGGATGCGGAGACGCAGATTGTCATTATCCGCCAGGGTGATGAGCATATCGGCCTGCTGGTGGACTCGGTCAGCGATGTGGTCATGGCCGGCGAGGACGATATCGAGCCACCGCCATCCAATCTGGGCGGGGTGGCAGGCCAATATTTTAAGGGCATCTTTAAGCAGGAAGATACCCTGGTGGCCATCCTCAATATCGATGAACTTCTGGTCAGGGACTATGAGTAGGGGCGACCTTTGCGGCCGTCCCACATCGAGAACAAAAAACATGCAATCCCTGCCCGTTGCCAGGGTACGGGGTCAGTTACTACGGAGGAGAGGGTGATGGCGGGACGAAACAGAATGGCGTTGGCCATGGCTGGAGTAGCGGTAATGACGGTCATGATGTTTGGCGTGGTCATGTATGGCGCTGTGATGCAAACCAACACCATGGTGCTGCAACTGGTGATCCTGCTGGGCACCGGTCTCTTCCTGGGGTGGGCGGTGACGGCCATGGTCGCGAACTATCGACGGCTAGAACGGGTTAAGGCCTTTGCCGAGCGGGTAGGGGCAGGGGATCTGAGCGTGCTCACCGGCATTGCCGGCGAAGAGGACGAATTGGCCAGGGTTGGGAAAAGTCTCGACCGGGCCGTGGGGCAATTGGGGACTAAGGTCGGGACCGTCACCCACGGCTCGGGCCAGCTGGTCCTGGAGTGCTCCGAGCTTGCCGCAATCTCGCCGCGGATGAGCGGCCTCTCCTTCGGCCTCAACCAGAGTTGGCGGACGACCATGGCCAACACAGCGGTTCTGCAGGAGAGCACCACCACCATTCGTACCCAGGTCGAGACCTTCAATCGGCATATCCAAACGGTTAACGCCGTTACCCGGGAGACCTCCCAGCAGATCGGCACCATCATCGACTCGACGGAAGAGATGAGCGTCACCATCGCTGATATCGCTGCCAACGCCGAACGTGCCCGCACCGTGGCCGGCACGGCGGTCGCCAATGTCAATGCCGCCTCCAACCGGGTGGACGAACTGGGCTCCGCCGCCTTGGAGATCAGCAAGGTGACCGATGTCATTGTCGAGATCGCCGAGCAGACCAAGCTCCTGGCCTTAAACGCCACCATCGAGGCGGCCAGGGCCGGCGAAGCAGGCAAGGGGTTTGCCGTGGTCGCCAATGAGGTCAAGGAGCTCGCCTTGCAAACCAATAACGCCATCGCCGAGATCCGCAACAAGGTGGAGGCGATGCAGCACTCCACCGACAACACCATCACCGAAATCGGGGCCATCAACCAGACCATCAAGGCGGTCAATGAGATCGTGGTCAGTATCGCCGGCGCGGTGGAGGAGCAGTCGGTGACCACCAAGGATATTGTTGCCAAGCTAAACCAGGGGGAGAGTGGCATCAGGAGCATCAGTGACACCCTCTCTGAGACTGCCACCGAGGTCCTGGACATGACCGTCAAGATCAGCGCCGTAGCCGAGGCCTCAACCACCCTGGCCCAGGAGATGATTGCTGTCCATCAACAGGGGGTGGAGTTGGCCAATACCATTGAGGCGGCGGCAGAGCGCACCGCCTCAATGGTAAAGAGAGGGGACGGGGTGTTGGCCGCGGCGGGAAAAATCAAAACCGCGTAGTCGCTAGGTTGATAGCCAACGAGGGGCGGATTCCCTGACCCAACTCGGCACCTATAGCGCATGATTCAGTTGCTACTTGCCTATAACTCCTTGTGCCGGAAGTAGACGGTATTTCCTGCCTCGTGTCTGATTAAACAATCGTTTACCCCGATCAGCGACTCCGTGGAGCCGATGATCAGAACACCCTGGGGATTGAGGCATTCGGCGATATGGGTGAAAAGTCGGCAGCGATTCTCTTGATTGAAATAGATGCCGACATTGCGGCAGAAGATCAGGTCGTATTTACCGAAATTTTGAGGAATGTTTAGAAGATTGATCTTTTTGAACATCGCCATGGCCCGTAGCTCGGGCCGCACTGCCAAGCGCTCGCCCCGGGGCTCAAAATATTTGTCCCGCAGATGGGGTGGCACCCCCCTGTCTACCTCGTATCTGCTATACACCCCTTCCCTTGCCTTGAGAATGGCCGCGTCGGAGATGTCGCTGGCGGTGATGCGGATATCCCATCGTTTTGCCTCCTGCCCCAACAATTCGCAAATGACCATCGCCACGGTGTAGACCTCCTGACCGGTGGAGCAGGCGGCACTCCAGATGGTCAACGAGGGCGGCGCGGATGAGCCATGCTCACGGCGCTGACGGATGATCTCCGGTAGGATCATGGTCTGCAAGAGATCAAAGGGGCGTTGATCGCGGAAAAACGAGGTCTCGTTGGTGGTCATGGCGTCAATGACCCGCGAGGTCCACTCCGGGCAACGACACCCCTCCTGAAAAAAGGCGGTAAAGCTTTTAGCGCCGGCCTCTTCGAGCAAGGGTGCCAGACGGCTCTCCAGGAGATAGGCCTTGCTGCTGTTCAAGACGATGCCGGTGCGGTCGTGGATGAATTCGGCAAAGAGGGCAAGCTCCTTGGGGGTGATGGTAATCATCTCAGGCGCCTCATGATCTCGGAGCCAATCTCGGAGAGCGGCAGCACCACATCCACGACTCCGGCCTTGACCGCCTCCTGGGGCATGCCATAGACCACGCAACTCGCCTGATCCTGGGCAATGACATGAACGCCATGCCGTTTCAGCAAGCGCAGGCCAAGGACGCCGTCGCCTCCCATGCCGGTCATGATGACGGCCAGGCAGCGCCCCTTGAACACCGAGGCCACGGAGCGGAAGAGATAGTCCACCGAAGGCTGGCAGTGATTCTCCGGGGGATCGTCGGTGATCTCCAACATGTAGCCGCTGTGCCGAGGTCTAGGCGCGACCTTCATCTGCTTGCCGCCCGGGGCGAGGTAGGCGCAACCCGGTACCAGGGGTTGTCCGGAGGCCGCTTCCATGACATGGATGGCGCTCTTGGTGTCCAGGGATTCAGCCAAGGCGCGGGTAAAGAGTTTTGGCATATGCTGGACAATGACGATGGGGACCCTTAAGTTTGCCGGCAGGCGGGGCAAGAGATCCGCCAAGGCGTTGGGGCCGCCGGTGGAGATGCCGATGGCGACGATCTCAACCCTGTCCGCCGGCAGCTGCTCTTCTCTCGTGGGCAGGTGAGGAACCGACGCCCCCGGGTGCGCGGGTTGTTGGGGCGCACTGTTGCCCACGGTAGCCATGGTACTGATGGTCTGGCGCAGAATTTTTTGGGTCAGGATGGCATTGATGATGGGCCGGAACTTGCTCTCCAGGAGTTCCCGACTCTTTAGCGGGTCATCCTCTTCCGGTTTGGTGATGAAGTCGTAGGCCCCCAACTGTAGGGCCTCCATGGTGACCGCCGCCCCTTGTTTGGTGTGGGCGCTGACCATCACCACCAGCACCTTGGACTTAAGTTCGCGCAACTTTCTGAGGGTTGCCAAACCATCCATGACCGGCATCTCCACATCAAGGGTGAGCAGGTCAGGGGCCAATTCGGCAAGCTTGCTTAGGGCAATCTCGCCGTTGGCAGCGGTACCGACCACCTCCACGCCGCTAATGGCGGACAGGGTGTCGCCAATGATCGTGCGATAGAGGCGGGTATCGTCAATGACCAGGACTCGTAATGTTTTTGCAGACATTGCTCTTTGCTGGTGATCGTTGGCGTATGGGGTGTGGTCGCGGTGGAGGGGCTCGCGGGAAAATGCCTCTTGACCTCGACCTCGCTTGCCCTCTATAGTAAAAAAAATAGTAATTTTAGAGCAGTATCATTTTACAACGAGAGGAAGACATGGCCATAAAGTTTTTAGTGGTTGATGATTTTGACACCATGATCCGCATCATCAAGAATGTCCTAAACGAACTGGGCTATGACGATGTGGCCACTGCCCGTCATGGAGAACAGGCCTGCGAGGTCCTTAGCCATCAGAAGATCGATTTTATCATCTCGGACTGGAACATGCCGGTGATGACCGGCATCGAACTCTTAAAAAGAGTGAAAGGGAATCCCGAATGGGCACACATCCCCTTTCTGATGGTGACGGCCGAGGCCGAAAAAGAGCACATCATCGAAGCCATCCAGGCCAAGGTGGATCAGTACATCATCAAGCCCTTCACCGCCGCCATGCTGGCAGAGAAGATCAACTTCGCCCTGCGCAAGAAGCAAGAGAGCAGCCCCGGATGACAGGGGCGTGCCTATTTTGCCATCGGAGTATCTACAAATACCAGAAGCAACACGCTTTGTACCATCTATTCCGCACATATTTTTCAGTAAACAGGCTCAAGCCCAACAGGGGCACCCCCCCGCCTAGTTCCTTTAACCCTCTCTCCCCCCTTGCCTAGAGCGCCGCGGCCCTCACCGCGTCGACATCCTCCCGGGCCATTCTCATCATCCTGCGCGCCATCAGCTCTCGCCGTTGGTAGCGGCTTTTCGCTTGCACCCTGGCCATGGCGCGCTAAACTCTCAACCGACAACAGCCTTATTGATAGACTCGCCAAAAGTCGTGAAGCTGACCATCTGCCAATGTAATTTCAATGTGTTACGGGGCGTGCCAGCGGCGGTTGAGCTGTTTTTGCGAAACCGTCAAAAGTGATGGTTTTGCTAAGCCCATAAACTCACCCTTGAGCCGACACCATATCCCCAACGACAAGGGGTGTCGGCGGCAAGGGAGTGTGGCCGCTGGCGAAATCGAGGGACATGGCCGGACAAGCGGCGACTTAAAACAGCAATGCCCACGGGAATGGATCTTCCCGTGGGCATTGCTGTTTGTGGCCTGCTCTGGACCTCTCTGCGTCCAAATCAGGATGTCGCGGGCAACCGGTGAATGCCGTATTTGCGCATCCGGCCGCGCAGGGTGCTGGGGTTGAGGCCAAGGATGCCGGCCGCGCCGTTTTCGCCCTCGATTCGCCAGTTGGTCTGCTGCAGCACCTGGAAAATGTGCTCATGTTCCAAATCGGCCAGGGCCATGCTCCCTTCCCTGGCCGATTCCGCTCTCTTCAGCGCGGGGGCGAAGCGGTCCAACACCTGGAGCGTGACCCCTTGGCTGGTGATTACCGCCCGCTCGATGACACTTTCCAACTCCCGGACGTTGCCGGGCCAGTGGTATTCCTGCAGGGTGTTCATGGTCTCTTGGGAGATGGTCGCTATTTTCTTGCCCATTTTTTTGTTGAATTTGGCCACGAAATGATTGACCAGCAGCGGCACGTCCGTCTGGCGCTGGCGGAGCGGCGGGATGCTGATGGGGAAGACATTGAGCCGGTAGAACAGGTCTTCCCTGAACCTGCCAGCCCCGATCTCTTCCGTAAGCTTGCGATTGCTGGCCGCGATGATCCGGACATCGACCTTAATCGACAAAGGACTGCCCAACCGCTCAAACTCGCCATCCTGAATGACCCTGAGCAGCTTGCCTTGCAGTTCCAAGGGCATTTCGCCGATCTCATCCAGGAAGATAGTGCCGCCGTTGGCCAACTCGAAGCGCCCGATTTGCCGGACACTGGCCCCGGTGAAGGCGCCCTTTTCCCGGCCGAAGAGTTCGCTTTCGATGAGATTGGCCGGGAGCGCCGCGCAGTTGACGGTGATCATGGGCCGGGCCTTGCGAGCACTGCGGCTGTGGATGGCCCGTGCCACCACCCCCTTGCCGCTGCCGGTCTCGCCGAGGAGCAGAACCGTCGCATTCTGGGGGGCGACCTGCTCGACTTGAGCAAAGAGATTGGCGATGGCCATGCTCTGCCCAATGACCTCGCCGAAGTTATAATCCCGGGCGATCTCCTGCTGCAAGTAGATGTTCTCGGCCTGCAGCCGGGCGCGCAAGCGGTTTATTTCCGCCACCGCTCCCTGGAGGGACGCTTCCGTCCTCTTATGTTCCACGATCTCCTGGGTGAGCTGGACATTCGCCACAGTCAGCTCGCCTGTCCGCTCCCGCACCCTCTGCTCCAGCATCGTGTTGTCATGCAGAATTTTTTTGTGCAACAGCCGCACCTCCAGCAGGTTGTGGATGCGCGTCTTTACCTCGACCAGATCAAAGGGCTTGCTGATGAAATCCTTGGCACCAGCCTCCAAGGCCCGCAGCTTGTGGCTCGGCTGGGCGGTGATCACCAGGACCGGGACGTAACTGTCCGTTTCGATTGTCTTCAGCCCTGCCATGACCTGAAAGCCATCCATGCCCGGCATCAACAGATCGAGCAGGATCAGGTCGTAATGGTGGTCGCGGTGCATGGCGCAAACGGCATGCGGATCCATGGTCGAGGTGATGCGCGTATAGTCGGCATCGCTGAGCATTTGCCAAAGCAGCCGGACATTGGCTTCTTGATCGTCAACGATCAGAATTTCGGCATCAAGGATATCGGCATCACTCACCATCATGGGGCTCCCGGACAGTTTTCGTTTTGTTTAAGGATTTGCCGTAAGCTCCAGAGCCATGTCCAGTGCCTCCATAAACTCGTTGATGTTGATCGGCTTGGTGAGATAGCCCACAAAGCCTGCCGCCAGGCCTTTCTTGATGTCGTGGGGCATGGCATTGGCACTGATGGCGAGTACCGGGATGTGGGCCGTGGCCGGATCGGCGCGCAAGATTTTCAGCGCCTGAATGCCGCTGATGCCGGGCAGGTTGATGTCCATCAGGATCACCGCGGGCCGATGGATGCGGGCGAGCGCGA
>CAYSFY010000066.1:17593-20478 GCA_964430285.1 uncultured Desulfobulbia bacterium
ACAAGCGTTACAAAATCATCCTTGCAGGCGGTTTCAAGAAAATATCCTATCTGGTCATCCCTGGGGAGGTGTTTCCTTGAGGGTAAATATACGAATATATTCAGCAGTATGATTAAGGAAAGGATAATCCGGCTATTTCTGCGGCTTATGTCCATTAGAAAAAAGCACCTGTCCCCTTTTTCTATGTTCCCTTTTTTAATTATGTGGATGATGTCCATCAGGATCACCGCGGGCCGATGGATGCGGGCGAGCGCGATGCCTTGGGTGCCATCCCCCGCTCCCAACAGGCGCAAATCGGCACGCAACTCGATGAGTTGTTCCACTAGCTGCATGTTGGCCCGGTTGTCTTCGATATAGAGCAAGGTGCGCGTGGCGACGCCCTGCTGCGCGGGCACTTGCAGGGAAGCCAGGGCTTCGGCGGCATCGGCGGCGATTTGTGGTTCAGCCGACAGCTTCAGTTCGATCCAGAACAGGCTGCCCACGCCAACCGTGCTTTCCACGCCGATTTCGCCCCCCATCAGTTCGATCAACTTCTTACTCACCACCAGGCCGATGCCGGTGCCCTCCATGGGGGTGGCCTCTTGCCCGAGACGATTAAACGGCTGAAAGAGTTGGCTCAATTTTTCGGGGGACAATCCGGCGCCGGTATCCCGGATGCTGATGCGGATGTGTTCGGGAATGCTCTTGTCGCACCGCACTTCGACCATGCCTTGGGCGCCGTTGTATTTGATCGCATTGGAAAGCAGGTTGATCAGCACCTGCTTCACTCGGGTGCGATCGGCATGGACAAAATAAGGACCTTCGATCTGGGGGAAACTCATGCGAATGGAGCTCTGTTGCGCCTGGGGTTCGATCATGGCTTGGCATTCGCGCATGACATCGACCAGCGACATGGGCTCCAGCGACAGCGACAACCTGCCCGACTCGATCAGGGCCAGATCGAGAATTTCGTTGATCAGCTTCAGCAGGTACCATCCCGCCTTGAGAATCTGGTCGATGCTGGACTTCTGTTTTGGCGTGGGCAAGGGCGAACCCTGAGCCATCAATTGGGCGAAACCGAGGATGGCATTGAGCGGCGAGCGCAACTCATGGCTCATGCTGGAGAGGAATTCCGATTTGGCGCGGTTGGCCTTTTCCGCCACGGACCGGGCGTTCTCCAATTCGACGTTCTTCTCCTGTAACACCTGATCCAGACGTTTACGTTCGGTAACGTCACGGGCAGCGGCGTACACCCCCTGCAACCTCCTATCCCGGTCGTAAAAGGTGGTCGCATTGTAGGAGACCACGGTTTTCCTATTATCCCTGGCATGCACGGTAAGTTCGTAGTCGGTGACCTTCTTTTCGCTCAGCACCAGGTTGATGCTCGCCTGGGCCTGCTCCGGATCGGTGAAGCAGTTCTTGAAGGGCGCGCCGATCAATTCGTCGCGGGTACAGTCGGTGAGCGCCTCCATCTGCTTGTTGACGTCAGTGATGATGCCGGCCGGATCGGTGGTCATCAGCGCGTCGATGTTGGATTCGAACAGGGAACGAGTGTAGAACTGCTGGTCGCGCAACCGCTGGGCGAGCAGCTTCTGCTCCTCCTCGATCTGTTTGCGCGCGGTGTTGTCCGTGCCGATCAGCAGATAGCCGATAATGGCCTCGTGATCGTCGCGCAGGGCCGTGACCGATACCACGGCCGGGAAGCGACTGCCATCCTTGCGGATATAGGTCAATTCGTAGATGTCCTCGATGCCGCGCGAGGCCTTGAATACCAAGGCCTCGAACCCCGGCGTGATTGGGGTGTCGAGTTCGGCGCTCAAGGTCTTGGCACGGGCGATCACCTCTTGCGGATCGGAGATGTCCGCCGGGGTGATGGTGTTCATCACCTCGGCGGCGGTGTAGCCCAACATCCGTTCGGCGCCGACATTGAAGATCTGGATAACGCCCTTGGCGTCGGTAGCGATACTGGAAAAATTGGCGCTGTTGAAAATCGCGCGCTGTAAAGTCTCTGCCTGCTGCAACGCCTCTTCCGCCTGCTTACGTTCGGTAATGTCTTCCATGGCCAGCAGGATCAGGTGGGAGCCGATATCCCCTCGGAAAATCTGTCTGGCGTTCAGGCGAATAATCTTGCGGCCAACCCCCTGAAAGTCATGCTCGACTTCATAGCCATTGAATACGGTATCATGGGGGAGGATCTCCTCAATAAGCACCCGCAGCTTGGGAATGTCCCATTGCCGGCCGGCAAGGTCGTAGATGAAATTGCCGATGGTTGCCTCGGGCGTGACTTTAAAGGTCTCGTAGAAGCTGTGGTTGGCGGTGAGAATCTTCAGGTCCGAGTTCAGCACCACCAAGGGTTCGCGCACGGTTTCCACAATGTTTTCGGCATATTCCCGGGCATCCTGGATTTCCGCTCGTAACTGCGCACCAACCGTGTCATCCATGATTGAAGAATGGACATACCCCTCCGTGCCCTCGCTTCTGTCCGCCATGACGCTCTGCAGTTGGGCATGGATTAGGGTGCCCTCTTTACCCGTGAGCTTAATGGCACAGCGCTCTGGGTCCAGGTTTTGGCGCGCACTGGCGATGTGGTTGGCAAAGGTCTCCTGGTCGGCCGGATCGGCAATAAAAGCGGCAAAGGGTGTATTGAGCAGCAATTCCCTCTCTCTGCCCAAAAGTTCGGCGCCGGCAAGATTGATCGCCTGGATGGAGCCCTGGGCATCAAAGGTGAAGTAGCCAACAGGGGCAAAGTCATAGAGTTCGCGATATCGCTTCCGCGACAACTGCAGCTCCTCCATGGCGCGGTTGAGTTCCTCATTCTGCCTCTCCAATTCGATCTGCTGGACCTCAAGCCTATGAACCAGCCGTTCCGCCTCGGCAAAGGTCCGAGGGGAGGAGGGCGCTTTTTG
>CAYSFY010000067.1:0-9697 GCA_964430285.1 uncultured Desulfobulbia bacterium
CACCATCGCCGCCGGCATCAGGCAGAGCTTCGAGGAGGTGTCGGCAGCGGCCATGAGCATCACCACCGCCAGCCAGATCCTCTCCGAAGGCTCCTCCACCCAGGCGGCCTCGTTGGAGGAGATCGCCGCATCCCTGGAAGAGATGGCCGCCATGACCCGGCAGAGCGCCGAGAACGCCGGCACGGCGGACCACCTGATGACGACCACCCAAGGCTCGGTGCGCCGGGGCACGGAGGCCATGGGGCAACTGGCGACCGCCATGAGCTCCATCACCCAGTCCAACCAACAGACCTTTGCCATCATCAAGACCATCGACCAGATCGCCTTCCAGACCAATCTCCTGGCCCTGAACGCCGCCGTCGAGGCAGCCCGGGCCGGCGAGGCCGGGGCCGGTTTCGCGGTGGTGGCGGAAGAGGTGAGGAATCTGGCCGCCCGCTCATCCCGGGCCGCGGGAGAGACCACCACCCTGATCGATGCCGCGGCCAGCAAGGTACAAGGGGGCAACCAGCTGGCCAACGAGACCTCGGCTGCCTACCAGGAGATCGCCGCCAACGCGGAGAAGATCGCCACCATGATCGCCGAGATCGCCACCGCCTCCCAGGAGCAGGCCGCAGGGGTCGGCGAGGTCAAGACCGCCATTTGCGCCATCGACGAGGCCTCGCAAAACAATGCGGCCAGCTCCGAGGAACTGGCCGCCGCTGCCGAGACCATGCAGGCCCAGGCCCGGCAACTGGAGGCCCATGTGGACCAACTCACCGCCCTGATGGGGGGAGAAGTTGGTCGCTGCCCGGCAGGTTGACACCTCACCCACCCCCCAACCCCCTCCCGTCAAGGGAGGGGGAGCTTCAGGCAAGCTCTTATTCGGACAACACTGTCAATTTTGACGGTTTCGCAAAAACCACTCAACCGTCGCTGGCGTGCCCCGTAACCCATTGACATTACATCGGCAGATGGTCAGCCTCACGACTTTTTGCGATTCCATCAATTTTCATCAATCAACCAACAGGGAGGGGAGAGTGAACAAGCAGCGTATCTATCGGGCCTGCGGCCTGACTACCGGCGTCGTGTTCGCCGTGCTGGCCATGGCGGCCACGGCCTGGGCCGACGGACAGGGGATGTTTCTGGAGAAGTGCGGCAGCTGCCACGCCAAGGGTGGTCAGGCGGCAGTGGTCAATCCGGCGGACAAGGCGGGCCAGGTGTGGAGAAAGTATTTTGAACGGGGCCGCCATCCAGTGGACTTAGGGATCAGCGAGGCGGATCTGAACCAGATCCTCGACTTCATTGCCGCCCACGCCGCGGACAGCGACCAGCCGGCCACGGCGATCATCCCCAAATAGTCCCCGCCACCATCCATCTTTTTTCAGCCCATCAGGAGATCCCTACCATGAACAAGACCCTATTGACTTCGGCCGCTGTCCTCTTATGGGCCGGCAGCGCCTTGGCCGCCCCCCAGACCGTTACCATGCCGGTGGAGGATTACCAGGCCATCATCCAGCAACTCAAAACCCTGCAAGGCCGGGTGGATGCCCTGGAGCACCACGGCCCGACGGAAAAACCGGCAGCGGCCGCCATCCCGGAGAGCAAGCTGAAGAAGGACGTGGCCTCCATCTACGACACCTTGGATCAGGTGGAGACCAAGACCCTGAAGGACAAGATCAACCTGGGCGCCGAGGTGCGCACCCGGGTGGACAACTTCAAGGTCAAGGACCACCTCTACTTTTCCAACGGCAGCAAGGGCCATGAGGAGAGCAACGACAACAGCTGGAGCAACCGGGTGCGGGTGAACATGGATGCCGACATCCGCCAGAACCTCAAATTCACCGGCCGCCTCACCGCCTACAAGAACTTTGCCGACAGCGACTCTCCCGCTGACGCGGTCTTTGGCTAGGCCAACAGCTCCCACCTCCCCGATGGCAGCGGCGTCAAGCTCGACCGGGCCTACATCGACTGGATTCCCGAGGGCCTGTCTGTGCCCTTGGCCATCACCTTTGGCCGCCACCCCTCATCCGAAGGTCCGCCCAACGAGATCAAGGAGAACCGTAAGCGTCAATCCACCTACCCGTCGCTGCTCTTTGACGGCGAGGCGGACGGCGTGGTCGCCACCGTGGGTCTGGAACGCTACCTGGGGTGGCAGGATTCCGCCCTGCGTCTGGCCTGGGGCAAGGCCTACCAGGATGACGACACGGTCAACGCCTACCTGGACGCCCCTGGCGGCATTGACGACACCAACGTCTTTGCCACCTTCTTCGAGAGCCAGCTGCCGGGGGTGGAGAACACCCTGCTGGTGTTGAGCGCCCTGCGCGCCAACGACCTCGCGGCCACGGGCTTTGACTCCCTGGGGATCAACGGCAGTGAAAATGTCGGCGATCTCGACCTCTTCGGCATCCACCTCCAGGCCAACCGGCTCCGGAACTCGAACTTCGACCTCTTCCTCTCCCTGGGGCTGAACCAGAGCCACCCCAACGGCAGGGTGCTCAATAGTCCCTTAGGCACCATGGGGCTGTTGAACAACGACGGCGACAGCAGCCACTCCGGCTGGGCGGTCTACACCGGCCTGGCCTACACCATCCCCGCGGCCGGGCTCAACCACCCGAAGATCGGCTTCGAGTACAACCACGGCTCGCAATACTGGTTCAGCTTCACCTCGGGGAGCACCGAACTCTACAACAAGCTGGCCACCCGTGGCGATGTCTACGACCTCTACTATATCCAGCCCTTTAACGAATACCTCTTTGCCCGTATCGGCTACACCCTGGCCCAGTACGACTATGGCCTGAGCGGCTTTCACATCGGTGACCTCGGCGCAGCCAACGAGGAGCTGCAAAACGCCTACATGCTCATGGACTGCCGCTTCTAAAGCCTGCCCTGATCCGGTCCCCAAAAAACGCAGGGGGCACTTGGCACGCTCATGCGCCAAGTGCCCCCTTTGTTTTTTGGTGGGTGGTGGAGTCTCAATCCTAGCGGACGGGAACCGTGCCCCCCCGGCGCCATGGGCTGCCGTCACTCCTCATACACTTCCGGAGTGTGGCGGACGATCTCGGCGTTGACCAGGTAGACCACGTCCTCGGCGATATTGGTGGCATGGTCGGCGATCCGTTCCAGGTGGCGGCAGACGGAGACGGCGTGCAGCAGGGTGTTGATCTGTTCGGGATGGGCCTGGAACAGCCCCTTGATCTGGCCGTACATGGTGCGGTTGATGGTGTCGATCTCCTCGTCCTGGGCCCGCAGGCGGAAGGCCAAGCGGACATCCATATTGACCAGGGCGTCGATGCTCTGGGTCAGCATCTTCTCCACCTTGGTGGACATCTCCACCACATCGAAGGGCATCTCGATGGGCTCCTGATTGGCCAGGTAGACACTGCGCTCGGCCATGTTGACGGCCAGATCGCCCACCCGTTCCAGGTCGCTGTTGATCTTCAACACGGCGATGATGAAGCGCAGGTCGATGGCCACCGGCTGATGCAGGGCCAGGATCTTCAGGCAGTCCTCCTCGATGTCCACCTCCATGTTGTCGATGTCCCGATCGGCGGCAATCACCGCCTCGGCCAGGGAGAGGTCCCGTTTGATGATGGAGAGGGTGGCCTTATACACCCGGTCTTCAACCTCGCCGCCCATGGTGACGATCTTGTTCTTCAGGTTGTCTATCTCGCGCTGCAGGTGTTTGGGCATGGCGTCTCCTCCGCTGGTTATCGTTCTTCAGGGTGCCGCCAACAATGGCGCAACAGCCTGACTCTTCGCGCAAATCTGGTGAATTTGGTCGGTTTCGCAAAAACGGCTCAACCGACGCTGGCATGCCCCGTCACACATCGAAATGACATGGGCGGATGGTCTGTTTCACGACTTTTTGTGATTTAATCAATTTTTCTTTATAGGCCGCGCCGCCGACTTGTCAAACAAATAAATGGTGGCCTGCCCCCGGGCGCGGTAAAATCGAGCGATACCAGGAGAGGCGCGGGCGGCAAGCGCCCCCGCCCTTGATACGGCAGCGGCCCCCACGACAGCGAGAAGGTACAAAGTTGTTGCGCTCCACGAATTTTATTGAGCAACACCAAGGGAACCGGGTATGGTTGATGACAGTTCGTCCAACCACCATTATCAAGTAAACCCGGAGAACCTTGTGACCCGTCCATCCCAACGTAAACAGCCACGCATCCCCTTTCAGGGCAAAGTTGATCTCTTCTTCACTGGCCGGCACTGCCCGGCCTGCGCCGTGCAAAACTTGAGCTTGATCGGCATGTGGGTCGCCTGCTGCCCGGACCCCGATGCCGAGGGGTCACAGTGCGACATCGAGTTCCATGACGAGGTCGCCTCCACCAACCGTCCCCTGCGCATGCGCGGCGAGGTGGTCCGGACCGACGATCAGGGGTTCGCCCTGATCTTTCTCAACATGAATGTCCGCACCTGCAACGACCTGGAAGAGTTCATCCTGGAGCAGGGCGGTCCTCCCCTGATGGAGGAGAACGAATTTCTGGATGGCCTCCCGGCCTGATCAAGCCATGACCAGCCTGCACCCCCTCTCCAACACCATCCTCAGCATTATCAACAACGCCATCATCATCGTCGGCCCCGACGATCAGATCACCTTTGCCAACCACAAGGCAGCGGCCATGTTCAGGACCGGCCAAGTCTCCCGACTCATCGGTCAATCCGTGTTCCGGCTGTTCATGCCGGATGACAAGGAGATTATGGCCCCCAACCTCCTGCACCTGGCCAGGAGCACGACGGATTTCGAGGAAGAGGTGATGATGCTCCGTTTCGACGGGGCCCGCTTCATCGCCCTCATCTCCACCTCCCAATACCGAGTGGAGGATAGGGCCAGCGTCATCCTCTCCATCCACAACGTCTCCGGCCTCAAGGGGATTGAGAAGGCCTTGAAGCATACCGAGCGCGTGGCCTCCCTGGGCCGGATGCTCGATGATATCAACCACCAGATCAGAAACCCGGTCTCCGTCATCGGCGGCTTTGCCCATCGCCTGCTCAAGCGCGAAGGTGCCGACAACCGTTACGCCCAGGCCATCCTCGACGAGGCCGAACGCTTGGAGTCCCTGCTGGACACCCTGCGCGCCTTCTCCCAGGTGCCGCCCCCCAAGGTCACCCCCGTGGCCTTAAGCGATCTGGCCCGGGAGATCACCACCCTCATCGGCCCCAGGGCCGAGGCGGCAGGGGTACCGCTTACGGTCCACTGCCCTGACGATCTGGGCGCCATCACCGTCTCCATTGACCAGGAGCTGCTGCTCCAGGCGATCGCCGCCGTGGTGGACAACGCCTGCGAGGCCTCCGTTGTCGGCGAACACACGATTACCATGGAGATCGGCCGCAGCGGCAAGTCCCTGCCCTACCGCATCAGCATCATGGACCAAGGGTGCGGCATCGAACCCATTGATCAGGCCAAGGTCTTTGCCCCCTTCTTCACCAGAAAGACCAGACACCACGGCATGGGCCTGACCTTGGCGCAAAAGATCATCACCGAGCAAGGTGGCGAGATGATCCTCGAATCAACCCCGGGCCAGGGGTGCGTGGCCCACCTCTTCCTGACCTCGGAACGGCGGCGGCCCATCCGCACCAAACGCCTGGAGCCGGCGTGACCGGCGGCATGGAGTTGAATTCAGGAGTCGGGAGGAGCGAGCCATGAGCCAGCAGCAGGTCGCCATTTTTCGGCCGTATCCGTTCCGGAGCGGACAGCGGATCCGCATCGAAGGGGGCAAGCGGGCGGGGGATTGGGAAGTGGTGGCCGTGGGCGAGCGCACGCTGACCTTGCGTTGCCCGATCTCCGGCCGTGAGGTCGAGTGGGAGAGGTTTTGCTATCTACTGGAGGAGAGAGATGATGAACCCTGGCCACGCACGGAGTGACAGCAACGCCATTCGCCTCACCCGGAGTTTTTACGGGCTGCTGTTCCTCGCTCTGCTGCTGCTTGCGGGGTGCGAGACCTAAAACTCCCGCCTGGCCCGCAACCAGGGAGTGCTGCGGACCCTGCCGGCCCAGCACCAGGCCCTGATCCAACAAGGACGGATTGAGGTCGGCTTCACCCCCACCGAGGTCTATCTGGCTTGGGGTGCCCCAAGCCGCAAGGCCATCACCAAAAACGCCGGCGGCGGCAGCGAGACCTGGTACTACACCGCCACCCAGAGCGAGACCTTCTACCAGGAAGAGCGCTATTACGACTGGGAGTATGGCGTGTGGCGCAGGTTCGAGCGCCCCATCTCCCGCTACCGGGAGTATCTCACCCAAGAGGCGGTGTTCACCAACGGCACCCTCTCCTCCTTCACCCTCTACCCCACCGCTGAGCCCTTCCGTAACGCCCCCTCTCGCCCGTGATCTAAATCCACGGCTGATCACCGTGCCCGCATGGAACCCGTAACGCGGGGATTAAAATCCCCCCTTGCGGGGGAGGGGGGGGAAGTTGGCTGTTGCCCGGCAGGTTGACACTTCACCCACCCCCCAACCCCCTCCCATCAAGGGAGGGGGAGCTACATGCAACTCTTACCCGGACACTGGCTTAAACTGCCTCCGTAAGAGTATGTGGTCACTCCCGTGCTGGCGTCGGCGCGGCCGTTTTTGCGGCAACGACAAAATTCACCCTCCGCCGGGCCTTATCGACACTGCTCAGTTTGACCCGGATCAGGGTGCCGATCTGGTAGATGCGGTTGGTGCGTTTGCCGATCAGGCGATGGTTGCGCTCGTCCAGATGGTAGTAGTCGTCGGTGAGATCGGTGATGGCCACGGCACCGCTGATGAATGAGGCCAGCAACTCGACAAAGAGACCGAAGGAGGCGACCCCGGAGACGATGGCGTCAAACTCCTCGCCGATTTTGTCCTCCATGTAGCGGACCTTGAGCCGGTCCACCATCTCCCGCTCGGCATCCACCGCCACCCGCTCGCGGCTGGAGAGGAACTCCCCGGCGCCCATGATCTCTCCCGTTTCCGCCACTGGCAACACTTCGCCCTTCTTCTTCGCCTTCTTCTTGCCCCCGGCGGTCAAAAACTCCGCCAAGGCCCGATGGACCATGAGGTCCGGATAGCGGCGGATGGGGGAGGCCGGCGTTGTCAAAGGAGTAGCGGGCCTGCTTCATGGTGCGCAGAAGTAAGTTGTTGACGATGTACTCCTGGGGGGTGCCCTTGACCAACTCCAGCACCCGGCCAAACCAGGCAGGGGTACCGGCCTCCTCGTCGGGGATGGCGAGCCCCATGGTCTTGGCGAACTGGGCAAACTCGGCCACCTTGATGGGGTCCGGGGTCTCGTGGATACGGTAGAGGCCGCGACTCAGGTGGTGATCGTCCATGGCGTGGGCCACCGCCTCGTTGGCCGCCAACATGAACTCCTCGATGATCTGGTGGGCGAAGTTGCGCTCCCGGCGGGCGATGTCGCTGACCGTGTCGTCCTCGGCCACCTCGACAAAGGCCTCGGGCAGCTCAAAGCCGATACTCCCCCGGGCCATGCGCACCTTGAGCAGCAGATGACCCAGTTTTTCCATCTCTGCCAAGGGGCCGAGCAGGGCCGGGTACTGGGCGCGGACTGCGGGGTCCTGATCGATGATGATCTGGCGCACCAGGTTGTAGGTCATGCGGTATTGGCTACAGATCACCGACTTGGCAAAACGCTTGCCAGACAGCCGACCCTGGTCGTCAAAATCCAGGATGGCGGTGAAGGCGTAGCGATCCTGGTTGGGGACCAGGCTACAGAGGTCGTTGGAGAGCCGCTCCGGCAGCATGGGCACCACCATGGTGGGGAAGTAGACACTGGTCCCCCGGCTGTAGGCGTCGCCGTCCAAGGGGGTCCCCTCGGGCACGTAGTGGCTGACATCGGCGATGGAGACATGGAGGCGATAGCCCCCCTGGTCAATGCGCTCCACCGCCACCGCGTCGTCAAAGTCGCGGGCGGTCTCGCCATCGATGGTGATGTGCAGGACGCCCCGCAGGTCCAACCTCTTCGGGCCTACCTCCACCACGCCGCTCACCGCCGCCAGTTGCGCCTCCACCTCGGGGCTGAACTCGTGGGGGAGCTGGAACTTGCGGATGACGATCTCGGTCTGCACCTTGAGCGAATCGGGGTTGCCCAGGACCTCGACGATCTCCCCCTTGCAGTTGACCCCGCCCAGGTGGCTGTACTCGGTGATCTTGGCCACCACCGCCTCGCCGTCCCGGGCACCGCAACTCTGCTCCCGGCGCACCAGGATGTTGAAGGCAAAGCGCTCATCCTCCGGGGAGACTATCCCCACCGGGGTGCCGGCCTTGTAGATGCCGACGATCAGCTCCGTGCCCCGGGAGAGCACCTTGAGCACCCGCCCCTCCTGCTTGCCTTCGCGGCCCACCGGGGAGATCTTAATCAACACCCGGTCGCCGTGCAGGGCCGTGCCCAGGTTGCGCTCGGCGATAAAGACGTCGCTGGGTTGGTTCCGGGCCGGGGCCGGGGAGAGGACGACAAAGCCGAAGCCCCGGGGGTTGACGGTCAACACCCCTTCGCTGTACTCCTTGGCCTCGCGCACCGAATAGGTGTCGTCATCCTCCTCGCGCAGGACCTTCTGGTTGACCAGGGACTGAAGTGCCGTGTGCAGCTCCTTGCGGGCGCCGCGTCCCAGGTCGAAGGCCCCCATGATCTCGGTCATCTCGGCCACGCCGTCATGGGAGAGGATGTAGCCGACGATCTCGTCCGCCGATACCGTGCCGCGGGTCAGGAGGCTCCTAGCCCCTTCGGCGGCGCGCACCCCGGCCCGGACCGGCCCCCGCTGCTGGTTGCGCTCTTGTCTGCCATGGCGTTCTGTACGTGAGGCCTTGCCTCTCTTGGGTGGTCGTTTGCGAAACACTGTCTTTTCCTTTTTTATGATGTGGACCAGGCGGCGAGCACTGCCCTGACCGCCTGATCGATGGTGGGATGGGTGAACTGAAATCCTGCCTCCTGCAACCGCTGGGGGATGACCTCCTGCCCCTCGGTCAACACCGTGGCCCCCTCGCCAAAACGGAGCTTGAGCAAGAACTCCGGCACCGCAAGGCGCGTTGGCCGCTTGAGGGCGGCGCCCAAGGCCCGGGTCAAGCCGGCGTTGGTGGTGGGCTCGGGCGCGGTGAGGTTGTAGACCCCCTCCCAGCTGGGGTCGGCCAAGGCCGTGAGATAGGCTCGGAGCAGGTCGTCCAGGTGGATCCAGGAGAGGGGCTGTTGCCCGCTGCCAATGGTGCCGCCCAGGCCCAGGCGGAAGGGGGGCAGCATCTCGTTAAGTGCGCCGCCGTTGGCACCCAAGACCACACCCAAGCGAAAGATGATGGTCCTGAGACACAGGTCCCGGGCGGCCCAGGCCTCCTGCTCCCACTCCCGGGTGAGACGACCCAGGAAGCCGCCGGCCTGGCAGTGGTGCTCTTCGGTATGGCGACCGGTCGCGGCATAGTACCCCACCGCCGAGGTGGAGATGAAGATCTCCGGTCGCTCGGCAAGGGTGGCCATGGCCTCCACCAAACGGCGGGTCGTCAGGATTCGGCTGTCGAGCAGGGTCTTTTTGTACGCCGGGGTCCAGCGACCGATGATGGGGGCGCCGGCCAGGTTGATCACCCCCCGCACCCCTCGCAACTGCTCGGCCAAGGGAAGGGCCCCCGCGGCCAGATGCCGCCGGCTGAGGGGGAGAACGGTCCACCCGGCCCCCTGCAGGGCGCGGCAGAGGTTGATGCCCACAAACCCGGTGGCACCGCTGACGGCTATGGTCCCTGATGTTG
>CAYSFY010000067.1:9707-10151 GCA_964430285.1 uncultured Desulfobulbia bacterium
TGATGTTGGTATGCGCATGATGCCACTCTACCAGAAAAGGGGACGCGGCCAAAACGGTTTTATCGCCTGGGGAGGGGTTGCGGGAGATGAGAATTCAGCTCCATGCGGAGCACGCAAACGCGCTGGCAAAAATTGCCGCCAGGGGTCAAGGGAAGTTCGGAAACGAGAGCGGAAACAGCGTTTGTCCTCGCCGGGCCTTGGCCTGCCGTAAGGCCAAGGCCCGGAGGGTAAGGTGCGGACGGCCTAATCGTTAAAGCCGATCTGGTTGATCAGGATCATGAACAGCTGCCGGTTCTTATCGGCGAGATCCGGGGTGTTGAAGCCGGTGGCGTAGAAGTCCGGGTTGACGTCCTGGCTGCACCAGGTGCTGGTGGCGGTGAAGCGCACCTCCCGTTCCGGGCAGTACTCCTCCGGCATGACCATGCGCAGAAAGTAGGTCTTGCC
>CAYSFY010000067.1:10161-17376 GCA_964430285.1 uncultured Desulfobulbia bacterium
TCCTCCTTGCTGATCAGCTTCATGCCCTTGATGGTGAGGTCCACCAGGTGGCCCAGGAGACGGCCGTTCTCCAGGTCGAAGACCTCCAGGTAGTAGATGAGGTGTCGTCGTTTCAGCTGCCGCAGTTCGTTGAATTTCTCCGCATCCGTCATGGTCCCCTCCTGTCAGGGCTGTTTTGTGTGCCGGCATGGTCGGGCAAGGGCGCCCTTGGGGTGAGCCGCCCCGTGGTTAATCGCGATTGATGGCCTCAAGCATGACGCGGACCACCTGGTCGATGGGGATGGTCGATGAGTCGATGATCACCGCGTCGGCCGCCGCCTTGAGCGGGGCCAAGGAACGGCTACTGTCGTCGTGGTCGCGCTTGATGATCTGGGCCAGGATCTCCTGGGCGTTGGCCGCCATCCCCTGTTCCGCCAGTTGCTCGGTGCGGCGGCGGGCCCGCTCCTCAGGCGTGGCGGAGAGGTAGAACTTGTGCCGGGCCTGGGGGAAGACCACGGTGCCCGTGTCCCTCCCCTCGGCCACCACCGCCTGCCTGGCGGCCATGGCCTGCTGCATGGCGGTCAGAGCCTGGCGCACCACGGGCAGGGCCGAGACCCTTGACGCCATCATCCCCATCTCCGGGGTACGGATGGCCAGAGAGACGTCCTCGCCGTTGACCAGCACCTGGGTGTCCGCCGTGCCCGGGCAGAGCCTGAGGTCCAGCTCGGCCAACAACCGTCCCATGGCCTCCTGGTCCTCCAGGTCCACCCCCTGGCGCTGGGCCACCAGGCCCACGGCCCGGTACATGGCACCGGTATCGAGATAGGTGGCGCCAAGCTCCTTGGCCAACAGACGGCTGATGGTGCTCTTGCCGGAGCCGGAGGGCCCGTCGATGGTGATGATCTGTTGCGGCTCGCTCATTTGAGTTCAGCCAGGGTGGCGGCCACACCCTTGAGCAGCCGCTCGTTTTCCACGAGTGTCCCCACCGTGATGCGGATATGGGTGGGCAGGCCGTAGGCGGTCATCGGCCGGACAATCACCCCCTTGTGGAGCATGGCCTGGTAGAAGGGCTTGGCCTCTTGCCCCAGATCGACCAGGAAGAAGTTGGTCTGGGTGGGGAGTGGCTTGACCCCCAGGGAGGCGAGCCTGGGGGTGAGCCAAGCGATCCCCTCCCGGGTCATGGCCATGGTCCGCTGGTAGTGCTCCTCGTCCTCCAGGGCGGCGATGGCGCCGATCTGGGCCAGGCTGTTGACGTTGAACGGGCCGCGCACCCGGTGCAGGCAGTCGGCGATCTCGGGGGCCATCAGGCCATAGCCCACCCGCAGGCCGGCCAGGCCGTAGGCCTTGGAGAAGGTGCGCAGTGCGACCACCGGTTTGGGCCCGGCCAGATAGGCACGGCAATCCAGGCGCTGGTCCTCGTCGACAAAATCGAGGTAGGCCTCGTCCAAGACCGTCACCACCTGCTCCGGCACCTGGGCCAGGAAGGCCTCGAAGGCCTCGCGGCCAAAGAGGGTGCCGGTGGGGTTATTGGGGTTGTCGAGGAAGATCAGGCGGGTGCGCGCGCTGATCTGGGCCAGGATGGCGTCGAGGTCGTGGCGCATCCCCTTGAGCGGCACCACCCGGTTGATCCCCCCCTGGGCCTGGGCCACCTTGGGGTAGACCAAAAAAGAAGGGGCGGAGGAGATCACCTCGTCGCCCGGGGAGACCAGGGCCTGGGCCAGGAGGGCGATGATCTCGTCCGAGCCGTTGCCCAGGACGATCTGCTCCGGCTGAACCCCAAGCTTGGCGGCCAAGGCCCGCGCCAGGTAGTAGCAGCTGCCGTCCGGGTAGCGGTGGAGGTTGGCCAGGGCCTGGGTGATGGCCGTGACCGCCTTGGGCGAGGGGCCCAGGGAGTTCTCGTTGGAGGCCATCTTGATGGAGCCGGTGATGCCGTACTCCCGCTCCAGCTCTTCGAGAGGCTTGCCCGGCGGATAGGGGATCAGGTGCTTGATGTGATCGGGGATGACGAGCTTCATGCCTTCCCTCCCGGCAGCGTCGGCCGCCTGTCGCTGATGGCCAGTCCCTGTTCCAAGGTGTAGGCGATGGTGAGCAGGGTCTCTTCGCGGAAGTGGGGGCCTTGGATCTGCAAGCCGATGGGCAGCCCGGCCGTACTGAAGCCGCAGGGGACCGAGATGGCGGGCAGCCCGGCCAGGTTGGTGCAGATGGTCATGGCATCGGAGAGGTAGACGGAGAGCGGGTCGTCCGCCTTGGCCCCCAGCCGCCAGGCCGGGGCCGGGGTGACCGGCGACACCAGGGCGTCGCAGCTGGCAAAGGCCTTTTGGTAGTCGTCAACGATCATGGTCCGTACCTGGGAGGCCTTCTTGTAGTAGGCGTCGTAGTAACCCGAGGAGAGGGCGTAGGTGCCGATGATGATCCGCCGCTTGACCTCGGGGCCGAACCCCTGGGAGCGGGTGGTCTTGTACATCTCCAACAGGGTGGCCGCCTCCCGGTTGCGGAAGCCGTACTTGACCCCGTCGTAGCGGGCCAGGTTGGAACTGGCCTCGGCCGGGGCGATGATGTAGTAGGCGGCAATGCCGTACTCGGTGTGGGGGAGCGACACCGCAACGGTGGTGGCCCCGGCCGCCCGGAGCTGGGCGATGCCGTTCTCCACCGCGGCCCGCACCTCCGGGTCCAGGCCGGCGCCGAAGTACTCTTGGGGAATGCCGATGCGCTTGCCCTTGAGATCGGTGGTCAACGCCTTAGTAAAGTCCGGCATCGCCTCCCGCACCGAGGTGGAGTCCTTGGGGTCGTAGCCACCAATGGCGTTCAACATCAGGGCCGAGTCACGGACGTCCTTGGTCAGGGGGCCCACCTGGTCCAGGGAGGAGGCAAAGGCGAGCAGGCCGAAGCGCGACACCCGGCCGTAGGTGGGTTTCATGCCCACCACCCCGCAGTGGGAGGCGGGTTGGCGCACCGAGCCGCCGGTGTCGGAACCCAGGGAGGCGATGCACTCGCCGGCAGCCACCGAGGCCGCCGAGCCACCGCTGGAGCCGCCACAGATGTGGTCGGTGTGCCACGGGTTCCTGGGCACGCCGTAGGCCGAGTTCTCGTTGGCCGAACCCATGGCGAACTCGTCCATGTTGACCTTGCCCACCAGCACCGCCCCCTGCTCCTTGAGCCGGGTGATCACCGTGGCGTCGTAAGGCGGCACAAAGGGTTCCAGGATCTTAGAGCCGCAGGTGGTGCGCACCCCTTTGGTGCAGAGGACGTCCTTGATGGAGAGGGGGATGCCGCACAGGGGGCCGCCCTCGCCGCGGGCAAGCATCTGGTCGGCGGCCGCGGCCTGCTCCAGGGCCAGCTCCGGGCTCCTGGTGATGAAGGCCCCGATGCCGGGCTCCACTTGGTCGGTACGGGTCAGGACTGCGCGGGTCAGCTCCACGGCGGAGAGCTTGCGGGTCTGCAACAGCTCATGGAGCTGGTGGATGGTTTGATCGAATAGTTCCATTGCTACCTCGTCGGGGTGGTAAAAAAGGCAATCAGCCGATGACCTTGGGGACCACAAAGGCCTCGTCGTTGTGCAGGGGGCCGTTCTTGACAGCCTCGGACTGGGGGAGGGAGGGGACAACCACATCGTCCCGGAAGGCGTTGGTGATGGCCAGGGCGTGGGTGGTGGGCTTGATGCCGGTGGTGTCCAGCTCGTTTAGTTTATCGATGTAGGTGAGGATGGCGCCCACCTCGGCGGTCATCCGCGTCACCTCGCTGGGGCTCAACTCCAAGCGGGCCAGATGGGCAACCTTGGTGATCTCTTCGGGGGTGATCTGCATGGGGGATCCTTTAAAAAAAAATTACGAATTACGAATTAAAAATTACGAATTAGATGAATTGGATAATCGCTCACTTCAATTCGTAATTCGTAATTCTCAATTCGTAATTTCATTGACTCCGCAGGAGTTTGGCGAACACCTCCACCACCTCCAGGTCAAATTGGCTACCGGAACACTTATACAACTCTTCGATCCCTTCTTCCACGGATTTGTTGATTTTGTAGCTCCGTTTGGAGGTCATGGCGTCGAAGCTGTCGGCCACGGTGACGATCTTGGCCAGGGGGTCGATCTGCGAGCCCATCAGGTTGCCCGGGTAGCCCGTGCCGTCGATCCGTTCATGGTGCTGGAGGATGATGGTCCCCTCCCTGCCCAGGAAGTGCAGGGGCTGGACGATGTTGTGGCCGATGGCCGGGTGCTGGGTGACCCGGTCCCACTCCTCGGGGGAGAGCGGCCCCGGTTTCTGGATGCAGCTGACATCGATCACCAGCTTGCCCACGTCATGGATCTGGCAGGCACAGATCAGGGTGTGCATCTCCAGGGCGGAGAGCCCCATGCCCTCGCCGATCATCTTGCCGAACTTGGTCACCCGTTTGGTGTGGCCGGCGGTGTAGGGGTCCTTCTCCTCCAGGGCGATCTGCAGGGTGGCGATGGTGTTCAGGGTGTTCTCCTCCAGCTGGCGGCTGTACTCGTCCAGCAGGATATTCTTGGCCACCAACTCCTTGGTCTTCTTCTTGACCTCGAACTCCAGGTTCTCCTCGTAGGCCTTGTGCATGAGGATGTACATGCGCTTCTCGATGGCCCGCTTGATCTTGACCGCGAACATGTCGAGGTCGGCGATGGGTTTGGTCAGGAAGTCATAGGCCCCTAAATTGATGGCCTTCATGGCATAATCCATGGAACCGGCGCCAGTGAGGAAGAGGACCGGGATGGTGTTGTGCCGGCTGTTCAAGGCCTCCAGGGTCTGAAAGCCGTCCATGACCGGCATGTTGATATCGAGGATGATGGTGGCGTAGCTCTCGTCAAGGTTGTTGATGACTTGGCTACCGTCGGCAACGGCCAGGACCTGATAGCCGAAGATCTCCAGGATCTTCTTGATGGCCTCCCGGACCAGGGAGTCGTCGTCCGCGATGAGAATTTTGGTGAGTTCCATGGCGCCAGTCTATAGAGTCCAGAATCTTTTTGCAATATTTCTTGTCTCGGTAAGCGCCGGAATCGGGTAGGCGGCCAGGGCAAACTCCATGGCCCGCTTGTCGTCCAACAGCGAGTGACCGCGCATCTCCTCCAGGGTGGCCAACACCCCCTCCCTGAGCCCGCGCAGAGAGTACCCCCCCTCCAGGCAGGCCAGGAGTCGATGGTCGCAGAGCTCGGCGGCCAGGTCCATCAGTACCCGGGTCATGTAGGAGAAACCGGGACCGGTGACCCGCATGCCGCCCAGGGGGTCCTCCTGGTGGATGTCGTAACCGGCGGAGAGGATGATCAGCTCCGGCCGGTACTGGCGGGCGATGGGGGCCAGGAGTTCGTTGAAGATCGAGGCGTAGGCCAGGTTCTCCTGGCCCGGGGGGAGCGGCACATTGATGGTGTACCCCTCCCCCTGGCCCTGGCCGATCTCGTAGGCACTGCCGGTGCCGGGGTAGTGCGGATACTGGTGGATGGAGAAGTAGAGGACTTGGTCGCTGTCATAGAAGGAGTGCTGGCTGCCGTTGCCGTGGTGAAGGTCCCAATCGACGATCAGCACCCGGTTGAGCCCAAGTTCGCTCAAGGCATAGCGCGCCGCCACCGCCACGTTGTTGAACAGGCAGAAGCCCATGGCCCGGTCGGCCTCGGCGTGATGGCCGGGGGGGCGCACCAGGCAGAAGGCGTTTTGGATCTCGCCGGCCACCAGCATGCGGCTGGCGGTGACGGCGGCCCCGGCGGCCAGGCAGGCCGCCTCGTGGGAGAGGGGCGAGGTCTGGGTATCCGGGTCGAGAACGACCCGGGCCTTACCGGCGGTGGCCGCGACCTTGCGCACATAGGCCGGGGTGTGGTTCAGTTCGAGGATCGCCGGGGGGGCAGGGGCAAAGGCCGGGAACAGGAACTGCTCCCGGACCTCGGGCCGGTCCAAGGCCTCATAGAGGACCTCCAGCCGGCGGGCCGACTCCACGTGGTCAAACCCCCGCATATGCTCCAGAAAGAGCGGGGAACGAAAAATGGCGGTCTGTTTCATGGGCGCTGGCCAATGGGAACGGGAATATTGATGGAAATGGTACCTACCCTGCTTAATGCCGAAAACAGGCGTTCAGCTCGGGACCGTAACTGTTCAGCAGTGCCACAGATGCGCGCACGCTTTTCAATGGCCTGGTTCGTTGGCCAGTCAACAAGCCTGCGAGCTATACTTCGGTATGTAAGCAGGCTTGTGACAAAGCAGATGTGGTGCTGCGGGACAGTTACTAAAAATGAAGCACTCTCTCTTCGGTGACCAAGGCATGGAGCCGTTGGTCATGGGCCAGCAGGGGCAGGCTGTCCGTCACTTGCAGTTCAAAGGCCAGGCCGATGCGGATGGCGCTGGGGGCCTGCCGGGCGATGAAGCGGTCGTAGAAGCCGCCACCGTACCCTAAGCGGCCGCCACGGAGATCAAAGCAGCTACCGGGCAGGATGATGACCTCAATGGTCGCCGGCTCGACCCGAATGGCCAGGCTGGGATCGGGTTCCGGAATCCGGCAGTAGCCGGGGTGCAGATCGCGCTCCGGGTCGGTGATCCGATAGGCCTCCAGTCGAGAATCGGCAGCCACGGTCAGGGGGACCGAGACCCGCTTGTCCTCGGCAAGCCACCTGCTGATCAGGCCCATGGTCTCGACCTCGCTTTGGAAATTGACATAGGTGAAGATGACGTGGGCCGTGGCCACCGCGGGCAGGGCGGCCACGGCCTCGGCAATGGCCGTGCTCTTCAAGCGCCGTTGGTCGAGGGGCAACCCGTTACGGCGGCGCAAGGTCTCCTGGCGGAGGAGGTGACGGGGCTCGGGATCTGGTGCGTTGCTCATCATCCTTTCCTGGCTGACAAATAAGAGAAAAGAGGGGAATCCCGCCACCTCGGCAGGGGGCATTAATCTCTCTATTTATTTACGGTCTAGTTTCGGGTATGGTGATCGTTTTGTAACGACCCTGGACGGTTAGCCGCCGTCACGAAATACCGTAATGACTCTAGCGTATGGTGCCAACGGTGTCCACCCCGACACCTCTGCCGGCGGGTCGTTGCCACGGGCGCACCATACCATTCACGGATTCCGTTGGATAGGAAAAATACCTATATGCATTTAGCCACGAGCAAAAAAAACGATGCCTGAGCTCCCGGAGGTCGAGGTCGTCCGCCAAGGACTGGCACCGCAACTCGTGGGCCGGAGCTTGGGCCAACTCCGGGCCTCCGGCCTGGCCTTGCGCCTGCCGCTGCCGGTCGCCG
>CAYSFY010000067.1:17386-20321 GCA_964430285.1 uncultured Desulfobulbia bacterium
CGCTCAGGGTGTGGCTCCCCGGGGCCACGGTGACCGAGGTGCGGCGGCGGGGCAAGTATCTGATCATCGCCTTGGACAACCGGGCGCGGCTGGTCCTGCACCTGGGCATGACCGGCCGCCTTGGTCTCTTCCCGGCGGCAACGCCCACGGCCCGCCATGACCATCTCTGCCTGGCCCTGGACAATGGCCTGGAGATGCGCTTTAACGATACCAGACGCTTCGGCTCGGTCCAACTCCTGGACCCTGATCAGGAGGAGGCGCTGCTGTTCGCGGCCCTGGGCCCGGACCCCCTGACGCTAGAGTTTTCCGCCGCCTACCTGGCGGACAAGGGGGCCAAGCGCGGACAGCCGGTGAAGAGCTTTCTCATGGACAGCCGGGTGGTGGTGGGGATTGGCAATATCTACGCCAATGAGATCCTGCACGAGGCCGCCCTCTCGCCTCTGCGTCCAAGCAAGGGGGTAACCCCGGCGGAGTGGCGGAGAGTGGCAACCAAGACCCGGACCGTGCTCCAACGGGCCATTGCCGCCGGCGGCTCCACCATTGCCGACTTTATCAACGCCAGCGGCAAGCCGGGCTATTTTCAGCTGGAGTTCAAGGTCTACGGACGACCAGGCGAGCCCTGCCGCCGTTGCGGCGCCCCCATCGTCAAGGAGAGCTTGGCCGGCCGCGCCACCTTCTTCTGCAAGGGGTGCCAGCGATGAGTCGGGTTGAACCCCTGTTGGCCCGGGTCAGCATCGTCCTGGTGAGGCCCAAGTACCCCGAAAACATCGGGGCCGCGGCCCGGGCGGCCTTGACCATGGGGGTGGGGAGGTTGGTGGTGGTCGGCCCCCCCTTGACCGACCCGGAGCCGGCCATGAAGACCGCCACCCATAACGCCGCCCATCTGGTCCGGGAGATCGCGTGGCGCGACAGCGTGGAAGAGGCCTTGGCCGAGTACACCCTGGTGGTGGGCACCACCGCTCGCCAGGGGAGACAGCGGATGGCCTTGGCGGCGCCTGCCGAGCTGGCGGAACTAATCCTGCCGGCCTTGGCGCAAGGGCCGGTGGCCTTGCTCTTCGGCCCTGAGGACAAAGGTCTTGCCAACCGGGAGCTCACCCACTGCGGGGCGGTGGTGACCATTCCCACGGCCCCGCGATTCAGTTCGTTAAACCTGGCCCAGGCAGTGGCCATTACCTGTCATGAACTGCGACAGGGTCTGCTCCGGCTGGTGGACCAAGCCCCCCCAACACTCCAGCGGCCGCGGACCGCGAACCCCGAGGAGATCCAGGCCATGATGACGGCCGCAACCCGGGCCTCCCTGGCCCTGGATCAGGCCGCGGGTCAGCAACAAACCGCCATCCGCCTCCGGCACCTGCGCCAGGCCATCACCCCTTACGGTCTAAGCGCCCGGGAGGCCAAACTGTTGAAAGATGCCTGCCAGCAAGTGGTCAAGGTGGTGGCCAGGCTTGATGGACAATGAATTGTAAGAGACCTCTTATCCTCATCATCTTCTGGCTGGGCCTGGTCTGCGGCCCGCAAGCCCTGGGTGCCCCTCCCCCGCGGACCAGCAAGGACCTGGCGCCGGTCGCCCTCGCCGGGGAGCTCCTTAATCTGGACTGGCACGTCTATGTGGCGGCCAAACCCATTTACTGCCTGCTGGTGGAGAAGGACCGGCAGCGGCTCAGGGTCTTGCGCCATGATGGCCGTTTGCGGGTGGTGGCGGAGTATGCGGTGGCCACCGGCGAGCATCCGGGCACCAAGGAGGTGGAGGGTGACGCCAAGACCCCGGAGGGGATCTATCTGATTACCAAGGGCTACCTGGACCGCAAGCTATCGATCTTTGGCCTGCGGGCCTATCACCTCAATTACCCCAACTGGTTTGATCGCGAGGCCGGCCGTAGCGGCAACGGCATCTTCCTCCACGGCACCAACAGACCCCTGCGGCCGACCAGCAGCAACGGTTGCGTGACCCTGCGCAATGAGGATATGGACAAGGTGGCGGACTATCTCCGGGTGGGGACGCCGATCTTCATCGTCCCCACCCTGAAGTTGCCCGCTGACGGCGAGGGTCAGGCGGGGTATCCCGACCTGACCGGAGAGGGCTTTGCCGGGGCACGGGCCTTATTGCTGCCCGCAGAGCAAGCGGCCGTGGACTTTGCGAGCCTCTATCTGATCCGCATCAACGGTCAGAACCTGGTGGCTGGCGAGTACTGGCCCTCTCCGGCAAACAGCGCCCCCCGTCTGGCGGTGGCCTATCTGCAACAGGCCCCTGATCAGCAGTGGGCCGTGGTTGATCGTGGCCCTGCCGGCGACGACCGGGAGCCCGGTCGTCTGGAGATGGTCGCCGGTATCCCCCCCCAGGTGCGGCGGGCTGCCCTGGGCGAGGCGGAGGGAGAGAAGGTGCCGGAGGAGACGCCCTTGCTCTGGCAACCAGCCTCCGAGACCATCGCCCTGGAGTGGCTGCGCGAGGCAAACCTCCTCGCCACCGCGCCCAGTCCGGCCTCGCTCCTGGCCGTGCGCGGCCCTGGCGGCGCGAAGGCGGAGCAGGTCTATCTCCTCTTTGGCCTGGCCACCTGTCTCAGTATCGGTTCAGCCCTGGTCATGATCCGTCGTCGAGGCTCGGGGGATGGGGATGAAGGCCCGGTAGGGGCCGAGGAAGAAGAGTCGATCGCTCGGCTTCAGGGAGAAGTGGGAGAGGCGATGGTATTACTGCGGACAATGCAAGCGAGGATTGACAGGGAGGCAAGCGCGATGGAGAGTCAGGAGTCACTACAGGAGCGGGTCAAGGGTTTGGAAGCGGCCTTTAGCGAAAAACAGGCGGCCATCGACAGATTGAGTAACGAACAGGCGGCCTTGACTGCGCAAGGGGTGGCCGAGCGTTCCGGTCAGGCCGAGGAGCTGGGCCGCTTGCGGGGTGAATTGGTCACCATGCAAGAGGCCATGGCCGCGGCCCGGG
>CAYSFY010000068.1:0-7585 GCA_964430285.1 uncultured Desulfobulbia bacterium
TCCTGCACGAGGAGCGCTTGCTGAGCGAGGCGGAGATCTTCCAGAGGGACATGGAGTGGTTGCGGGCCGCGGACTTGGTCCTAGCCGAGGTCTCCACCCCGTCCTTGGGGGTAGGATTTGAGATCGGCCACGCCCTGGCCATGGGCAAGCGGGTCATCTGCCTCCATCGCCTGGGGGGCACCGGTCGCCTCTCCGCCATGATCGCCGGCAACCCGTCTCTCTCCCTCCACCCCTATGCCGATCTTGATGCGGCCAAAGGCCTGTTGGACCAGATCCTGGGACAGCTGCGGGCATAGCGAGACCTTGGTCCGCGCAGGAGAGGACTCTCGTTAATGGATTCGCTGATCACCCCGCCAGCAACAGGCAAACAGTGCATCACCCTGACCACCGATTTTGGCCTGGCGGACGGCTATGTGGCGGCCATCAAGGGGGTAATCCTGTCGCGGGCGCCGCGGGTCGCCATCGTTGATCTCTGCCATGCCATCCCGCCCCAGGATGTCGCCCAGGCGGCCTACCTGCTGCACGAGACGTCCTGCTATTTTCCCTTGGGCACCATCCATGTCGTGGTGGTTGACCCGGGGGTGGGGAGCAGCCGGCGGATCATCCTCCTGGCCAGCCGGGGCCACTACTTTTTGGCCCCGGACAACGGGGTCGTGGCGCTGCTGGTAGCCCCCGAGGCCAAGGCCTTCCGCCTTGACCGGCCCGACCTCTACCTGGCGCCCGTGAGCCACACCTTTCACGGACGGGACATCTTCGCCCCCCTGGCCGCTCATTTGGCCTGCGGTCATGCCCCGGAGAGCATGGGCCAGGCCATGGCCACGGCGGACCTTGCCCCCCTCCACCTGCCGACCCCTCGCCTGGACTTGACCGGCCGGACCATTGCCGGCTGCGTCACCCGCCGGGATCACTTCGGCAATCTGATCACCAACATCACCCAGGCCGATCTCGCGCAGCTGCAGGCGGAGCGCGACGCCATTACCCTCGGTATCGGCCCCCATCGCTTGCGCTGCTGGCACGACACCTACAGTCAGGCCGAGCCGGGTCAGCCCCTGCTCCTCATCAATGGCGCAGGCCTCATCGAGATTGCCGTGAACCGGGGAGATGCCGCTAACTACCTAAATTCAGGAATATACGCCCCTGTCCTACTTTCTGTTTGCTAAATGGCCAATTACTTTTTATGGTGATTTGTTGCCATGCAGGGCGATACTCTCAAGGGGATCAGCTAGTTATCTCCCCAAAAGTCCATCATCACCGTCCCGGGATGGACGACCAACTTAAATCAAATGTGAATAACGGACCCCCATGAACGATCAAGACGTTGAACATGTAGCCGGCATGCTGAAGACCATGGCCCATCCCATCCGCCTAAAGATCCTCTGCCTCCTTCAGGACAGAGAGATGACCGTGGGCGAGATCAGGGAGGAGGTCAAGACCACCAACGCCAATGTCTCCCAGCATCTGACCATCTTGCGCAATAAGGACATCATCAGCTTCCGCAAGGATGCCAATTTTATCTTCAATAAGATCTCCGACCCCCGGATCATCGAGATGATGTCCACCATGAAGACCATTTTTTGCCCGGATGAATGAAGCGAGGTGAGAGGACCTCCCCTTGAGTCTTACTCCTTTCCCTCTTTAACCTTCACCCTCCTCACTTCCCCGATCCCCCCATGCTCGCATACTCAGAAAGCCTGCTCGTCCATTTTCGCAGGGCGGAAGCGCTTAAACAAGAGGCCTTGAACTACCCCTATATCGACCTCAACCGGCGGCAGCTCTGTGATCTGGAGCTCCTGCTGAACCGGGCCTTCTACCCCCTGAAGGGGTACCTCAACCAGGCGGATTACTTGTCGGTGCTGGAGCGCCTGCGCTTGGCCGACGATACGGTGTGGCCCATCCCCATCTGTCTGGACGTCAATGCCAAGACCGCCGGCGCCCTAACCCCCGGGCAAAAGGTCGCCATCAATGATGAAGAGGGGTTCATGCTGGCGGTGTTGACGGTGGAGGAGATCTGGCAACCGGACAAGGCCCGGGAGGCCATGGCGGTCTACGGCAGCGCCGACCCCGAGGCCCACCCCGGGGTGCGGCACCTGTTGCAGCAGACCGGCGCGTGGTATATCGGCGGCAGCCTGGAGGGTCTGCACCTCCCCCTTCACTACGACTTCAAAGAGGTCCGCCTGACCCCGGCCGAGACCAGCCGCCGCTTCACCCAGAACGGCTGGCGCCGGGTGATGGGCTTCCACACCGATGAGTACCTCCACTGCGCCCATCGGGAGATGGTCCTCCACGCCGCCCGGGAGGCCAATGCCACCATCCTGCTGCAGCCGGTGGTGGGCCTTGATCACCCCGGCAATATCGATCACTACACCCATGTCCGCTGCTACGAGGAGATCGTCAAAAAGTTTCCCCACAACATGGCCATGCTCAGCCTGATCGCCATGGCCTACCGCTGGGCCGGCCCCCGGGAGGCCCTGTGGCAGGCGATCATCAAGAAGAATTTCGGTTGCAGCCACTTCCTGGTGGCGGCCGGTCACGGCGACCCCTTTGCCTGCCAAGCGGGCCGCCCCCTCTTCTACCCGGCCCACGCCGCCCAGGAGTTGGTCAGGAAGTACGAAAGCGAGACCGGCATCCTCATGGTGCCGCAGCGGGAGATGGTCTATGTGGAGGACAAGGCCCACTACCTCCTCAAAGAGGAGGCCGGGCCGGCCATGCAGATCAAGGGCATCTCTTCCCAGGAACTGAAAGACCGCCTGGAACAGAACCTCCCCATCCCGGAGTGGTTCTCCTACCCCGAGGTGGTGACCGAGCTGAAACGGGCCTTTCCGCCCCGCGCCAAACAGGGGTTCACGGTCTTCATCACCGGCCTCTCCGGCTCCGGCAAATCGACCCTGGCCAAGGTGCTGATGGTGAAATTCATGGAGATGCGCGATCGGCCGGTGACCTTGCTGGACGGCGACATCGTGCGCAAAAATCTCTCCTCCGAGCTGAACTTCTCCAAGGAGCACCGCAACCTCAACATCACCCGCATCGGGTTCGTGGCCAGCGAGATCACCAAGAACGGCGGCATCGCCCTCTGCGCCCCCATCGCCCCCTACGAGGAGTCCCGCCAGGCCAACCGCGAGTTGATCAGCCGCTACGGCGGCTACGTCGAGGTCTACTGCTCCACCCCGCTGGAGGTCTGCGAACAGCGCGACCGCAAGGGGCTCTACGCCAAGGCCAGGGCCGGCAAGGTCCAGGGGGTCACCGGCGTCTCCGACCCCTATATCCCGCCGGCCAACCCCGAGTTGACCATCGACACCAGCGCCATCACCCCGGCGGAAGGGGCACAGGAGATCCTTCTCTACCTGGCCGAACAGGGGTATATTCAATAAGAAGGAGGCCCCTCCCATGACCAACTATCTCGTGATCGGCAACGGCGTTGCCGGCACCACGGCGGCGGAACAGATCAGGCTCCAGGACCAGACCGGCGCCATCACCCTGATCACCGAGGAGGATCTCCCCTTCTACTACCGGATCCGGCTCCCCGAATTCATCTCCGGCGAGGTGAGCGAGGAGCGGCTGCTGGCCAAAAGGCCAGAGTGGTATCGCGAGCAGCGCATCACCCTGCTGACCCAGTGCCGCGCTTCCGGCCTTGATCCGCACACCAGGACCGTGACCACCGCCACGGGTAAATCCCTCACCTACGACCGCCTGTTGCTCGCCACCGGCAGCCACTCCTTTGTGCCGCCCATTGCCGGGGCCGAGCTGCCCGGGGTCTTTACCCTGCGCGATATCGCCGATGCCCGGGCCATGCGTGCCCATGCGGCCATTGCCCAACGGGTGGTGGTCATCGGCGGCGGCCTGCTGGGGCTGGAGACCGGACAGGCGCTACGCAAACTCGGCAAAGAGGTGATGGTGGTGGAGTTCTTGCCGCGCCTGCTGCCCCGGCAATTGGACGCGGCGGGGGCCGCCATACTGCAAGAGATCATGGTAAGGGATCTGGGGTTCTCGTTTCGGATCGCGGCCCGCACCAGTGCGATCACGGGTGCGGAACGGGTGAGCGGGGTGGCGTTGGCAGGGGGGGAGACCTTGCCCTGCGACATGGTCATCGTCGCGGCCGGGGTGCGGCCCAACCTGGAGCTGGCCGTGGCCGCGGGAGTTACGGTGGACAAGGGGATCTGCGTGAACGAGCGGATGGAGACCAGCATGGCGGGCATCTTCGCCGCTGGCGACGTGGCCGAGTTCGCGGGGCAACCACCCTCCGGGATCTGGCCCACCGCCCAGCAGCAGGGTAAGGTGGCAGGGCTTGCCATGGCCGGGGGCGTGGCTTCCTATGGGGGGACCACCATGGCCAATAAGCTTAAGGTCGTGGGTGTCGATCTGGCGGCGGTGGGCGATATCGATGCCGATCATTGCCATGAGGCCAAGGTCACTGCCACCGCCACCACCTACCGCAAGATCGTCATGGACGACAAGCGCATCATCGGCTGCATCCTCTTGGGCAACACTGCTGATTACGGTAAACTCACCAAGGCCATTGGCGAACGGATCGAGTTGCACCGCTTGGACCCCGGCTTATTGCAGTAACTGAGCCAACATCTCCTTCATCTCCTGCAAGCGATAGGGTTTTCTGACGGCCGCCACGAAGCCGTATTCAGCGCAATTGGTCATGGCCGGGTCATCGACGTAGCCACTGGAGACAATGGCCTTCACCCGCGGATCGATGGTGCGCAGGATGGTGACCGCCTCCTTGCCCCCCATGCCGTCGGGGATGGCCAGGTCCAGGATGACTGCCGCGTAAGGGTCGCCGGCCTCGCGGGCATCCTGAAAGGCCTTGATGGACTCATCGCCGTTGCTGACCGCATCCACCCGATACCCGGAAATCCGCAAAAATCGGGTCACCACCAGCACCACATTGGGGTCATCATCCATGACCAGCAGGCGGGGGCCCATGCCCCCCGCCTCTTTGCTTGCCACCGTCGCTAACGGGGTACTGACCGCCGGGAGGTGGACATGGAAGGTTGTCCCCCTTCCCGGTTCCGTCTCCACGCCAATCGCGCCACCGTGTTTTTGGATAATCGTTTCGCACAGGGAGAGGCCAAGCCCCATCCCCTTTTGGGAGCCCCGCTGCTTGGTGGAGAAATAGGGGTCGAAGATCCGGGGCAGGTCCTCGCTCTTGATGCCCGACCCTTGGTCTTGAATCGAGATCCTAACGTACTTGCCAGGCCCCAGGGTGGTGGCCTTGGCCCCTACCAACGATAGCTCTTCGTTGGTTGCCGATACCAGGACCCTGCCGCCCTTGGGCATGGCCTCCATGGCGTTGACCACCATGTGGCGCAGGACCTGACGGAGTTGGACATGGTCCACATTGATCATGGAGAGGTCGTCGGCCAGAGCGATCTCGACCTCCACCCCTGAAGGGCCAACAATTTGGGCGAGCTCCTCCCGAATCAGGTCAGCGGGCCGGAGATCCCCCCGCAAGGAGAGGCCGCCGGAAGAGAAGGCGACCAGTTGGCCCGTCAGCTTGCAGGCCTGTTCGTGGACCTGTTCCGCGTTCTTGAGAAATTGGGTGGCCTCGCTCCCCTCCGGGGTGCACATGCGGGCCAGGGAGATGTTGCCCAGCAGTCCTTGGAACAGGTTATTGAAGTCATGGGCGATGCCTCCGGCCAAGACCCCCAGGGCCTCCAGGTTCCTGACCTTGATCACCTCGGCCTCCAGGGCCTTGCGCTCGGTGATGTCTCGGTTGCTGCCGCGGCTGCCGGCAAATTGACCATGGCGATCAAAGACCGGCTGGCAGACGTGGGAGATCCAGCGGATCGAACCATCGGCGCGGATGATACGATATTCCAACTCATTTTCTTGCCTCAAGCCAATGACATCATGGCGGTGGTGGTCATACTTCGTCTGGTCATCGGGGTGGATCAGCTGGCGGATCAGACCGGCATTGCCTTCGAACTCCGCGGCCGTATGGCCGGTGATCTTGGCGCATGAAGGCGAGCAGTAGAGGATCGAGTCATCAGCGCCGATCCAGAACTCCCAGTCATGGGTGAAATCGGCCACGGTGCGATACTTCTCCTCGCTGACGCGCAGGGCCTCCTCCATCATGCGGCCCGCGGTCACATCCTCCAGGATCCAGATCGCCCCCTCCTCCAGACGCTCGGGATTGACGGCCTGACCGACCAGGGTGCACCAGAAGTCGCTCCCCTCTCTTCGTCGCATCTGGGTCTGCCCGGTGTAGACCTCTCCCCGGCCCAGGGCCGCATAGGCCTTCTCCCCCATCTGCTGAAAGGCCGTCCGGTCAGGGTAGAGAAACTCCGTCTCCCTGCCCACCATCTCGGCATAGGCGTAGCCGAACATCCGGGTCAAGGTTCGGTTGGCCCAGAGGATGCTCCTCTCTTTCAGAAACAGGACCCCTACCGGGATGTTGTCCAAGATGATCCGCTGCTCGGTCAGTACCCGTTTGACTTCGGCCTCGGCCCGGCGGCGGGCGGTGTCGGCCTCGCTCTTGTAGAGGGCCACCTCAATGGTGGCGGACATGGTGTTCATGCTGCAGGGCTTGGGGAGATAGCCGAACGGTTCGGTCACCTTGGTCCGGTTTAGGGTCTCGCTGTCGGTATGGGCGGTCAGATAGACAATGGGGATGGCGCACGTCCGCCTGATTTCGGTGGCCGCCTCAATGCCGCTCATGGGGCCATCCAGGGCGATGTCCATCAAGATCAGGTCGGGGAGCAGGGAGACGGCCTGGCGCACCGCCTCCTCGCCGCTGGCCACCACGGCCGGGACCTCAAAGCCCAGCTCCAGGAGATCGGACTTGATATTCATGGCGGTCACGCCCTCATCCTCAACCAGCATGATCTTCTTTTTATCCATGGTCTGATCCTTTATTGTTGGCATGCCCGGGGAAGGTGATGCAAAATTTCGTTCCAGCGTCACTGGCCAGCACGATGGAGCCGTGAATCTGATTGGTGAGCACGGAAACAATTTGTAGCCCCAACGAGGTGGTGTTCTTGAAATCAACCCCCGGCGGGAACCCGATGCCGTTATCAGCCACGGTCAGCAGATTCTCGCCGGTCCGGCACTTGCGGATGCCCAGGGTGATGACCCCCTCTCGCCCTTCCGGAAAGGCATATTTGAAGCTGTTGGAGACCAGTTCGTTAATGATCAAGCCGCAGGGGATACCCACATTGATGTCCAGGTTCAGGGGCTCCATCGCCACCAGCCAGCTGACTCCCGGCTGTCGATAGGTGTCGGCGATATCGGCCATGAGGCACAGCAGGTACTCCTTAAAGTCGATGGAGGCCAGGTCCGTTGACTGATAGAGCCTCTCGTGGATCATGGCCATGGAACTGACCCGGTTTCTGCTCTCCTCGAACATGGTCCGGGTCGCGCGGTCGGCAATGCCCTTGGCCTGGAGGTTCAGCAGGCTGTAGATCACCTGCATGTTGTTTTTTACCCGATGGTGGATCTCCTTGAGCATGACCTCTTTCTCTTGCAGGGAGCATGTAATCTGCTCTTCCATCCGTGTCTGCGTGGTGATGATGTCGGTGAGCCGCTGGCGCTCCTGATAGAGATCGGCGGTGCGGACGGCAACCGTCTGCTCCAGCCGCAG
>CAYSFY010000068.1:7595-20250 GCA_964430285.1 uncultured Desulfobulbia bacterium
GCAGGTTGGCGTCTTTGATCTCGTTGATCCGGCAGGAGAGGGCCGCGGCGGTCTCTCGGAAGTTGGTGATCAGTTCCGTGAGCTCCACGGAGTTGGTCCGTGGCCAGGGGATCTGTTCATGGCCTTCGATCTTGTCTGGCAGATTTTTGGAGATGGTGGCCAGAGAGAGGATCGGGCGGGTGAGCACGCGGCTGACCAGAGCGGCAAAGGGGAGGGTGGCCAGAAAGACCAGGGCGGTCAGGCCCAAGCCCCAGATGGCCTCGGCATAGTACTCCCGTTGCAGCGGGGCCACCGGGTACTCCACCTGCAGTGTCCATGGGGTCCCTTGGATGGGGGTGCTCGCGAAGTAGTAGGCGTCTTGCCATGCGTCCATGGTGATATTTTTCCGGGCACCGGGGATAAAGAGCGAGACATCGGAGTTGAGACGGAGGGTATGCCCGGCAAGCGGCGCCGGTATCCGGTCCAGGGACCTGCGGGCCGGGTCGGTGCTGACCACCACCGTGCCGTTTTGGTCAATGACGGTGTGGGTGAGGTCCTTCCGTTCGCCAGAGCGGGTGAATAAGGCCTGTAACTGTTCAAGGTTGACAGTGCCTAGCCCAAATGCGGCCAGCTGCCCCTGGCGGACCACGGGCACAGTGACGCAGAAGATGGGCTTGGTGGTGCCACCCCGGCCTAGGAAGACATCAGAGACCACTGGCTGCAGGGTGCTCCGCAGTTGTTGGAACCAGGGCCGGTCCGCATAGTTGATGCCGATGGTCGACTTCCCGAACTCATTGGTTGCCGGGTGAAAGCCGATGGTGGTGGCCGTGGCATCGGCCAGCAGCACCCCGTGAAAGTCGGGAAACAGGGCATGGATCTGGGCCAACTCCTCCTGCAGATAGGCGGAGGGTTGCAGGGGGCCGATGGCGCTAAGTTCGCTGATCACCCGGGCCGCGTTGACCAATCTGTTCACCCAGCGGGCCAACACCCCCTCCGTCTCGCGGACCTCGGCATGGACCGTGGCCACGATCTGTTGCTGGGCGATGGCGATATGCCGCCGGCTTTCCAACAACAGCAGGCCAAGGGTGGAGGTCATGACGAAGATGGCGACCAGCAGAAAAAAGAGATCGGCATAGGTTGACCGCGGCCGACGCGGCTGGATCCCTAGCCAGACACCGGCAGGGGTGAAGAAGAGAACAATGCCCGCGATCTGGACATTAAACAGGCCGTTCATGGCATGCTTCAGGGCGATGATGGCGGTACTCTGCCCCCCCATGCGCATGATGCCGGCATAAAAGAGGACTATCAAGGGGATGCCCAGGCAGAGCCAGTAGAGGGCATCGAGCAGCAGGATGTTGTGTTTTCCCCGTTTGAGGGCCATGCCGAGCCACAGGGCCTCGGCCGTGAAGATGACGATGGCGTACGGGTGGCCCCACAACTGATAGGTCGAGCCCGCCGCCACCAGGGCTACGCCGGCCCCCCACCAAGGCCCCAGTAGCCCCACGGCAATGGTGGTGAAGACGCTACCGAAAACGAACGAGACACTAAAGGTGACCGGCAGGGGGAGGGCGTTGGCCGCCAGACCCAGCAGGGCGAGGGTGACGGCGATGACGATTGTGCGCCGCAAATCCCGATGAGTGCTTGCGTCAGCCATGGCTCGCTCGCTGCGCCGTTGAGACAAAATAACCTGATCATTCCGGATAACCCAATCGGCATCCCCAGCCAGGGGGGACGGAACAGAGAAAGGTGCCGTAAGGGAAAAAGCTGAATGGGACAAGTTTTTTTGCTAACGGCTCCTAAAGGCATGCTGGTAAGGGCCAGCCGGTCAATGATGGGTGACAGTACCCACATCATTGTAGGGGAGAGAGGGGATGGTTGTCTATTTCTTTTCATTACCGTAAACTATCCGTCGTCTCCCTCCCTCGTCATGTCGGCGCGGGTCTGGGACCATAAGCTACCGGTGGCAAGGTGACACCACCTTCCACCCCAACACCTTAAGGAGGATTCCCATGCTGACCAGATTCACGATCCTGTTCTCCATTGCCCTGCTGCTTGGGGCCTCTTGCGCTTGTGCCGCCCCCCCGGTCGATCGTTTCCCTGCCGCGGCAGGGGATCTGCGGATCACCTTCCTTAAACACGCCTCCTTGATGTTTGATTTCCGCAACACCATCATCCAAGTCGATCCGGTGGCCAGGATGGCCGATTACAACGCCCTGCCCAAGGCCGATATCATCCTGGTCACCCATGATCATGCCGATCACTTCGAGCCCGACACCATTAAACGGATCAGCAAACAGGGGGCAAAGGTCATACTGACTGCAACCTGTGCCCGAAAACTGGCAGGGGGCATTGTCCTTGCCAACGGTGAGGAGACGACGGTGGCGGGCATCAACATTCTGGCCGTGCCGGCCTATAATCTGGTCCATAAGCGCGACAACGGCGAGCCCTATCACCCCAAGGGGAGAGACAACGGCTATCTGCTGACCTTGGGCGACAAGCGGCTCTATGTGGCGGGTGACACCGAGAATATCCCGGAAATGAAGGGGCTCACCGCCATCGATATCGCCTTTCTGCCCATGAACCTGCCCTACACCATGACTCCGGAGATGGTGGCCGACGCCGTCCTCTGTTTCAAACCCAAGGTCCTCTACCCCTACCACTTTAGCGGCAGCGACCCAACTGAACTGACCACCATCATGAAGGAGTTTCCCGCGACCGAGGTCAGGGTCAGGGAGATGCCATAGGCCCTGCCGGCAACAGGCAGGCGAAAAAAAAGAGGGTGGGCCGCGCTACAGCAGCAGGGAGATGAGGAGGGGTGGAGGCGGAGACGCCATGCTGCTTCTCTGGGGCAATACGCCCCGTGGGTGCATGTCATCCTCGATTCGGGGGAGGATAGGGGAGTAAAGGGGATTGGTCGTGGCGAGGGGAGTGCGGTAACTGGCGTCCTACTTATATCCGTGGGGCGACGCCCGTGGGCGCTTTCCTGGGGGCAACCGAGGATGGAGGATAGCCCTTGGCAGCCATCTCGCCGCCCAGTGCGAATGTGGTGGGTTTCATCTGGGCAGGCACGACCATCCTTTTGCAGCTCTATCCGGATAACGGATAGTTACCATTTTCAATGGGTATGGCACTCTGCTGCGCTCCCCATTGCTAATGGATGGTATCGGTAGCGGCAGCGGGTAAGCGGAAACCGTGAGGCTCGCGACCCGTGCCGTTACCGATTTTTAGAACAAACTATTCAGGCGTCACATTCTCTGCCTGGGGTCCTTTCGCTCCTTGGGTAACAATCATGGAGACTTTTTGCCCTTCGAAAAGGGTCTTGCGTCCGCTACCAACAATGGCGCTGTGATGGACAAAGACATCCTTGCCACCATCTTGCTCAATGAAACCAAATCCCTTCTCGTCGTTGAACCACTTAACCTTGCCTTGAACAACTTGACCTGCCATATCCATATCCTCACATGAAAGTAAAAGCGCCAACCGCGATTGGCATTACCGACATCCAGCCTCACCATGAGGCTGGCGTCAAACTATGATGGTCGCGCAAAAAAGTTCCGCCACCAGCCCTCCACCCGCGGACTCTCTATCCGTTGGTGTGCGTGCCGGACGGCAATGGAGCGGTTTTTGCGAATCCGAAACTTTTCTTGTATTACAATAGGCCTGCCACCCGTGGTCTCGTTGAAAGTTTGGTGAGAGCAGGCTCGAAAGGCAACCGCCAGGTGGCCCAAACAGACCGCTTATTCGGACGGTGTGCCCTCGGGGTCCCCCGACTCCGGATGTAGCTTCTTCTTTTCCAATGCAGCCAACCTCTTCTCTTCTTTCTTCTTTTTCTTGGCTAAATCTCGCTGACGTTTCTCATACTGGTAATTTGGTGTTGCCAAGTTGCCTCCTTCTTTGATCAAGTTACAGGAATTATTTTTTACTAACCCATAGCGGTTGACGCCGCTTTGGTGCTATTTTTCTCTGCTGATAGCAATAGTTTTTAAAGTATATGATTTTTTTTCAGTTTATCCTATACATTAATTTGCAAAAAAACAGAACCATGCCGACGCGCCGTGAAGGCATGGCGCATCTCGTCCGTAAAGTATATCCCACCCGCAAAAAGGCCCTGTGCAGACATTTCTCCTCAACCACGCCTTTGTGGCTCTGTTTCTGTTGAGCTTTCTGGCCTCGACCCTCGTCCCCCTGGGCTCGGAGTGGCTACTGGTCGCCCTCATTGTCAAGGGCCTGCCGGTGCAGACTCTGGTCCTTACCGCCACCTTGGGAAACACGCTCGGGGCCTGTACCACCTACGCCGTCGGGGTCTGGGGCTCTACCCTGGTGATCGACAAGGTCTTGCGGCTCGACCGGAAGCAGGTGGATCGGGCCATGGGGCTCTATGGCAGATATGGGGCATGGTCCCTCCTCCTCTCCTGGCTGCCGATCATCGGCGACCCCCTCTGTCTGGCCGCGGGGCTCCTCAAACTCCATTTCTCCCGTTTCGCCGGCCTGGTCCTCCTAGGCAAACTGAGCCGCTACGCCACCTTGGCGGTGATCACCAGCAGCACGCTTTAAACCTCCACTCACTCCTCGGTGCGGTCCACGAAGATGGGCAAGGGCACCTTGTGGCCCTGGTCATCGACATTGACAAAGGTGACATTGGTGGAGAAGAGCAGGTCGTTGTCGCACGGATCACCATTGCCCCGGAAGACCAAGACCCCGTACTGGACCGAGGTCCTGCCGACCCTGCCACGCTCAATGACGAACTTCAGGATGGTGCCGTTTCTGATGTTCCTGCGGAACTCCACCCGGTCCATGCCGACGGTGACAAACTTGGCCCCGGGGTAGTCAAGACTGGCGCCGATCCAGGCGTACTCATCCACCCATTGCAGCAGATTGCCGCCAAAGAGGAAGCCATAGTGGTTCAGATGTCCGGGCAGGACTAGTTTATGATTTTCCATGTGGTCCTCGGGGATTGAGATGTTGCCGGGTTTGTATGAAAACGGACAACCGTTGCCGGCAGGGTTGTTGAGTTGTCGAGCTCAGGTGGGCGGAGGGCGGGTTTATGGGGTGATGCGGGACCAACAGCTTTGGGGACGGGGAGTATAGGCTGGACCCGGCGCCACAAGAGCGGGAAGCGGACCATCACCCCCGGTCGGCACTGACGGTCCGGTTTCTGCCGGCAGCCTTGGCCTGATAGAGGGCCTCATCCGCCCGCTTGACCAGGTCGGCCGCCGTTGCCATCCCGGGCCGATAGGAGGCGACCCCCACGGAGATGGTGAGGGCTCGCTCGGGGAAACGCTTGACCAGCACCCGCCCCAAGGCCTCCACCTCCTTGCGCAGTCGTTCGGCAAAGTAGTAGGCCACCTCGGGCGTCGCCTCCTCCAGGATAAACATGAACTCCTCGCCACCGAACCGGCCGATGTGGTCGGTGGGCCGGGAGAACTTCTTCATGGTTGAGGCCAGGAGCTTCAACACCGAGTCGCCGTGCAGGTGACCGTAGCTGTCATTGAACTTCTTGAAGAAATCGACATCCACCATGCCGACGGAGAGGGCGGTCTGGCTGGCGGCGGCCTTTTTGAAGCAGTTGCTGAGCACGATGTTCAGGTGGGCGCGGTTATGGATCCCGGTCAGCCCGTCGCGGAAGGCCAATGCCTGTAACTCGTTGAACTTACGGGCGTTCTCCAGGGCGAGTCCCAACTCGCCGGCAATGATGGTCAGGGTGTCCAGATCCTCCACGGCAATGAGATGGTCGGAATCGATATGGTCCACTCCCAGCACGCCGATGATGCTGTTTTGACTCATGACCGGGACAAGGCCCATCTCCCGCACCTGGAAGCGGTCGAGGATCTCATCTTCCATGCGGCTGTTCCCTTGCAGCAAGGCCGGGATCTTCTTGCGCAGACAATCGACCATGATGGTGGCCTCGGGATTGATCTCGATGGCCAGGTCACCTATCTTTTGCACCCCGTCCCGGCCGCTCGCCTCCACCAGCTTCAGGCAACGATGTCCGCTGTCGAGCTTGAGAAAATAGACCCGGTCATAGCCGAAGTCCTGGCGGATGGAGTCCATGGTCATGGTCAGGACTTCCTTGGGGTCCAGGCTGCGATGGACCTCAGCCAGACTCTTGCGCATCTGGGTCAGGTGTTTGACCTTGGCCTGGAGGTCACTGTGCAGGTAGTAGTAGTTGGTATTGAAGCGGCTCAAGCGGATGTTGGCCAGCAGCATATTCTCCTTAAACTGTTCCTGGGTGGGCAAGGAGAAGTCGTAGAATTCGGAGATCTCATTGATCTCCCGGTTGGCCTCGCCGACCAGGGCATGGAGGTTGATCTCCTGCAAGGGGATGATCTCCTCCACCTCGGGCTGGAGGATGGAGTTTCTGGTGATCTGGGCCGAGCCCTCCCCCAGCAGCCAAGAGATGAAATCGGCCAGGGAGACCATGGCCACCAACAGCCGGCGCTCCGGGTCCAGGGGGAGATGGGCAAAGCGTTGGTGGTGGAGCTTGAGGGCCAGGACGATGGCGTCGGGCAGGCCCCACTGCTGGCAGACAAAGGCGCCGATATCGCAGTGGTCGAGACCGAGGATCTTCTTTTCGATATCGACCAGCAGGCCGTCGTGGTGGTCCTGTTGTTTCAGGAACTCGCTGTAGCTGATGCGGCCGTGGGTCTCGCTGATGATTTTGCCGATGTCATGGAGGAGTCCGGCGATGTAGGCCTCCTCGGGGTTGGGGTAATTAACCCGGTGGGCCAGGGCGCGGCAGAGGGTGGCCACGGTCAGGCAGTGCTGCCAGAAGTGGACGCGGTTGAAGCCGTGGCGGGTGCGGCGTTGAATGAGTTGATCATAGAGCACCACGTCCATGGCCAAGGAGCGGATGGCGGCAAAGCCCAGGAGGACGATGGCATGTTTGATGGAGGAGACCTTGCGGCGCAGACCATAGGCGGCGGAGTTGACGATCTTCAGGATCTTGGCGGTGATGGCCGGGTCGGTCTCGATGAGACGGACCAGATCCACCACCGCCGAGGTGTCGTCCCGAGTAAGCTTGAGGAGCTTGATGGCGACCACCGGCAGGCTGGGGAGTTTGGAGATCTCCGGCCCGACAACCTCTTTGAACTGTTCGGCAGTGGGGAGCAAGTCCGCTACCGTAAACTGGTGTTGGCTCATGGTACATTGTATCCTGGCAAAAGAGTTTCGAGGGTGCGCCGCCAATCATGATGGAACCGCAAAAGGTCGTGCGGCCGACCATCTGCCAATATAATTTCACTATGTTACGGGACGTGCCAGCGGTGGATGAGCGATTTTTGCGAAACCGTCAATCATGGCGACGGAGGAGGGGGCATGACCTTTTGCTGTCCCTGCCACCCGTAACCATTATGTCACAAACAAGAGTAGATACACCATATCAATTATTGTGCCGCTCCGGCAAGACGGGGATATTTCTCTTTGCTTGCCATGGCGGCTCCTGGGCCGTCCCTTGGAGAGGAGACGGTCGTACTCCCAGGGATGCGGCACGTTGCCAACCGACACCCGCCGTTTTCGCCGGACCGACGAATTTATGGGTGCGGGGGCGCTGTTGATCCTTGTTCCGCGCGGAGTTTGCTCTTCATCCTCAGTCGCCATAAAAAATGTTTAGGAAGGGTTGCGAAATAACTTGGTCATGTTGGCACCTTCGTTCATGCCCGGACATGTCGTGGAAGAGGCGATTGGAGCTATCCGGAAAGAGGAGCTCCGTGTGCGGCACGGTTCATCTTTGAACGCCACTTTTTTTGGGAATTTCGGGGAGGAGACTGGACAGCAGTGGAATCCTTGTGCCATACTTATGGTCACGAGATGAGGAGGATGGGGGGCAAACATTGCCCAAGTTCCGGACAAAATTTGAATCGGAGGGAGGAGAGTCATGGAAAACGCGCAAGGTAGAGTTGGCAAAAAAGGGCCCGGTCTCATGCTGGTGGTGACCTTGATCATGATCTGTTTTCTCGCCGCCAGGGGGTGGGCCGATGACACCAGGATGGTCACCGTCAAGAGGGGGGACACCATAGGCAGCCTCTGCCGTGAAGTCTACCATGCCTATAGCGGGGAGATTGCGGCCTTGCTCAAGGGGGCCAATCCGGAACTCACCAATCTGAACCAGATCCGCGTCGGCCAAACCCTGCGCTTTCCGGCCCTGAGCGGGGCTGCCGCATCGACTCCAACGCCGGCAGCGGCTGCGACACCTGCCCCGGCCGCACCCTCGGCGCCGCCGGTGACGATGAAGGACTCCCGCGAGCCCTCCCCTGAGCCCCACCCCGCGTCCAGCCAACCGCCCGCCCCCGGGGACCGGCTGGCCCGGGTCTTTTTCCATGAGACCACCCCGGTCAGTAGCCTGCTCCCTGACGGCACCACCACGGCCCCCGGCTTCGAGCCCGCCGCAGCCGCCACCCCCATTGGGGCCGTGGAGCAGGCCCAAGGTCAGGCCTGGATTATCCACCAAGGGACAAACCTGGCCTACACGGCAGCACGGGACCAGCCCCTGTTCAGCGGCGATACCCTGATCACCGACACGCGGGCCGAGTTGCGCTGCCGCCTGGACGACAAAAGCGTTTTCACCATGGCGGGCCACAGCAAACTGGTGCTGGACAAGTCGGTCTACGACCCGAGCCAGGATCGCCGAGAGTCGGTGCTGCAACTCCTCTTCGGCCGGGTGCGATTCATGGTCAACCACCTGCGGGGGAGCTATGCCAACGACTACCAGGTCCATACCCCCACGGCCATCTGCGGGGTCCGGGGCTCTGACTTCGTGGTGGCGGTGCTGCCCACCACCGCTAACACGGCCCGGATCGACAGGTGGCCCTCCTTCCTGAGGGAGCTTTGCGAACTGTTCTCGGTGCGCTCGGCCCATGCCGCCCTGGGCCTCTCCATGACCACCACCCTGCTCGCCGGTCCCAACACCCAGGTGGGTTTCAGCGGCCTGATCGGTCCCTCCCAACTCGTCAGCGCGGGCACCCTGAGCACGGCGGTCACCGGTGGCGCGGCCCTAGGCCCCATCGGGGTCTCCGGGGCGGTGATGGGCGGGGCCTTGAACAGTGTCGGCTCGTTGTCGGCGGTAATGGCCATGCCGCCAGGCTGGGAGTAACTGCCGCATGTCCGCCTTGGGCCACCATCGCCGGCTGTTGCAGGTCTATATGGTGGGCGTGACCTTCACGGCACTGGCCGTGGTCATCGCCCTCCTGGAACCCGGTTTTCTGAAGGCCATGGAGACCGCCCTCCTGGATCTCCACTTCACGGCCCGCGGCCAGGTGGCAGGGGAGCGGCAGGTGGCCATTGTCGCCATTGACGATGCAAGCCTCAACCGCACGGGCAAGTGGCCCTGGAAACGGACCCTGTTTGCCGACCTGATCGCGGTGCTCAGCCGCTCCGGGGCGCGGGTCATTGCCTTTGATATCTTCTTTCAACCCGACGACCGCGACTCCATGGTCGCCGATACCAAGGTCCTGGCCCAGGCCATGACCAAGGCCGGCAACGTCATCCTGCCCATCTACTTCAACCTCAACCGCCAGGAGGCGAGCGACCAAGCCGGCCCCGACGGCGCCGGCGATCTGGCTTTCCCCCTGGTCAAGAATCCGGCCTTTCTGGATGGAATCGGCATGGTGAACGGCTATGACCTGAACGTCAACGACCCCGTCCTGGGGCAGGCGGCCATGGGCGCGGGTCACATCAACCTGGTCCCTGACAGCGACGGCACCGCCCGCCACGAGGTCTTGGCCCTCCGCCACGCCGGTCACTACATCCCCTCCTTCTCCCTGCGGGTGGCCCAACGCTTCCTGGCCACGAAACAGGATCGCCTGCAACTGATTGGCGGGCAAGGGGTGGAGGTGGGGGAGCTGAGCGTGGCCATCGCGCCCCTGCCCCTGGGCGGGGCGCGCGTGTGGGGGGCCGAGATCATCAACTGGCGGGGAGGGTACCGCAGCTTCCCTTACTACTCTGCCGCCGATGTCTTGGCCGAGCGCTTCCCCGCCAATGCCTTCAACGATAAGATCGTGCTGGTGGGCGCCACCGCCCCGGGGCTCTACGACGCCATCTCCACCCCCTTAAGTACCCTCTTTCCCGGGGTGGAGAAGAACGCCAACGCCATCGCCAATATCTTGGATAACGACTTCATCCACCGTCCGGAGATGACCGACCTGTGGGCCGTCCTGCTCTGCGTGGGCCTTGGCCTCTTGCTCACCGCCATCCTCCCCCACCTGGGGCTCATGGCCCAAGGCCTGGTGGTCCTGGGCGCCATGGGGTTCACGGCCGGCGGTAGTCAGCTGCTCTTCACCCGCCAGGGGCTGTGGCTGCCCCTGGCCGCGCCTCTGGCCACCACGGCCATGGTCGCCCTGGCCTTGATCCTTGCCCTCTTCCTCAAGACCCGCGAGGAGCATGACGAGGCGGTGGAAGAGCGCTACGAGACCATCGTCGAACTGGGCCTCTCCTACCAGCACAAAGGGTTGTTGGAGATGGCCCACCAGCACTTTGCCAAGCTCCCCTTGACCGAGGAGACCATGCGTCTCCTCTACAACCTGGCCCTGGAACTCCAGCGCAAGCGCAAGACCGATCTCGCCTGCACCATCCTGAAGAAGCTCTATGCCGCCAATCGGGCCTATGAAGACGTGGCAGGCCGGCTGACGGAGATGGGGGTCGAGGTGGTGCTCCCCGCCACCGGCCCGGAGCACCAGGGGACAGTCACCTTCTTGGAGCATGCGGTGGACCCGGAGGAGACCTCCATCCTCAAGAACGGTCAGACCCTGGGCCGCTACGAGATCCAGCGGTTGTTGGGCCGGGGGAGCATGGGGGCGGTCTATCTGGCGAGGGACCCCACCATCGACCGTTCGGTGGCCATCAAGACCTTCCACCTCACCCGCTTTGCCGAGGCCGATGAGTTGGCCGAACTCAAGGGGACCTTCCTGCGGGAGGCCCAGTTGGCCGGGCGTCTGAATCACCCGAACATCGTCACCATCTTCGATGCCGGCGAGGACTGGGACCTCTCCTTCATCGCCATGGAGGTCCTGAAAGGGGTGGAGTTGCGCCGCTACTGTCAGCCCGGCAAACTCCTGCCGCTCCCGCAGGTGATCACCATCATCCGTACCGTGACCCGGGCCTTGGACTATGCCCATCGCCACGGGGTCATCCACCGGGACGTGAAACCGGCCAACATCATGGTTGTCGGCAGAGGGCAGATCAAACTCACCGATTTCGGTATCGCCCTGGTCAAGGGGGAGATGGCGCGCCTGGCCGGCACCCCGGCCTACATGGCCCCGGAGCAGCTCACCGAAGGGGCGGTGGTGGATGGGCGTACCGACCTCTACGCCCTGGGGGTGATCTTCTTCGAACTGCTCTCCGCCCGGAAGCCCTTTCCCGCCACCAGTTTTGACGCGTTGCGCCAGAGCATCATGAACACACCGGCCCCGCGCATTGGCACCCTGGTCCCGGGGCTGCCGCCGGCAGTGGATGCGGTGATCAACCGTCTCCTGGCCAAACGTCCGGCCGACCGCTTTGCCAATGGCCGGGAACTGGACGAGGTGCTGGCCAAACTGGCCATGAAAGTGGGGGCCACGGAGCTGGCGCCGACCCCCGTGGGCGGTGATGCCGGGGCGGTTGATGAGGACGGGGAGGGGACCGTTCTCCTGGATCAACCCGCCGCTGGCGAGGCCCAGGTGGCGCCAGGTGTGCCTGAGGGGGCCGGCGATGAGGCCACCCTGATCTTGGATCCAAGTGGTGGCTGAACTCCGCGCCACTCTCCCCCAGCTCCTGGCCCTGCTGCTGATCCTGACCATGACCGCCTGTGGGGTCGGGCCACAACCGACGCCAACCATGCCAGCCACGGACCGAGAGTTGAGCGGCGGGCCCCAGAGCGCGCCCACCCCCGAACTCCGAGCCCTGGTGGACGACCTTATCCCTCTCCCGCCGACAGAGCGACTGGCCGCCTTGCTCAGTCTGGTAAGCGAGCACTTTGTCTTTGACCCCTGGCAGCACAACGCCCAACTCAGCCATGATGCGCAGACCCTGGCCCGTGACCGGGCCTTGGGCGGCTGCGGGGCCTATGCCCTGGTGGAGGTGACTCTGGTGCGGGCCTTGGGTCTGCCGGCTCGCCTGGTGCTCACCGCCGATGCCGAGTGGATACAACGCTACCGGGCCGGCAGTCTCTCCCTGATCAGTGGTCACACCTTCATTGAGGTCCAGGTGGATGGGCACTGGCTGCTGCTGGACCCCACCTTCTTCGTGTTCTACGGGAACTATCATCCCGACCACCCCTTCTATCCCCGGCAACAGCTCTTCGTTGCCCGGGGTCTCGATTTCCATGACCTGGGGCTGCATACCATGGACGAACTCCAGGCCCTCTATGCCCAAGCCGCCGCTAAAGCGCCTCTCCCCTGGCAGGAGCCGGAGCTCGCGCCCCTCTTTACCCTGCCCCTCCATGCCCCGACCATGCTGACCCGGGCCGGTCAATTTTTCATGCGGCATGACCGCTATCCCGAGGCCCTGGAACGGTTGACCAAGGCCTTGAATCAAGAACCGGAATTCGCGCCAGCCCTTCTTGCCCGAGGCCAACTCTCTTTTCTGCGCCACGCCTATACCCCTGCCTTGACCGACTTGAACCATGCGATCCGGCTCCATCCCGCCGACCCCAACGGCTATCGCTGGCGGGCCCAGACCCTGGCGGCACTGGGCCGGGGGGAGGAGA
>CAYSFY010000069.1:0-4755 GCA_964430285.1 uncultured Desulfobulbia bacterium
TGAGCGCTACCGTTTGGACAACGAAGAAGAGGTGAAGCCGGAGTGCCCCGTCTACCTCCATGCCGGTCAGGTTATCAATGATCTGGAGCTGATTCACGCCCGGCTTAAATTGGTGCGTGAAAAAAAGGAGAGGGCCAACTACCGCCGACAGTTGGAGATGATTGAGACCGCGGCCCGCGTCAATTTCTTCCATCTGGCCACCATCCGCGAACGTCTGGGTGCCGCCTGGGCCGATTTCGATGAAAAGGCCCGCGCCATCGACCACTACCGCGCCGCCCTGACCCAGGAGGATGGCACCGCAAGCCTCCATGCCCTGGAACAACTCGCCAATCTGGAGGCCCGTCACGGGGCCAAACTGATGGAAAATCCGAAAACCAGGAAGGAGGGCGAGAGGTTACTCAAGACCGGACAAAAGCGACTACACACAATTCTGGACCTTGAGCCCACCGTGGAACGGCTCTCACTGCTGGCATCCAGCTGGAAACGGCGGGTTCAGACCCTGCATGCCATAGGGGCTCATAAGGGGATACCCAAGGCCCTGGCAGAGATGACCAAGACCTACTTTCAGGCCGTTGATCTATCGCTCTCGCGCAGCGGCGAGCGCGACTATTACCCCCTGCTCAACGCCCTGGAGGGCGCCTGCCTGCTGGCAACCTGGGGGGAACGAAAGGAACTGGATGGCAGGGCGGAACAACGCCAGGCCCTGCTGGCCGAGGCCACATACAATGGCAAGCGCCGCTTTGCGCTGGATCGGACCTATTTCCACGCCATGGCCGAGGTGGAGGCCAATCGAGTGGCGGCCATATGGGCCTGGCTGGATGGGCGCACCACCGAGGCCATCACCGAGGAGTCTGTGCGGGACAGGCTAGCCTATCAGTATCGGGAGGTGCAGGCTCGCCTCGGCACCAAGCGGGAGCACGACTCCGCAGCAACCCACCTTCAGGCCTTGATTAACCTGACTGCGCAGGATACACAATATGACCCCCTGCGGAACGCCTTACAAGAACTTCAGGGGATGATCGAGAATGGTTAACGAGAACCAACCCGAAGCAAAAATGGAGGACTCGGGCGTAAAACCGTCACCCTCCTCCCCTTTCCGCTTCTTCGTCAGTTATGCCCATGCCAGTGATGATATCAAGACTAGGCTGATGATCTACCTGGCCCCCTTGGTTGGGAATGGCCTGATCGAACTCTGGGAGGACGGAGCCATCCCCGTGGGAGCCAGCTGGCGTCAAGAGATCGGAGCCGCCATGGATTGGGCCGATGGGGCCATCTTTCTGGTCTGCGGCGATTTTCTTGCCTCGGAGTTTTGTAACGCAGTTGAGGTGCCCACCTTCTTGAAGCGCTATCAAGATGACCACCAGGTACTTCTGGCCTTCGTCTTGGTGGAAGAGTGCCTCTGGGAAGAGAAGCCCTTTATCGAGGAGATCCAGCTCCTGCCGCCGAAGGGAAAGCCTATCCGCAAGCATCGGGATCGGAGTGAGGCCTATACCGCCATCGCCCGCGCCCTGGCTAAACGAGTAAAGCAGTTGGGAGGGTGCCGGCGCCTTCGCCCTGTTCTGCCGATTATGCCTAAAGCGGTTTCAAGCACACTAGAGCTGTCAAGCCTCCTGGCCAAGCTTCCCGGCCGTACATCCCAGCTCTTTGGCCGGGAGACCGAACTGTCCCAGATCACTGCCTGGCGTGACCACAAAGGGGTCTTCCTCTGGGTGGCCGACGGCGGCACTGGCAAGTCCTCCCTGGTACGCTGGTGGCTGGAGCAACAGCAAGGGTGGCCGACTGGGACTCGTTTTATTGGCCACTCCTTTTACAGCCAGGGCAGCCGCAACCAGGCCATCAGCAGCCGGGGTTTCCTGCTCGCGGCCCTGGCGGAACTTACCATTCCGCACACCCAGGACGCCAGTGACGATGAACTGGGCCGCCTCCTGGCCCAGGCGGTTGGCCAGAGGCCCACGGTGCTGGTGTTGGACGGCATCGAGCCCCTGCAACAGGCCTCGAAAGACAACAAACTGAACGGCACGGTCAAGGACCGGGGCCTGGCCACCCTGCTGGAGGGGGTGGCCTGCGGGCCGGGGCACTGCCTCTGTCTGGTCAGCAGCAGGTTGCCCATTCCTGATATTGGCATCAAGGACGCCCCCTATTTCAGGAAGCGGCGCTTAGACCTCCTGCCCCCGGACGGCGCCCACCAGCTGCTCGACAGCCGGGGCGTCCTGGGCACGAAGGATGAACTGGACGTGGTGGCCGAGCGCTGCGGCCACCACCCCCTGGCCCTGGTCTTGGCTGCCGAGTTCTGCCACACCTATCTCCGCGACCAGGCCAGTACCTTCCTGGCCCGGCCTTGGCACCCCACCATTGGCGAGACCCACGCCGCCACGGTCATGGCCTGGTTCGACAGCGCCTTGGCGGCGGAGCACCAACCCCTAGACCGGGAGCTGGTGCGCATCCTTGGCCTCTTCGACCGGCCGGCACCCTGGGGGGCTCTCCTGGCCCTGCAGGGGGTCGAGCCGCCCATACCCGGCCTGACCCAGGCCCTGCACCAGGCCCAGGAGCCGGCCCTGCTCGAATCCCTGGCCCGGCTCAGCCAGTGGGGGCTCATCCAGGCCGACATGGACCATGCGCAGCCGGAGCTCGACGCCCACCCCCTGGTGCGCGAACACTTCGGCCCCCTGTTGGAACAGGAGGCCCCCGAGGCCTTCCGTGCCGGCCACGACGCCCTCTTCACCTGGTTTTGCCGACTGCCGGCCAAGGACTTGCCCGACACCTTGGCAGAGCTTGAGCCCCTCTACCGGTCTGTGGGCCATGGCTGTCATGCTGGTCGCTACTGCACAACGCTGGATAAGATCTATTGGCGGCGCATCCGGCGCGGTCAGCAGGGTTACAGCCTGTTCCAAGTGGGCGGCTACTCCTCAGATCTGGCCGCCCTGACTGGCTTCTTCCCCCATGGGTGGGACCAACCGCCGGTGGCGGCCACGGCCGGCCAGAAGGGCGAGGCCCTGAGCGAGGCCGACCGCTCCTGGCTGCTGGCAGATGCCGCCTTCTGCCTTATGACCCTGGGCCGGCTGGAGGAGTCCCTGGGGCCACGGCGCATTGGTTGGCAACGAGAAGAAGAGTCCGGGGATTGGCGTAACTTCTGTACATCCTGCGGGGGACTGGCGGACCTGCTCACTTTCCTGGGTCGCTGGACCGAGGCCGAGGCGGTGAGCCGGAAAGGGGTTGAGGCGGCGGCCCGTATCGAGGACAAAGAGCAGCGTTGGCAGCGGCGCATAGGAGCCCTCAGCCGCCTCGGCCGCACCTTACACTGCCAGGGCCGCTTGGCCGAGGCAGTAGCGGCTTTTCGCAAGGCCGAAGCAGTGCAGGCCCAAATCCGACTGCATGAACCCTGGCTCTACAGTCTACTGGGCTACGACTACGCCCAGCTCCTGCTGGAGCAATCCGGCCAGGCGACAGGCTGGCAAGAGGTGTTGGCAAGGGGTCAGGCCTCGTTAAGAATCGCTGAACGGTTGAGGCATCTCATCTCCCAGGCCCTCGACCACTGCACCATCGCTCAGGCCTCGGCAGCCTTAGGCACCCCCGAGGCCATGCCGGCCCTGGACCGGGCCGCAGCCACCATGCAGTGTGCAGGTTCAATTCTTCAACTCCCCGCCATGCACCTAGCCCGTGCCACCTTTCTCCGCACTCGTCCCGACCTCCCTGCCGCCTGGGCAGACCACGACGCGGCACTAGCCATTGCCCGGCGTGGCAACATGCGCACCTATCTCGCTGAGTGTGCCCTGCTGGCCGGCAACCTCTACCTAGACGAAGAATCTGATCCCCTGGAGGAGGCCGCGGCCCAGCACGCCACGGCAGCACGTCTGATCCGTGAGGACGGCTACGGCCGCCGGCTCACCGAACTCCACCTGCTCCAGGCCCGTCTGCTCCATGCCCAACACGACCCCGAGGCCCCCCAGGCCCTGGCCCGGGCCGAGGCTCGCATCCGCGAGGTGGGGCAGTGGTTCTTCTGGCGCGAGTTGCGGGCCGTGGCCCGGGAACTGGGTTCCCCTGACCCCGGTGATCTCCCACCGTTACCAAACAGATCGTCGAAAACCAAACCGTCCAAGAAAGTGAAGAACCCCAACAACCGGAGGAAGCACAGGTGAGCTACCCCATCGACACCCCGTACGGACCCTATACCCCCCGCCTCCCCTCGCCGGCGGAGATGGACCACGCCGCCGCCGTGATGCGGGAGGAGGTGGAGGCCATTGCCGAACTGAACCACGATGTGTGGGCCGGCCAACGCATCGCCGAGGGGTGGCGCCACGGAGAGAAACGAAACGATGACCGCAAGCTCCACCCCTGCCTGGTGGCCTACGCCCATCTGCCGGAGACGGAGAAGGAGTACGACCGAGCCTCGGCCCGGGTGGTGCTGGCGGAACTGATCCGACGCGGTCTGGTCCGGGCCGAATGAGTATCGGTTTCGCAACCTCCCCTTGGCGAGTGCCCGGCGGGGTGAAACGATGACGACCTGCCGCATGTTCATCAGTTACCGCACCCTTGGCGAAGACCGGGCCGCACGGTTGTGGGAACACCTACGCCAGTGGTTTGACGATGACATTCTGTTCTTCGATCAGGCGGTTATGCGCAGCGGCGAGCGTTTTCCCCTCCAGATCGAACAGGCCTTGCGCGCGGCCCGGGTGGTGCTGGTGGTCATCGGCCCGGAATGGGTAGAGGACGAACAGCTCACGCGCCTGCACGAACAGGACGGCAGCGTCGACTATG
>CAYSFY010000069.1:4765-19979 GCA_964430285.1 uncultured Desulfobulbia bacterium
ACGACATGGCGGAGCTTACCGAGATCAGCGCCCATCGCTTCACGACCGGCAGCGTTGCCGACTGGCAGGCGCAGTTCGACCGCCTGCTGGTTCTCCTCCGCGAGGTCCCTGGTCTGCCCGAGCCCAGCGACCGCCCGCTGCCGCCAAACGCGACGCGACTCAACGGACCCACCTTGATCGAGACCTTTGGCCACGCCTCCCGCGAGCTGCTGGCCTGGCCATGCACCTTGGACAACGGCGCTTGGCTGGATCGGCCGGAGCTTGCGATCCTGACCCAGCGCATCGAAAACGAGACCAGTTCCGTGACCTTGCTCCTGGGGGAGCCAGGTTGTGGCAAGTCGGCCCTGCTGGCCCGCCTCGGCCAGCAGTTGACTGCGGCCGGGGTGGTGGTGTTGGGGATCAAGCTCGACTATCTCCCTGACACGGTGGTGGACGAACAGGGACTGGCCAGGGAGCTGGGGCTGCCCGACAGCACGGCCCGCTGTGTAACGTTTCTGGCCCGACTGGGCAAGGTCGTGGTCCTCCTGGATCAGCTCGATGCCCTGGCCGATATGATGGTCCAGCACTCGGGTCGCCTGCGGGTGCCACTCGGTCTGATCCGCGATCTGGCTGAACGGGACAATGTCCATGTGGTGGCCTCCTGCCGGATCTTCGAGCAACTCCACGACCCGCGCCTGCGCCAGGTGCAGTCGGAGACGCTGACCCTGGAACTGCCCGAGTGGTCGCTGGTCGATGCCGTTCTTGTCTCCCATCAGGTCCAGGCCAGTGGCTGGAACAGGGAGATGCGCGAGGTCTTGCGCTCGCCCCACGCCCTGGAGATCTTTCTCCGTCTGCTGGCCACCACCGACAATTTGCAACTGTTGCACAGTTACCAGGCCATGCTGGATGAGTTGTGGCAACAGAAGGTATTGTTGGGCGATACCGACGGACAGCGGCGTCAGCTAGCCATGGCCCTGGCCGAGCGGATGGCCGAGCGGGAGGTGTTGTGGTTGCCGCTGGCCACCGTCGAGGAACACTTCGCGATTATCCGAGAACTGGAGGCAGCTGGACTCTTGGTCGAGAGGAACGGGAGCGTGGGCTTTCGCCATCAGACCCTGTACGAATTCGTCCGGGTGCGGAGCTTTTTGCAAGGGTCGGGCCGGCTAACCGAGGCGGTGTTGGCGCGGCAGGAGAGCCTGCGTATCCGCCCCCAGCTGTGGCACGCCTTGGGTTACCTGCGCAGGGTGGATCAGGCGGGCTACATGGAAGAACTCCGTCGCCTGTGGGCCACCGGCCTCCGCCGCCACCTGCGCATGCTGATGATCGAATTCATGGGTCAGGCCGACCCCCCTCTGGCCGCCGAGGCGGCCCTGTTCCTCGGGGCGCTGGACGATCCCTGGCACCGGGGCCGAATCCTCACCGCCGTGATGGGCAGTCACGGTTGGTTTGCCCGCCTGGCGCCGGAGGTCCTCCCGGATCTCATGGCCCTGCCTGCCAACGAGGCGTGGGCGGTGGTCCCTATCCTCAGCCGAGCCATCACCTTTGCCGAGCCCACCGTGTTGCAGTTGCTGGACAGCCATTGGCTCACCGATCCTGCCAAGGATGAATTGTGTTGGCGGGTGCTCGAAAACGCCACCAGCTGGCGGACCGATCTCGTGGATCGCCTCTGCCGGATCCTCTCCCGCACCACCCTGGCAGGCTGGGCCGTCAATCACCTGGCCAGCCAGATCAGCGCCCATACCCCCGGACTCGCACCCCGTCTGGTCATGGTCTGGATGCGCCGTGAGTGGGCGCGATGCGAGGCGACTAGCCCCACAACCGCGCAGCAACGCGCACTACGCCAGGTGTTGAGCGGTCAGGAGTTGCACGACCTGCCGGCCATTGCCGAGGCAGCGCCAGACCTCTTTATCCTCGAATGCTGGCCCTGGTTCGTCGAGGTGATGCAGGTTAATGCCGCAGAACCACATCCCTTTGTGGTGGGCTATCGCGAACAAAGAAGCTACTTTTATGACCTAGAGGATGATTTCGAGTCGCGTCGGGAAAAACCACTTTTCACCGCCCTGGTGTTGGCTGCCGAGGGCTTTGCCCAAGGACATCCAGAGGCCTTTCTGGATTTTGTCGCGCATAAGGGAACTCTTGACCTGATGCATGCCCAATGCTTGCTGGCCAAAGGCTTGACCCGGATAACAGCGACCCATCCCCATGCGGCCCTTGATTTTCTATGTGCGGACCCCAGGCGGCTTGCGCTGGGTGGTTTTCGCGATAAGCACAAAAACTCCAAGGAGTTGATCAGTGCCATGGCACCCCATCTCACCCCAGAGCAATTTGCCCGCCTGGAAGAGACCATCGGTTCATGGAGCCACTACACCCACTACCCGAACGGTGATGATGTCCAAACGAGACATCGCCGCTTGCGCTACAACCGCCAGCATCGCCTGCGCCTTCTACGCGCCCTGCCCCGGGAGCTGCTGAGCGAGACCTACCGCAGGCGTTTACTGGAAGAGGAGCGGGCCTTCCCCGACCTCAGAGACGTGGATGTCTCTTTTTCCGGCGTTCGTTCCATTGGCAGTCCGGTCAGTGCCGAACGGATGCTGGCAGGCAGTGATGAACATATCCTCGGCCTCTTTGCGGAACTGACGGATGAGACCGCGTGGGACCACCCCCGCCGGCAGATGGAGGGCGGTGCGATTCAGGCCGGACGGGAGCTGGCGCGCCTCGCCATACAGGACCCCAACCGAGCCATCGGTCTAGTCCGCCGACTGGACCCGCAACGAAATGAGATCCCGGTCGCCGGTGTCCTGGAGATGCTGGCGAATCATCAATACGATGCTGCCGCCTTCCATGCCCTGGTGCTGGAACTTCTGGACATGGGTTTTGGTGAGGAGCACTTCCGTCACGCGGTTGCGGGATCCGTGGAGAAACTGGTTGGGAGCGAACACCCCTTGCCGCAGGCCTTGTTCCAAACCCTGGAGAGTTGGCTCTCTTTGGGTGAGGTCGGCACGGACCCCGACAACGAAGATTAATATCACCCCCAGGAGAGTCTGTTGTGGGGGATAGGCGGTTTTTCCGTCCTCCCCCAAGGCAACTACCCGGTATTGGCCGCCCTGTCGGCCGCCTGCTTGCGCATCACCCCCCCGGCCGTGGACCGGTGGCTTGACATCCTCGAAGGTCACCTGGCTCGCCCCGAGTCACCACGGGTATGGGCGGCACTCTATCGCTATCTTGAATTCCTTCACCTTGCCGACCATGGTCGCGCCCAACTCTTTCTGGATCGCCTGTTTGACCGCCACCCGGAAATCATCGCCAGCCACGAGGGGGTCTTGTTACTCAACCACTGCCAGCGCTGGATCTCTCCGGCCTACGCCCAGAGCTGCTTCGACCGGATGGCGGCAAGTACCAGCCCCTTGGCCCAGCAAGGAATGGGAGAACTTTTGCTGCTGCGTCACGCCTGGTTCCCGGAGGAACCTGGCGTGGCCGAGCGCCTGCAAACGCTTTTGGCTGCTTCCAAGGATACAGCGGCAGGGCAGAGTGCCCGTCTGGGCGTGGCCCATGGGGTGGGCCATCTCTGGCGCGAGCCCCAACACCGCAGGCTTACCCACCCCTTCCTCCTGCAACTGCTGGCTGACCCTGATACGCAGATCCAGCAGGCCCTCGCCGCCATTTTTGTTAACGGAGAACTGCCGCCGGATCGTTACAGCCGCGAGCTGCTCGATGCCTTGTGTCACCACACCGGCCAACTCCAGCGGGAACACTGCGACTTCATGGTGCAGTGCTTCGAGTCCCTGGTGGAGTTTGCGCCGGAGCGCGTTTATCAGGTCTGTTCGATCTTGCTTGATATGGATGACGGGTCCATGGGCAGCTTCGCCAGCGCTCGCTATCTGAACGGCGAGCCGTTGGTGGCCATTGCCTTTTCCCTCCAGGAACAGGGCGGCGCATACCAAACCTTGGGGACAGCCCTGTTTGAACGGCTGCTGGAGTCCAACGTGGCCCAGGCCCGGGCCTTGCTGGTGGACCTGGACAACCGGACGTGTCAGGGGGCGGTGGCAGTCAGACCGCCTCGACGGCAGTGGCGGCGGAAGATGAGATCGTGAGGGAGAGGTCTGCGTGGCAAGCGCTGATGACCATCAACTGAGGGTCGGCGTCACCTACCTGGGCACTGCCAAACAACGGTCGATGTGGTCATTGATAAAGGCACAGGCCTGTTGGTGGATGGGGGTGTTGGGCAGGGTGGCGGCGAGGGTGGCGAAGGCGTCCCGCTGGCGCAGGATCTCGAAGGTGGGCCGGAAGTTGATATCAAAGACCCAACTCATGAGCAGCACCTTAAATTCATCGGTGTTGCGCAACTCTTGGTAGTTCATCAGCCGGCCGGCAAAGAGATGCTGGTAGACCACATCCCGTACGCCGCTCTCCGCCGCCAGCCCCAGGGAGACCACGGGGTTGCGCAGGGCCTCCGGCAGGGAAAACTCCTCCACCATCAACCGCAGGATATCCACCTTGTCCGCGTCGCGGATGAGCCGGCTATGGAACTGGGTCGCCGGGTCCAGATGGTCCGGGAGGCGGGGGCGGTTGTGGAAGATGATGGCCCGCTTGACGAGCAGCCGCTCCGTGGGCCCCAGGCCATGGAGCAGCTGATGGTGGTTCAGTTGGCGGATGGAGAGCTTGGCGTGGTTCTCCGAGTCCGGGTCACGGAAGGTGCGGTAGCGTTGGTACTGGAGGAAACGGCCCAGGTCATGGAACAGGGCGATGGTGGCGGCCAGACGACAGCTGTTCGCGTCCAGCCCCAGACCGGTCGCGATCCGCTCGGTGATGGAGCAGACCCGCAGGGTGTGTCCCTCCTTCAGGTCGATGCTGCGCTGGTGCTCGGGGTCGGGCTCGCGGAAGGTCTGGACATGGGCCGTGAACCAACGTTGCAGGCTCTGATAGTGGTCGTCGGTCATGGCAATGATGATGCGCGACAAGGATCCTTCGGCCGGGTTGTGCCGCCGGGGGCTTCACGGATGCGCCAGGGCCATGAACCGGTGTCTTGGGGGAACGGCATCATGGGGTGGGCAACGGAGGGGGAGTGCCATTGCCACCATTGGCCTTGGCCGCCAACTTGGCCGCGATCATCTCCTGATGGCTGAGCCGTAGGAGGTTGGCGAGCTTGTGGGCCAGTTGGTCCTCGTGCATCTCCAGCCGGCCGTCGGCAAAGATGATGCGCCAGACATCCTCAAGGATCATTTGCCTCTCGGCTGGGGAGTGCTGCTGGTTCAGGTCGTTGGTGAACTGCCAGAGATCGACGCTGTTTTGGCGCTCCTGACCGGCCAATTCCAACAACTCGGCCGCGTATTCAGGGGAGAGGGCGTATCTCGCCTGGACCGTGTCCACGATAAAGGCCATCTCTTCCGGGGTACACTCATCGTCGATGTGGGCCGCTTCCAACAACAACACACAGGCGGCGATCCGTTTTTGCAGCTCGCGCTCCGCAGGCCTTGCCTGTGGCTTGTGGCCTCCTTGCAATACCTTTTTTATCAGGGTGAACATATTGACTCCTTCTCGAAAATGGTTGTCCAACTTGGGCGGCGAACCCCTGTTTGCCGCCCGCGACACCATACCGCACCCTCACCGTGAGGACAATGTGAAATTCGGATCGTTGGCAGTGGGCCATGGGGAGGGGGAAGAAGATGCGGCGTGGGGCGATGGTGCATCACTATCAGGTGCTATCCAACCTGCCAGCTTGGGAAAAAGCGGTGACAAGCCACCGCACTCCACAGCTCTCTGCTGATGATGCTGAGCGGCTGCCAAGGGTGATTAAAAAAAAAGCCGCCCTGGCACTGGCTGGGCGGCTGAAAAGCGGCAGAGGTTGATTGAACTCGAGGGGAGGAAGGATAGGCCAGCGCCCTACAGCGCGCCGTTGCCGGTGAATCAGGAGAAAAAGCGAAAAAACCCTTTTCTTTCGGAACGCTCGATGGCGCGGAGCATGCCGGTGTAGTAGCGAAGACACTTTTTCACATACGCGCGCCGGCCGCTGGGGGTGTCGAGGTGGTTCGCCGCCACCGGCACATCCTGGCACATGATCTTGAGCAGATTGAGCGGCATCTTGCGGTCGGCCAAGGCCGCGATCTTGCTCGCGTAAATTTTTTTTCGGGTGGCGGCATTAATCTTTTGCATAACCAATGCCTTTTGCCCGGTGGGGCCGCCCTCCCTGTTCTGTTCCGTATTCGCCCAATTGACCTGCATTATCCCACCTCGTACCGCTTTACCTGGTGTATGACCTTACCGTGGGCAACCCACGGCACCTGTTGTTGGTCATATCAATGAGCAATAGCCATGCCAGCAATGGGAGGCCCCCATACGCCTTTTCAGGCAGTTGGGAGAGCGGTGTGCAGGGGGAGCTTGATGGTAAAGGCGCTCTCCCCTTGTTGGGAGACGATGTCAAGTTTACCGTGGTTGTTGAGGATAAAACGGGCGACGATATTGAGGCCCCGGCCCAGGGCCACCCCTTTGTTGATCGACTCGATCTGCTCCTGCTCGATCTCGCCGGAGTTGGTGATGGTCAGGCAGGCCATGTCATCGGCACGGAAGCAGCGCATGGCGATAACGCCGCCCGCCCGGGGGATGGCCTTGGTGGCATTGTTCAACAGGTTGTCCAAGACCCGTTCCAGGCCGTAGCGCGGGCAGAGGACCAGCAGCCCGGGCTCGATGGCTGCCGGCCGCACCTGGATATTGGTGTACTGGGACTCTTCGATGACATGGCTGTTCAGTGCGTAGCGCTCCTGGGCCAGACGGCCGAGATCAATCTCCTCCTCCCGCCCCTCGCCGGTCATGGTCAGGGCCAGGTCCTGGAGACGGGCCGTCTCCCTGGCCACAACATCCTGATAGTAGATGAGCTTCTCGCGCAAGGGGTTCAGGTCCTCGCTGTCCAGGAGTCTGCGGGAACGGGCAGCGAGCCCCGCCACCGCCACTGCCGGATTCTTGAAGTCATGGAGCATGTCACCCAAAAATTCCAGGCGTACCGCCTTCATGATCTCCTTGCCGAAGAAGATCAGCAACTCGATCTCGTCCTCGGTAAAGTAGTGCTTCTGCTGGGTGGCGAAGAAGCAGAGGAGGTGACGGGTGATCCCCGCCGACCTGAGGGGCACAAAGAGAATGGAGTGGATCTCCTCCTGTTGGGCAAAGGCGCGCAGACCGGGACCGATCAACTCGCTCAGGGAGGGGTCCTTGATCAGCAGGTAGGAGGGGTCGATGCGCTCGTGGGGCATGTCCGCGTACTCCTTGGTGCCGTGGACCGCGGCCCAGAAGTAGTGGTGGTGTTGCAGGGTGAAGAGGTGGCCATGCTCATGGTAGGAGTGTTCCGGGGGGTAGGAGGCCTCCAGGTGGATGCTCTTCTGGTCGTCCGAGAGGGTGCACAGCGAGCAGCTGTGAAGCTTGATCAGTTCGTCCAGCTCCGGGATGATCAGGTTGAAGAAATCCTTGAGCTTGACCCCCTGCCGGTGGCTGAGTTTGACAAAGATCTTATCGGAGATCGCCTCCTTCTTGTCGTTTAAGGCCTTCATGTCCAGGATCCTCTTCTTGGCCATGACATAGCTCACCCTCCGCGCCAGCATCTCGGCCCGGATGATCTCCAGCCGCTCGAAACGGCGGTCATCCTCCAGATAGTAGATCTGCAGGGACCCCAAGATGTCATCGACAGAGCCGACGAAACTCGGCATGCGGAGTGGCACCGCCAGCAGGGAGTTGTACCCCTTCTGGGCCACGATCTTCTTCTCCCGGTAGAGGGGGTCCTTCATGATGCTGGGGACCACGATGCTCCGGTTCAGCTCCACCACCCGGCCGGCAATGGACTTCTTCACCGGGATGGCGGTGGAGCGTTCGCTGTCGCGCAGGCCGTGGGCGCCAAAGGTCAGCATCTTAAAGGACTTGGGGTCGAAGAGACGGATGGAGGCGGCCTCGGCCTTCAGATCCCGGACAATCATGCCGGCGGCGAGTTCCAGGATCACCCGCCGGTCCAGGCTGGGGTCAATGGTCAGGATCTCTTCCGACTCGCGGATGATGGAGGAGAGAAACTCAAAGAGATACTCATCCTCGATCAGATGGATCAGCTCCTCCTTCTCGGACGGGGAGAGGTCAAGGCCGTTAAAAAACGGGCTTTCCTGCAAAAAGTCGTTGAGTCGTTTGGGCATGGCAAGGGCACGGCGGTTGAGATGAAAGAGGGGGCAACGGTTACGGACACCGCCGTATTCGCAAGCAGATCACAGTTGACAGAACCGCAAAAAGTCCCAACATTGGCCATCTGCCTACGTACTATCAAGAAGTTACACAACGCACCAGCGGCGGTTGAGCGGTTTTTGCGAAACCGTCACAGTTTGCGGGTACGGATCATGGTGAAGACCAACCACAGGCCGAGAAGACCGGAGACCAGGTAGCCGATCATCCCCAGGGCGGGGTAACCAAAGAGCAGCGGCTTGACCCCGGTGGTGATGATCATGGACGAGCCAATAATCAGGGCACCGATGATGATGCCAAAGGTCACCCGGTTGCTGACATTCTCCAAGGTGGAGCGCAGGCCGCCCAGGTTCTCGTGCTGGAAACGGAGCATGAGCTTGCCCTCGTCGAGATGGGTGACGATGTGACCCAGCCGTTCGGGGAGGTCGCGCTGCATCCAGACAAGATCACGCAGGGTGTGGACCAGGCCCCGCCAGATGGCCAGCGGCTGCCAGCGCGCCAGGCACAGGCTGCGGATGAAGGGCTCCGCCTCCCGGACCACGTTGAGTTGCGGGTAGAGCAGCCGGGCCGTGCCCTCCGCCGTGATCAGTGCCTTGATCATGATCGCCAAATCGGAGGGCAGTTGCAAGCGGTGCTCCTGGATGACGCCGACAATCTCCAACAGCAGGGTGCCGAGATTGACCTGATTAAGCGGCAGGCTGTGGTAGGTGTCCAGGAGATCCAGCAACTCCTGCTCCAGGCGCTGGCGATCGACCTCGCCCATGGGGCGGACAATGGCCAGGATCATGTTGGTCAGTCGGGCGCAATCCTTGTCAATGGCGGCGGCGATCAGATCCACCAACTGCATCCGCACCGCCACGGTCAGGCGGCCGACCATCCCCCAATCCAGGAGGCAAAAGACGTTGCCCGGCCGGATCAGGACATTGCCGGGGTGGGGGTCGGCGTGGAAGAAGCCATCCTCGAAGATCTGTTTGATGGTCAAGCGCAGACCGTTGCGGGCCAGGATCTCCCGGTTGACGGCCGCGTCCTCGGCCAGCTCCCTGATCCTGACCCCGCGAATCAACTCCATGGTCAGCACCATGGGGGTGGTGAAGGCCGGATAGACCGTGGGGATGGAGATCGTGGGGTCATCGGCAAAGGTGTTGCCGACGATCTGCATATGGCGGGCCTCCCGGGTAAAGTCGAGCTCCTGGCGCAACACCTTGTTGATCTCCCGCACCAGGCCGGGGAGGTTGTAATGGGCCAGGGTCTCCATGTGCTCGTGGAGCTGGTGGGCGATCTGCTCCAGGATGGCCAGATCAACGGTGATCTTCTGCCGGATCTCCGGTCGTTGCACCTTGACGGCGACCACCACCCGGCCCTGACGGAGGACGGCGCGATGCACCTGGGAGAGCGAAGCCCCGGCCAGGGGCCGGGCATCGAAATAGCTGAAGGTCTGCTCCAGGGGGGAGGCAAAGGCCTGTTCAATCACCCGGCGGATGGCGGCAAAGGGTTCGGGGGCCACCGAGTCCTGCAATTTCCTCAACTCCACCAACAAGGGGGGCGGGATGAGGTCGGGCCTGAGGCTCAGGACTTGGCCGATCTTGACAAAGGTCGGACCGAGCTCCTCGATCATCATCCGAAGCCGCATCCAGGTGGTCAGCTCCGCATCGACCCGATGGATCTTGTCGAGCAGGGCCTTGCCCGGCGGATTTAAGCGTTCCACCACCTCATCGAACCCATGGCGCAACAGGGTGGTGAGGATATCCGTAAAACGGCCCAGGTGGGCGACCGCCTTAATCTCCACCCTGGGTTTCCCCTTCCACGGCCGACAACCTGTCCTCCATGAGCATCAGGCGTTTTTCCATGTTGTCCAACCGCTCCCGCAACTCGCGGATCTCCTTGTGGCTGCCGATATCGATGGTTTCAAGCCCGCCCCGCACCGTGCCGGCGACCAGCGTCTGGATATCTTGCCACTGCTTTTGCCCGGCCTCGAACAGTTCAGCTGCCAGCTGTTCAGCATCCTCCCGCGAGATCTTCCCGTCCCGGACCAAGGAACTGGTGGCGGTCATGATCTTCTCCCTGGTGACCACGGCCACCCCGAGTCCTGTCAACAACCCCTTCTGTAAGCTGTCCAGCATGCACGTTCCTCCTGTTATGGTAACGGATTATGGTCTGTTTCACTTGTTAACCATCCCCTGACTATAAAGATGGGAATATTGCTGGTCAAGAAATTTTGCGCCGTGGCCAGCGCCAAGTGGCCCCCCCCCCGAGCGACCCAGTTCGGGACATGGCCAAGCCCGGTAAAAAGATATTGCACTCCATAGGTGAGCGGGGTAAGTAGAACGACTGTCGGTTTACGGTTGATAGCGATGGGTGGGCGGTTGCAGACCGCCTTCCCCGTATGCTGCGCGCCGTTAGCCATTAGCCTGTAACCTCCAACCATTGTGAACCCCTGCCCCCATGCGCATACTCTCCCTAACCGCCTCCACCCTTCTCCTGCTCCTCTGCCTACTCCCCCACCCCAACGCCATGGCCGAAATGGCGGACCGCATCGTGGCCGTGGTCAATGACGACATCATCACCCTTTCCGAACTCAACGAGGAGGGCAGCCCTTACTTCCAGGCCTTGATCAAGCAGGCCCCGGCGGATCAACTGCAGCGGGAGATGCAAAAGCTGAGGAAGGAGGTGCTGTCGCATCTGATCGATCAGCGCTTGATCGACCAACAGGCAACCCTGCTGGAGATCAAGGTGACGGATGAGGATGTGGACCAGTCCATTACCACCTTGCTGACCGAGAATCATGTGACCCGGGAGGAGTACCTCCAAGACCTGGCCGCCAAGGGCATCAGCGAAGAGCAATACCGCAAGCAGATGAAGAGCCAGATCCTGCAATCCAGGCTGGTCAACCGCGAGATCCGTTCGAAGCTGGTGGTCACCGACGACAAGGTCAACCAGTACTATCGGGATAACTACACCCCCGGTTCCACCACCGCTGCCGTGAGCGGCTACCATCTCTTGCAGATGGGCTTTCTCTGGGGAGAGGAGTACAAGCAGAAAACCGCGGATGAGGCAAAAGCGGCGGCGGAGAGCGCCAAGAAGCTGTTGGACAACGGCAAGAGCTTTCAGGAGGTGGCGAAAGAGTTCTCCGACCTGCCTTCGAAAGAGGACGGCGGCGACATCGGCGTCTTCAAGCAAGAGGAGTTGGCCGCCTTCATGAAGGATACCGTCCTCGCCATGAAACCGGGGGAGACCAGCGCCATCATCGAGGCCCCCAACGGCTATGAACTGCTAAAGCTGATCTCTGCCCCGGGTGACGACGGCACGGATAAGACCAAGGCCGCCTTGGCGACCCCTCCCCCCGAGATCAAACAAGAGATCGAGACCAAGCTCTTCCGGGAGGAGGGCGAAAAGATGTTCAACAAATGGATCACCGAGCTGCGGACCAAGGCCTTTATCAAGGAGAATCTGTAAGCGGTATCCCCTTGACCCTCCGCCGGTCCTGACCGCCCATGGCCCAGCAGCGCACCCCCGGCGTGGTCATCCACCTCACCGATTACGGGGAGGCGGACAAGATCGTGACCTTCTACAGCCCCAACCTCGGCCAATGGACCGGCATTGCCAAGGGGGCCAAGCGCAGCAGCAAACGGTTCGTCAACAAGCTCGAACTCTTCTCGCTGCTGGATATCGACTACAGCGACCACTACTCCCTGCCCATCATCAATCAGGCGGAGTTGACCCAGAGCCACCTGCCGCTGCGCCAAAACTATCAGGCCTACACCACGGCCACCCTGGTCTGCGACCTCTTCCGCACCTGGACCCACATCAACGACCACGACCAGGAACTCTTCTCCTGGCTGGTCTGGGTCCTTGCTCGCCTCTGCCAGGGCCAAGAGCGGCTGGAGGCCCTGGTCCTGTTCCTGGTCAAGTTCTACAGCCGCCTGGGCTATCAACCCGACCTCTCGGCCTGCGCCTCCTGCGGGCTGCTCGATGGTTCTGGCACCCCCTTTCGCTTCCGGGCCAGCCACGGCACCATCCTCTGCCGGCGCTGTCACCCCTCGCTCTCGGCCCCACCCCTCTCCATCAGCACCGTGAAGCTGCTCTCCCGGGCCTTGACCCTGCCCATGGCCAAGCTGGACCGCCTGCGTTTCACCGAGGCCTCCACCCGCGAGGCCCTTGCCCTGTTCAAGGAGTACGACCGCACCCTCCTCGACCGCGAGAGCCCCTCGTGGAATTTTATCGAATGATCTGTTACGCGAGTTTGTCCAGCAGCCAGGCCATGTTCTGCCCCAGGTCGCGCATGGTCTTGATCCCTTCCTGGTCCTCCTGCACCTGACCCGGCTCCCGGCCCACGCCGATGTTCCAGTAGGAGGAGCCCACCACGATCATCTCGCCGATCAGGAAGAAGTTGTTCAGGCTGCTGAAGACATGGGAGGCCCCGGCCCGGCGGACCGCCACCACCCCGGCCCCGAGTTTGCGCTTGAACATGTTGCCGTTGGCCCGGGCCACCATGCCCGAGCGCTCGATCAAGGCCTTCATGTTGGCGGAGACATCGGCGAAGTAGGTCGGTGACCCCAAGAGGATGGCATCGGCGGCCGCCATCTTGGCGATGCACTCATTGGTCATATCCTTCTTCACCGCGCACTGCCCATCCTTCTTCTCAAAGCACTGGTAGCAGGCGATGCACCCCTGGACGACCTCCCCTGCCAGCTCCACCAACTCGGTCTCGTGACCGGCCCGGGCCAACTCCGCAAGGACCATGGTCAACAGCTGGGCGGTATTGCCCCCCTTCCTCGCACTCCCACTGATCGCGACAATCTTCATGAATTTTCTCCTGTTGAACGCTTGGTTAACTACAATAATCCCTCATGACCCGGGGGCCACCGCCAAGGCTTGGCGGATCAAGGTGGCAATCGTGGCCTTGAGCAGCGGTTTATAGGCAAAGCCTACAATCCCTTGCGACCTGGCCACCTCCTCGTTGACCAAATGACTGTACCCCGTGCAGAGGATAATGGGGATATCGGGACGGATGCGGATCAGCCACGAGGCCAGTTCAAGCCCGGTCATCCCCGGCATGGTCTGGTCGGTGATGACCAAATCGAAGTGCCGCGGTTGCCTCTTGAACAGGGCCACGGCCGCAAAGGGGTGTTGCTCGGTGGTGACCTCATACCCCAACCTTTCGAGCATAATCTTCGATACTTCGAGCAGCGCGGCCTCATCATCAATCAACAGAATCCGTTCCCTGCCGCCAGGGTGCTCGGCGTCGCTCTCGAGGGTTGGCGCCAGGCCCTGTTTGCTCTGGGGGAGATAGAGATGAAAGGTCGTGCCCTGCCCCGGCCGCGAGTCCACCGTGATCACGCCCCCATACTCCTGCACGATCCCGTGGACAATGGCCAGACCCATCCCTGTCCCCTTCCCCTGCTCCTTGGTGGTAAAAAACGGCTCGAAGATCCGGCCCAGGATCTCCGGCCCGATGCCAGGCCCGGTGTCAGCCACGATCAGCTCGACAAAGGAGTTCTCCGCCCCATTTTTTGCGGCGAGAGCCGGCGGCAGGCGCTCCGCTACCTTGAGCTCGACCCGCAGAACCCCTCCCTTCTCTTCCATGGCATGAAAGGCATTGGTGCACAAGTTCATCAGCACTTGATGCAGTTGGGTTGGATCGACATCGATCTGCCCACACTCAGGGGCGATCTCCGTTTGCATGTCGATGGTGGTGGGGATGGTGGCCCGCAGCATCTTCAAGGCCTCCTTGATAATCGGTTGCGGGTCCAAGGCTATCCGTTGGCCCCGGGTCTGCCTGCTGAAGGTCAGAATCTGCCTGACCAGATCCCGGGCACGATAGCCGGCCATCAGCACTTTATCCAAATAATCCGTTATCTTGGCGGCAACCGGGGCGTCCTCCTTGGCCAACTCGGCATAGCCCAAGATCACGCTCAAGATGTTGTTGAAGTCATGGGCAATGCCCCCGGCCAGGGTACCGATCGCCTCCATCTTCTGGAGCTGACGCAGTTGCTCTTCCAAGGCCTTCTGCGCCGTAATATCCTCCTTCACCGCGATGAAATGGGTGATGGTGTCGGCACCGTCTCGAATCGGGGAGATAACCACGCGCTCCCAGAACAGGGTCCCGTCCTTGCGCCGGTTATGGAGCACCCCCCGCCACTCCCGACCGGCAGAGATGGTGGTCCACAGATCCCGGTACTGCTCCTCCGGCGTCTCGCCGGATTTGAGCAGGCGCGGATTGCGGCCCATGACCTCGGCCCGGGTGTAGCCGGTGATGGTGGTGAAGGCGGGGTTCACATACTCGATGTCCCCGTTCCGGTCGGTGATCACCACCACGGCCGGGGTCTGTTCCACCGCGGCCCCCAGCTTGCGCAACTGCTCCTCCGCCTGCATGCGGCCGGTGATGTCGGTTGCAGCCCCATCCCACAGCAGTCGGCCATCAGGGCTCCGGCGCGGGCGGGCACGGGTGTGCAACCAGCGCCACTCCCCATCCGGGCGCCGCAGGTGCAGATCCATGACAAAATCGCTCATCTCGGCCGCGCTCCGCGCCTCGGCCGCCACGAGCGCCGGCCCCTGGAGCGGATCGATCTGACCATACAGGGCCATGGAGTTGGCCAACACCTGCTCGGGGGTAAGCCCATGGACGCGGGCCACGCCGGCACTGACGAACAAGAATCTGGGTTGACCGTCCGCGTCGCGGGTATACCGGTAGATATAACTGTCCGGGAGGTTGTCGCCGATGGAGCGGAGCTGCGCCTCGCTCTCCTGAAGCTTGGCGGCAAGCCGCATCTTGTCCAGGTAGTTGGCGATATTTTCCGCCAGGCGTTCGAAGAGCGCGATCTTGGCGGGGGTGAACCGGTCCCGGTGCCTGTCGTTGAGTTGGATCAGGCCAAAGGTCCGGCCTGCCGAGCGGAGAGGGATCAGGGCCACGGACTCATACCCCGCCCCGTTGCAACGGTTACGGGTGCGGGTCTGGCGGTCGGCATCGGTGGTGGTGGCCAACAGCTCGGTGGTGCCATTCGACCAAAAGCTGCCACCATTGGTGAAAAAT
>CAYSFY010000070.1:0-14250 GCA_964430285.1 uncultured Desulfobulbia bacterium
AAAATCATCCCCCTCCTGCAAGCGGATGCCGGCGGCCTCGCAGCCGGACCACTCCTTGAGCGTGGTCAGCACCTTGCGCAAGAGATCAGGACTGTCCATGGCGCTGTTGATCGCTTCCAGGACCTCGGCGGTCAGTCGCCTCTCTTCCGCCTCCTGCTCCCGTTGCCGATCACTGGCAATCAGATCCAGGGCAAAGGAGATGTCAAAGGCCACCTCTGCCAACAGCTGCACCTCTCGTTCCTGAAAGAAACCGGAATCGGCCACGCACAGATTCAAGGTGCCGCCGATCTCCCCCTGAAAGCGCAAGGGGAAGGAGGCACACGACTGAAAGCCGAAGCGGGCCGGGGCCTGATCACTCGGGTAGAGGCACTCTTGCCCCAGGCAGGCGTTGCAGACCACGGGTCTGCCCAGACGGATGGCCCTACCGGGATTGCCCTGACCCTCCGGCTGTTCATCGGCACAAAAATCCCCATGCTGCAAGAACCCGCGATCATCCCCAAAGTGGGCCACCGGCGTAATCCGCGAGGAGAGGGGATCGAGCCAACCGATCCAGGCCAGATCCATCTCCCCCTGCTCGACCACCACCCGGCAGACGGTCCGCAGCAACTCCTCCCGGGAGTGCCGGCGGATAATGGCCTGGTTCACATGGCTTAGCACATTGTAGAGCCTATTCAACCGGCTGAGTTCCAACTCGGTCTGGTGCTTATAGAGGGCAACGGTGATGACGGATTTCAGTTCACGGACGTTAAAGGGCTTGAGAATGTAGCCGTACGGCTCGGCGACCTTGGCGCGTTCCAGGGTATCGTCGTCGGCATAGGCGGTGAGGAAGATCACCGGCCTCTGAAAGCGCAGCCGGATGGCCTCGGCAGCCATGATGCCGTCCATCTCCCCCTGGAGATGGATGTCCATCAACACCAGGTCGGGGCGCTGCTCCGCCATGAGCAGCAAGGCCTGCTCGCCGCTGGTGGCACGGCCGGCAACCCCATAGCCCATGGCCGTGATCTGCGACTCGATCTGCATGGCGACGATGGCTTCATCCTCGACAATCAAGAGGCGAGGGTTGTTCATGGTACTCCTCCACTCAGATTTTGTCGGTTTCGCAAAAATCGCTCAACCGACGCTGGCACGCCCCGTAACACATTGAAATCACATTGGCAGATGGTCAGCTTCACGACTTTTTGCGATTCCATCATTTTTTGTCGGTTTCGCAAAAATCGCTCAACCGACGCTGGCACGCCCCGTAACACATTGAAATCACATTGGCAGATGGTCAACTTCACGACTTTTTGCGATTCCATCAATTTTCCATGGGGCAAGGGAAGCGGACCACAAAGGCAACGCCACCGGCGACTGGTCGCTCCACGGCCAGACCACCACCCAGTTGACCGGCCAAATTTCTGACCACCAGCAGCCCCAGGGTGGTGCACTCCGTTGCTGCAAATCCGGCGGGCAACCCCACGCCGTCGTCCATGACCCGCAGGATCAGCTGCTGCCCGTCGTCCGGACCGAACTCCACCATCACCGTGCCTGAGTGTCCCTCCGGGAATCCATGTTTCAGGGCATTGGAGACCAGTTCGTTGATGATCAGACCGCAGGGCACCGCCTGCTCCATGGCCAGACTCATGGCGGCGACGCGTTCCGTCACCCGCACCCTGGTGGCGGTGGGGCCAAACGAACTAAGCAGGTACGAGCACAGCTCTTGGATATAGGCCGGGATGTCGATCCGCGACAGATTGCCGGAACGGTAGAGACACTCGTGGAGCAGGGCCATGGAGCGGACCCGGTCCTGGGTGTCATGGAGCGCCGCCACCGCCTCGGGGCTGGCCAACTGGTCCGCCTGCAGGCTCAAAAGGCTGGTCACGATCTGCAGGTTATTCTTCACCCGGTGATGGACCTCCTTGAGCAGGACCACCTTCTCGGCCAAGGAGTCGCGTAACTCCTGCTCACCGCGTTTGCGGTCGGTGACATCGATAAAGGTGGTCAGGTACGCGTCGCCAATGACCACCCCGGAGATCACCATGGTGCGCACCTCGCCGCTCTTGCAGGTGACCTGATACTCCAGGGGTTCGATGTCGCTCTTCTCCCGTGCCGCCTGGCGGACCGCGGCATCCCAGGTGGCAACCACCCCTTGCCGATACGCCGCATCGGGGTAGGCCAGCCGCCACCAGGCCTCCAGGTTCGGCACCTCCTCCCGGGAGTAGCCGAAGGTCTGCACAAAGCGTTCGTTGCAATCCTCCACCCCCCCCTCTTTATTGATAAAACTTAAGGGGAGCGGGACCTGGGCAAAGAGCTTGCGGAAACGTTCCTCACTCTCGCGCAGGGCGATCTCCGCCCGCTTGCGCTCGGTGATGTTGTCGGTGACGATGACCACCTCCCCCGGTGCCGGGGAGTAAATGGAGAACGAGAACCAGCGCTCCAGGGCAGAGAGGTAGTGTTCCCAGCGGGCAGGCTTGCCGCTGCGGGCCACCTCGCCGAATATCAGGAGCGATTCCGGATTGTTGCGGCAATAGCCGGGGATGACCTCGCTGATCCTGCGCCCCACCACCGGTTGCGTGATGCCGGTCACCCGGGCGAAGGCCGGATTGACCGCCAGGTACTCCAGGTCCACCGCCACCCCCTGGGCAAAGAGCATGCGGGCATGGACAACGCTGTTCAGCGTGTTGTCAAACAGCGAACGGTAGGTAGCCATGCTCGCCAGGAGGGCCTTTTCGGCCTGATCCTTTTCCGTGTTGTCGCGGATGACCAACACCACCCCCAGGATGGTATCGGCATCGAGACGGATGGGCGCGCCACTGTCTTGGATCATGCGCTCCCGGCCATCACGGGCCACCAGCAACGTATGGTCGGCCAGGCCCACGACTTGACCGGCGGCCAGCGCCTTCTCCGCCGGATTCTCCACGGGCTGCCGGGTCTCTTCGTCAACGATCCGAAATACTGCCGTCAACGGCTGGCCAAGGGCCTCGCGGTTGGGCCAGCCCGTCAGCCGTTCGGCCTCGTGGTTCATGAAGGTAATCCGCCCTTCCGTATCCGTGGTAACCACCCCGTCGCCGATACTGGCCAAGGTCACGGCATGGAGTTGACGGGCCACCTCCGTCTGCCGCCGCAAGCGGTGCAGCCCCTCGCTTAAGCCACTGACCAAGGCGCCATTGGCGATGAGTAGACTCCATTGAAAGAGGTCGTAGGGGGCGCCGATTTGGAAACTATGGAGGGGCGGAATGACGAAATAGGCCACGCCCAAGGCCGCGGTCAGGGTGGCAAGCAGGCCGGGCCCCAGGCCACCGACCAAGGCACTCAAGATCAGGGGCAACACAAACAAACTCAACAGCGGCCGTTCACCAAAGGAGACCACGATACCGGTGCGCACCGCCAACATGGACAAAGTCACCACCACCGCGAAGAGATAGCCCCAGGTGCGTGTCCAGCTTGAAGCCATGGGGATGGCGGTCAAGAGCGACGAGCAGGGTTCGCTGCCACTCTCCATAGGTACGCCGCGCAAGGCGATCAGCAGCAGCAGGGTGGTGACCACGACAAAGAATAGCCCTTTGGCCGTTGACAACCACTGGATGGCCAGGTCATCGGCCAAGGAGACCAACAACTGGTCGGAGAGGAAGATCCACAGGGTCGCGAGGATGGCGTAACCGACGGTGGCGCCCAGGATATAGCGCCGGCGGGGAGTGGCCGTCATACAATTTCACCGCCCTGCAAGCTAAAGGTGGTCACCTCCAGGTCGGCGGAGACCACCAGCTTCTTGTCACCGAACTGCACCTCGCTGCCCTGACAAATTCCCTGCATGATGCGGATGGTACCGTTACGCAGATCACTCTGCATCCTCGCGTTGACCTCCTTGCGCAGGGTGTCGATGTTTTGTTGCCGTTTGATCAGGGTGTTGAAGGTGGTCAACAACTTGATCACCGGTTCGCGTTTGTCCACCGGCATCTGGGCCAAGACCCTCTTGATCACCGCCGCATCAAAATTCTCAAACGGCAGGGAGCGGGAGATGCGGGAGATGCTCTCGCGGCAGTTGCGCCCCTCCTCCTCCAGCCGTTTCAGCTGCCCGGACAACTCCGGGTCAGGCAGGATGGCCAACAGGGTCCCCGGATGGTCGGGATGTCCGGCCCGGCTGACCACCACGGCCCGGGAGGAACAGGTCATGCCGCCGATAATCCGACCGCTTTTGTGGCCATGGACAGGGGTGTTCACCACCGTGATGGTGCCGTTGGCCCGCAGCACGGCCTTGTAGAGATAGCTTCTGACCAAGGCGCGCCCCTTGACGATCACCTCGGCCTCCTGAATAAAAACGGCCTGAAGATGGCCCAGGGCCACCACCCGGGTCTCGGCACCGATGATCCCCTCGCCAATGGTGACATCCCCCCCGGCCAAGACCTTGGCACCATGATAGACCGACCCGGCAACCGAGATGTTGCCCTGGGAGCGCACGGTATGGCCGGCCATGACGGAGCCGTTGATCAGCACGTCCTCTGGCCGATCGAGGTTGCCGGTGGTGCTGTCGACGTTGCCGGTAACGACATGAAGGTCGGCAATGGTCAGGGTGGTGCCCGCGAACCTGATATTCCCGTCTTTGCGGGCAAAATAGTGAATCTGGCCATCGCGCTCTTCTGCCCGGAAGCTTTGGTCAAAACTGATGACCAGATCCCGGCCATCCGCGGCCTCAATCACCGTGCCAAAGAGGTCGGCGCCAGGGATGCCCTTGGTGGCCAGGGTCTTCACGGCAATCAACGCCCCGGCCTTGACCATGACCACCGCGTTGCGCTCGCTCAGATCAATGGTGCCGTCCTCGCCGATGGTCTCGGCCTTCTCCCCCACATCAACCGCAAAGGCGTAGCCGGCATGGCGGCCCGGTCTGGGGGCGATGGCCTCGGCGATCTTGACCGTGCGCGCGGGCAGCAGCTGGCCCTGGGCCAAACGCGCGGACAACTTATCGATCAGCCCCTGGCGGATCGTGGCCTCGCGCACGCCCAGGCGCCGCAGGGTGTCGATCAGGTCATGGGCCGCGGGATAGAGAGGGGTGCCCAGCTGGGTGCAGTTGACATAATAGGCCCCCAGGTGGTCGGGGGAGAGCCAGATGGGGGGCAACACCGACATGGTGTTGCCCTCCAGGACCAGATAGCCGTACAGCGAGGTCTCGTAGCTCCCCTGCTGCTCACTGTGGAGGACATGATCGCCTCGCTCGGGCACCAGGTCATCGGCCGGATCGATGATCTCGCCCATCACATTCATGCCGGCCTTGGCCTCCGGGTTTTGATGGATCTTGGCGATGACCGTGCCGGCGGCCACGGCCTTGACAATCACGGGGTCTTGCTCCACGGCAAAGAGGGTCTCCGCGGTGAGCAGTGCCCGCACCCCGGCACCGTCAAGCTTGACCCCGGCAACCAGCCAAAAACAGGTGCCATCCAAGTCAAACCCCCGCTCCACCTCGGGGAAGATCACCCTCCGCCGGGCCTCCGCCGGGTTGCCGGAGGCGACCACCACCTCGCCCGGCACATGGGACTGGGAGTGCTTCTCGACCAGGGCCAAGGCCTGCCAGTCGATGCCATGGCTCACCCCCAACTGCTCCAGGCCGTGATGCAGTTGATAGGTGGAAATCGGCTGGCCGCCACGGACCTTGACGGTCACCCGCATCTTGTCGGCGGCAATGGCCACCTCCTTGCCATGCCAACCCGGATCGTGGGCAGCCAGGGCGTGCATGACCACCTGGCCAAAGCTGCCGTCCGCGCTGCCATCGGCGCTGTAGACGTCTCCCCCCAAGAAATCCTCGCTCAGGTCCTTGGCTGGGCGACGATCCTCGGGCTCCGGGGTCCTGATCGCCTCGCGGTAGATATCGTCGAGGGACTCCAGCGAACGCTTGTCCTTGGTGGCGGACATCAGGGTCTCCTCACGGGTCGCAATGCAGGGGCCATGGCAGTCACACCTCGGAGAGACCCTGCAAGACATCATCCAACGATGTCTGGATCTCGTCATAGTGGTCATGGACGTGACAATCATTGACGCCGATGGCGGCCTGCATGGCAAAACCGGCGATAGTGGCCATCTCGCCGGCCAGCAGCGGCCGCTCCGGGGGACGACTGGCGACCAGCACCCCAAAAAATTGACTGGCCGTGGCCACCGGCACCAGGGCATGGCAGGCCCCATCCCCCTGCACCAGGTGTCCCCTCCCCCCTTCGCCCCCCTCTCCCTCCTCGCGCAACCTGGAGAGAGAGGCAGTGATCAGAGGCGCGACCTCCTCCTGGAGGGCCTGCTGCTCCGCCGGGGCTACCACCCGCGCGGCCAGGCAGGCGATGGCGCCATCGTCGCCGACCGCGTAATAGGCGGCAGCGCTAAGCCCACAGACATCCACCACCACCGTCAGCACGGTTTGCAACAGATCCGCCAAGGGGTGGACATGCAGCAGAAACTGTTGGATGGTGTCGCGCCCCTCCAACTCGCGGACCTTCTGGTGCAACTCCTGGGTACGGCTCCTGACCATCTCCTCCAGTTGCTCATTCATCTGGGCAAGGCTGCGGTTTTTCTCCGCCAGCTCCCGGGTGAGCACCCGATTTTGCGCCACCAGGTTGAAATGGATCAAGGCCTCGCGCACCGTCAGTTTCAAATCGTCATCGTTCCAGGGTTTTAGGATGTAGCGGTAGATCCCGCCCTGGTTGATCGCCGCGACCGCGGCGTTGATATCGGCATAACCGGTGAGCACCATGCGGATGCTGTCCGGCAGCAACTGCGAGGCCCGGGCCAGGAACTCGGCCCCGCCCATCTCCGGCATCCGTTGGTCTGAGACGATGAGGGTCGGTCGCAGCCCCCCCTCAATCAAGGCCAAGGCCTCCCGGCCATTGTCCGCGGTGTGGATGTCGTACTCCTCATCCATGAACAGCCGGCGCAAGGTCTTTAAGATATTCGGCTCATCGTCAACAAACAGCACAATCGGCATTTCCATACGCAAACTCCCTGTGGGTTCAACCTTCGGCCCTAAACGGATCAGACCGTCGGGCAGCACGCCGGCACAAACATCAAGATAATCCCTTCCTGCTCCCGGTCCATGGTGATCCTGTTGCCCAGGATCTGGTAGGCACCCCCTGCCACGACCAGCATGGTCTGCAACTGTTGCTCCCCGCGCACCCGCTCCACCACGGCCCAGACCTCGGCAGGCAGCGCCGTCCGGCCCTCCAGGCCGGCCAGGGTCGGCCGCTCTCCAGCCAACAACAGGTTGGCCTCACGATTGGCCAGAACAATCAAGCCGGAGAGGTCGAGGCCAAGGACCGCGGCCGGCATGGCGTCCATGACCTTGTGAGAGAAGTGCATGGCGTTGTTCTGGAAGGTCATGATCTCGGTGCGGCTCCTGATCTCCTCTTCCAGATTGGCGTTGATCGCCTCAAGCCGCAGATAGGCCTCCATCAACTCATCGCTCAGCTTCAGGTTGCGCTGGCGCAGGAAATAGACCTCCAGCGCCTTGGCAATGGTGACCTTCAACTCATTGTCGTCCCAGGGTTTGGGGATGAACTTATAGATCTGCCCCTCGTTGATCGCCCCCACCACGGATGCCGTATCCGCGAAACCCGAGAGCACGATGCGGATGGTCTCGGGCCAGCGTTCATGGACCTGGCGCAGGAAATCAACCCCGTCCATGCCGGGCATGCGATAGTCGGAGATCACCAGTTGCACCCCCGGTTGCTCCTCCAGCAGGGCCAACCCCTCTTCACCATTGAGGGCGGTGATGATCTCATACTCCTCATCCATGAACAACCGTTCCAAGGAGCGCAGGACATTTTTTTCGTCATCCACGCAAAGGATTTTGACCGCTTCCTGTTTCATGCTGTTTCTCTCCACTTTCGCATATCAAAAAAACTCCCCAAGGAGATGGCGATGCCGTTCACTCCTCATCCTTGCCCGCAAGCAACTCTCCCTCTCGCCGCGGCCGGCGCACCCGTCCGTCCAGCCCCTACTCCATGTGCCAGGACTGCTGGATGCGCTGATAATCCTCCTTGACCGCGGCACTCACCCCGGCCAGGTCCTGACGGCCAATGCCGAGGTGCCCCCATAGCACGGAGGGAATCGTCTCCCGCTTTTTATTGGTGCTGACCCCCAGGGCCAGGGCCTTGGCCAGCTGATTGGCCACGCACAGGGCCCGGACCAGCTGGGCCGTGTCCGCATCACACTCCTTGGTCTCCGGAGGGAGGTCATGGTGCAGCTTGACCCCGGTGACGATCATCTCCGGAAACTTCCACTCCCGGGTCAGCAGGGCACCGATCTTTTGGTGGGTAAAGCCGAAGACCTTGATCTCGGCCTCCTGCTGACTCACCCCTCCCTGATCCATCAAGCGGGCGACCTCCTCCATCTCGGTCAGGCATTGGGTGATCAGGGCAATCTTGCCGACATCATGGACAATGCCGAAGAGAAAGGCCTGTTCCGCCAGTTTGGGGTTGGTCTGCGCCACCAGCACCTTGGCGCTGATCGCCGTGCCCAGGCTATGATTCCACAGGCCGATGACATCGATGGCCGGACTGATCCCCTTCTGAAAAAACGAGAAGATGGAGATGCTGAGGGCCAGGTTCTTCACGGTATCGAATCCCAGCAACATCACCGCTCGGTCGATGCTGGCGATCTGGCGCGGCATGCCGTAAAAGGCCGAGTTGGCCAGGCGGAGGATGCGGGAGGCCAGGGAGGGGTCCTCGGAAATAATGGCCCCCAGACTCTTGGCGGAGAGGGCCTCGTTTTCGATCTCGGCATTGATCCTGGCCGCCACCGCGGGCAGAGATGGTAGATCGCCGATCTTGGCGATGATATCCTGCGAGTTCATACTGTCCGTTCTCCCGTAAAGGTCATGGCAAGTTGTCCATGTTGTTTCTGCACGGCTCCTAAGCAGAGACGGCCGGGATAAGGACCGTAAAGCACGACCCTTGGCCCGGCTGACTGCTGACTGTAATCTCGCCTTGGTAGGCCCGGATGATCTCGGCACAGGTATAGAGCCCCAAGCCGGTGCCCACCGGCCCCTCTCCCGCCTCGCTCGCCGTTGCCGCCTTGGTGGAGAAGAATGGGTCAAAGATCTTCGCCATCACCTCGGGCTCCATGCCGCGACCGGAGTCCATGAAATCAACGGTGATCCGCTGACCATCGAAGGCAGTGCGGATGGTCAACTTCTTGACCGGGGTGGCGCTCATGGCGTCGGCGGCATTGCGGATCAGGTTGGAGAAGATCTGCGAAAAATCGGCATAGACGCCTCGGATGGTAGGAATGTTATCGGCCAAGATCAGTTCCTTGTCGATCTGGTGCTTGATCCGCATGTCGGCATCGAGGAACCGCAGCTCCGCGGTAATGATCTCATTGACGGCAAGCGCCGCCTGTTCCCAAGAGGCTTCGTTGCGGCTCTTGACCATCAGACTAGTAATCAAGCTCCTTAACTGCTCGTTGGAGAGGACAATTCTATCGATATATTCGGCAAAGGTGGTGAGTTGCGGCACGAGCTCCACGGCCGAGGTCCGGGCCTGGGCCATGCACCCTTTGATCCTGTCCCGGGCCAAGGTGGCAAACCCCAGGGAACCGCTAAGCGGCCCTTGCAAATTGTGGACGATCCCCTGGACCATCTGGCCGATGACCGCCTGCCGCTCCTTGTGCACCAACTCCCGCGTCCTGTGGGCAACCAACAACTCCAGGTCCCGGTTCATGGCTCGCAACTCCTCCTGGGCCATCTTCAGCCGCAGGAGGATGGAGACTTTGGCCTGCAACTCATGGGGGTCGTAAGGTTTGGCAATATAGTCATCCGCCCGGACGGCATATCCCCGCAAGCGGTCTTCCAGGGCGGATCGGCCCGAGAGCAGCAAGACCATGGTGCCCGCTACGGCGGGATCGCTCTTGATCCTGCGGCAGACCTCGTAACCGTCGATGCCTGGCATCATGATGTCCAGCAGGACCAGATCAGGCCCCCAGGCGTGTACTGCTTGCAGGGCCTGCTCCCCGTTGGCGGCGCCTTGCAACTCAAGGTCATCGGCATCGGCAAAGACTCGACAGATCGCATGTACCGAAGCGGCATCATCATCAACCACCAGAATTTTTCGCGCCATGCCCCTTAGCTTTGCTCCGCAAATGGAATCGTGATGGTAAAGGTCGTGCCCTGACCGAGCTGACTCGCCACCAGGATATCACCGTGGTGGTTTTTGGTAACGATGTCATAGACAATGCTCAACCCCAGGCCGGTGCCCTTGCCCACCTCCTTGGTGGTGAAAAAGGGTTCAAAGACACGCCCCACATGGTCCGGCTGGATGCCGCAACCGGTGTCGGTGATGGCCACGGAGAGGGAAGCCTTATCCTCCCAGGTCCGGATGGTGATCACCCCTTCCTTGTCAATGGCGTGGGCGGCGTTGATCAGGAGGTTCATGAACACCTGGTTCAACTGTTGCGGAAAGCAGGTAATCGGGGTTGAGGCCTGATACTCTTTTATAACTTTCGCTTTATATTTCAGCTCATTCCAAACGATATTGATGGTCGTGTCAAGACATTCGTGGATATCGATGGTCTGCCGCGTGGCCTGGTCCACCCTGGAGAACCCCTTCAGATCCTGGACGATCTTCGTGACCCGCTCGCAACCGTCCAGGGACTCGCGGATCAGGTCATCAATGTCTGAGAGGATGAACTCGATCTTAAACCGCCTTTTACCCTCGGCCTGCCGGGCGACACACTCTTGATCGCCGGCCTGCCCCACCAACTCGGCCTGGAGGGTCATAAACTCGGCCAGTCGGCCGCAGTACTTGCGCAGCGAACTCAAATTGCTGGAGATAAAGCCCACCGGGTTGTTGATCTCATGGGCAACACCGGCGGCCAGCTGGCCGATGGAGGCCATCTTCTCCTGCTGCAGCAGGTGACTCTGCGCCTGCTTTAGTTCGGAGTAGGCGGCCTGCAAGGCCGTGTTTTTCGCCTCCAAGACATACATCATGTTGTTGAACTGCTCGCCAATCAGGTTGATGGGGTTGGCGGCCATCCGCCGGAAATACCTGCACTGATCACAGGACTCTTGTTTTTGGGCAAAGTCGCCCTGGACCTGACCGCCGCAGCAGGTGCCCACCTCATTCCAGCAACTGGTGGCCTCCTTGCCGTAACAGGGGCAAGCAGTCTGCTGGCACCCCAGCACCTCATAACACTTCGCAGAAAAATCGTAGGCAAAGTGAACAGCAAAGTCCTGCTCCGCGATCACCCGTCTGATCATGGCCGATATCTTGTCGATCGCCCGCTGCAGCTCCTCGCTGGAGCATTGGATCTCCGCGTTTTTCCGCTCCAACTCGGCGGTCATCCGTTTCATCTCCGTCAAGTCGTGGGCCGTCACCACCACCCCGCCCGCCCCGCCGGCATTGAGATCGATACGATAGATCGCCAAATAAAACCAACGGTTGCTGGCGGCATGAAAATACTCAATGGGCCTGCCGTCCGCCTTGTCACGATCGATCTCCAGCCCCGGAAACAGCTCGGACACCAAGAGGTTGAGGATGGCGGCGAATTCAAGTCCACTGAAGGCGGTGACCACCTTGTTGCAGCGCTGGATCCGCATCTCGGCATCCGTCAGGATCACCATGTCCGCCACCCGGTCCATGGTCGCCTCCCACTGACGCTTGGCGTTTTCGATGCGGGTCAACAGGTCGCGTTGTTTTTCCCGCTCGCCGAGCAGGGTGTTGCGCTGGGACTCGAGCTCCCGTTGGTCGCGCCGCTGTTCGGCATTTTTCGTGTCCAGCCGTTTCAGGGTATAGCCCACCAAGCCCAGGAAGATCACCATCAGCGGCAGGGGATAGAGCCAGGAGGTCATATAGATCCCCTTGAACTCCTGCTGCTGGGCATTGATGTCGTAGTAGAGTTCAAAGGCGCCGGAAAAAGAGTTGTTCACCATGATCGGCAGATAGGTCTCCACCACGTCTCGTTTGACCGTCTCCCCTTCGGCGGTCTTCTCCTCCTGGGCGACCACCTTGGTGAACTCCTGGCCAAGGGCCACCACCTCATGGAAATAGGCATGCCGATTGCTCGTACCGACCTCCTTGGGCTCGCTGGAGTAAATGACCCTCCCTCCACGATTAAAGACCTTCAGCTTCATGAGGCCAAAATCCCGCAGCAGGAAGGGCTCGGTCTCTTGATGCAATGCAAATCGAAGGGAATCTCCATCGACAGAGGCCATGCGCGAGAGGTGGCGGGCCACCATCCTGGCTTCACGTTGAACCGTGTCCAGCATCTGGGCCTTGTACCGGGGATAGACCAGATAGAGATTCAGAAACGGAAAGATCCCAGCCAGCACGACCGCCACCACGAACAACTGCCCCAAGCCTCGGTCGCGAAAAAGTTTCATGTCGCCTCTCTGTCTATTCCTGCCCACGCCCGCGCCGGAATTTGGATGATGGAGGTCGTGCCTCGACCCTCTTCACTGGCAAGGATAATCTCACCGCCGTGTATCTTACCAATATCGCAGGAGATACTCAACCCCAGTCTGGAGCCCTTGTCCACCTCCCAGGTGCCACGGAAGGGATAGAGCCACGGGTGCGGGGGGAGGGGCGCCGAGATGCCGGGGCAGTTGATGGCAATAATGATCGAACCGGTCGGACCAGGTGCGGATACGGTTCCCGGGCCGCGTTCATCAGGATGTTGACCAGGAGTTGGTTCAACGGTTGGGGGAGGACAAAGGGAACCGCCGGGATGATGGCGACGGGTTTGGGGTTGGTGGAGGCCCGGCTCGTCCGCTCACCCTGCCGTCTCAGCCGTGGTGGCGTCAGAGGGCTTAAGCGGCAGCCAAACGGTGAAGGTGGTCCCCTCGCCCACCGTGCTCGCCACCTCAATGCGCCCCCCATGCTTGCGCACGATATTATGGGCAATGGAGAGACCAAGTCCCGTGCCCTTGCCGGCCGGCTTGGTGGTAAAGAAGGCCTCGAAGAGCTTGGGCAGGTGCTCGGCGGGGATGCCGGCCCCCGTGTCGGCAATGGCAATAAAGACTTCGTTGCCGACGTGGCCGCTGCGAATGGTGATCTCGCCTTTTTGGGGGATCGCCTGGGCCGCGTTCACCAACAGATTCAAGAAGACCTGATTGAGCTGCGAGGGGATGCAATGGACCTTGGGGATGTCGCCGTACTCCTTGTTCAAGGTGCAGTGGTATTTGATCTCGTTCCAGACGATGTTGAGAGTGGAATCAATCCCTTGATGCAGATCGACCCATTGCCAAGTATCGCTATCCGCGCGGGAGAAGCTCTTCAGGTCACTGACGATCTTGGCCACGCGCTTCAGTCCTTCCCGCGACTCCGCCAGCAGCTCGCCGATATCGGTGCGAATGCGAGTGATCTTTTTCTTTTGTTTGAGTTCTCGGATGTTGGCCAGGGCGGGCGCGCTGGGCGGGCAGATGGCCTCCATGGCCTCATAGGCATCCAGCACTTCGAAGATAGCCCGATGGTAGGCGTCCAGGGAACCAAGGTTGGAGGAGACAAAGCCTACCGGATTGTTGATCTCATGGGCTATGCCCGCTGCAAGTTGGCCGATGGAGGCAAGCTTCTCGGATTGAAGCAGTTGCACCTGGACCTGCTGTTCTTCTTTCCGACGCCGCGCCAATTCGGTTTCCAGATAGACGTTTTGGTCGTACAGCCGATCTCGGGCGGATTTCAGTTCAAGATGGGTACGCACGCGCGCCAGGACAATGGCTGGGGTACAGGGTTTGGCGAGGTAATCCACCGCCCCGAGTTCAAGACCGTGTTTTTCGTCATCAAGGGAGTTGTTGCCAGTGACGAAGATGACAGGGATGCCATGGGTGGCGGGATTCTCGCGTAGTCTGGCGAGCACCTCATAGCCGTCCATATCCGGCATCATGACGTCAAGGAGGATCAAGTCAGGCGTCCGCACCCGTTCAACGATCTCCAGCGCCCGTTCCCCGGAGGGTGCGGCCAGAACGTCGTAATGCGGCTGGAGCAACCTGGCGAGGACGTCCAGAATAATGGGCTCATCGTCTACCACCAAAATTTTTGACCGGGTCGTACCGGCACCCCTGTTACTCTCCATGCCCATGATGCTCCGTGTTGCGATTCGTCAGTTCCGGGTACCCTTGGCGCGCCTGCTGCAAGGTTGCCAAGGCCGCTGGGTAGAGGAAATGTTGGATCCGCTCTTCCAATTCCAGGCCCAGAGGGCCGAGAGCAGCCTTAAGCAGTGCCGCGTGTTGCTCAAATATCCGGTTGGCTTGGCTACTGTCCGCGGCCAGCATGGGTTCCAGTTCGCGCAGCACCTGCCCGACCATGGCCC
>CAYSFY010000070.1:14260-18734 GCA_964430285.1 uncultured Desulfobulbia bacterium
TCTTCATGGGTGACCGTCACCTCCCGCGGCAAGGCCGCGAGGATTGCCGTCGTCAGCCGTTGCAACTCACTTGCCACCGAGGTGGCAAGGAGTTCGATGGCCGCTCGGTCGTGGCCTTCCTTGATCACCGCCTCCAGTTCGGCGGCTAGGCGCTGCATGCCGGTCGCACCCAGCATGCCCGAGCTGCCTTTCAAGGAATGGACCAGGAGCCTGGCCTCGCCCCACTCATCGTGAGCCATGCGCTCCCGCAGGCGGACGATGTCGTCGGCATGGTCAAGCGCAAAGCGGCGCAGCATCCGTTGGTAGGTGGCCAAATGGCCGTTCAGCAGCTTGAGCCCCCGCTCACCATCCAGGTCGGGGATGGCCGCAAGTGCGGCGGGCAGCCCCGATTCTTCAGCTTGGCCGGCAGAGGGCGTCATCGCGCCCACGCCTGGCAGCCAGCGCCGCAAGGTGCCGAAAAGCTGCTCCGGATCCACCGGCTTGGCAATGAAGTCATTCATGCCGGCGGCACGGCAGCATTCGCGATCCTCATCAAAGGCATTGGCGGTCATCGCCAGGATGGGCAGGGTCCCATAGCCGGGCAGCGCCCGAATGGCGCGGGTCGCTTCCAGACCGTCCATGTGCGGCATCTGCATATCCATGAGGATCAAGTCATAACCGCCACCACGTACCTTCTCCAGCGCCTCCAGGCCATCGTTGGCCACCTCCACCCGCAGCCCGACCTCGGTGAGGAGCTCCACCGCGACGTCCTGGTTGATTGGGTTGTCTTCAACCAGCAGGATGCGTTGCCCGGACTGCAAGGCCTGCAGAGTCTGTTCGGCAACCGGGGCCTCCTCGGCCAACTCCTCCAGGCTAAGGCGGCTTTTGCCAAGGCGAGCGCTAAACCAGAAGGTGCTGCCCTGGCCGGGCACGCTCTCTACCCCGGTCTCGCCGCCCATGAGACGCGCTAAGCGCCGGGTGATGGCAAGCCCCAGGCCGGTGCCGCCGTAGCGGCGCGCGGTAGTGGCATCGACCTGCTCGAAGGCGGCGAATAGGCCCGCGATCTTTTCCGGCGCGATACCGATACCAGTGTCCGTCACCTCGCAGCGCACCAGCAGATCGGTGGCCGTCTCCCCGGCCTTTTGGAGGCGCACGGTGACCTGACCCTGCTCGGTGAATTTGACGGCGTTGGAGAGGTAGTTGAGCAGGGCCTGCGCCAGCCGGGTGGCATCGCCCACCAGCACCGGCGGCAGATCATCCCGATCCACCACGATAGCCAAGCGCTTTTCGCGCACTCTGGGGCCGATCATGGAGATGACGTTGTCCAGCATGCGGTCAAAGGCGAAGTCGGTGATATTGAGGGCCAGCTTACCCGCCTCGATCTTGGAAAAGTCGAGGATGTCGTTGATGACCAACAGCAGGTGCCTGGAGGCATCAACGATTTTCTCCAGTTTCACCTTTTGCGCCGGGTCAACGCTCCCGCGCCGTAACAGGTGAGTCAGCCCGACGATCGCATTCAAGGGGGTGCGGATCTCGTGGCTCATATTGGCGACAAAGGCGCTCTTGGCATGGTTCGCCTGCTCGGCCGCCCCCCTGGCCTCCTCTAGTTCGTGGGTCCGTGTTTCGACCAGCTCCTCCAGGTGATGACGGTGGCGAGTGAGTTCCTCGGCCAGGATCTTTTTCTGGGTGATGTCCTCCTGTACCGCCACATAGTGACTGACGTGTCCGTCGGCCTGATGGATCGGCGTAATTTTGGCGAATTCAGTGTATTCGCTGCCGTCCTTGCGCTGGTTGATGAACTCGCCCTGCCAGCTGTCGCCGTGGCTCAGCGCCTGCCACAGGGCATCATAGGTTGATGGTGGCGTCTTGCCGGATTGCAGGATGCGCGGGTTTTGGCCCATGACCTCCTCCCTGCTGTAGCCGGTGGTCCGTAGGAAGGCCTGGTTGACGTACTCGATCTCGGCGTCCAGATTGGTAATGACAATGCTCTCCTGACTCTGCTCAATGGCTTGGGAGAGATTATTCAGCCTCGCATTGCCACGGCGACGCTGAACGAGGCGCCAAATGGCGGCGGCGAACAGCTGCACGGAGTCCACATCCAGGTCGGCATAGGGGGTAACCTTATTGCCGACGCCGGCAAGCATGACGACTCTACCCTCCTCGATCACCGGCACGCTGATGAGCCGACTGAGTTCGGCATGTCCTGCCGGCAGGCCGCGCTTGTAGGGATCGGCAACATAGTCGTTGCACACCACCGGCCCCCCTTGCCGCAGGGCGTCGGCCCAGATGACGGCCTGGCTCACCGGGTAGTGTATGTCGTATGTCGCCGTGCAATCGTGTTCCAAAGTGCGGCGCGACCATGTGATCAATTCGATGGTTTCCTGGTCGTCGTTGACGACATGGATGAAGGATATCTCGCTAGCCGTCACCTGTTCCATCAGTTCCAGGCCGTATTGCAGGAATGCGCTCTCCTCCAGCCGTTCGGCGGCCAGGGGGAGTTCCAGCAAGGCTTGGGTCCGCTGGGTTTGGATGCGCTGGATGGCCTCGCTTCGCTTGCGCTCGCTGATATCGCGCGACGAGCCGAAGATATAATCTTTCCCCTCCAGCTTGATGGCGCGGCTATTGACTTCCACATCAATGACCCGGCCATCGCGGCAACGATGCCTGGTTTCGATCAGCATGGCGTCGTTCTGCGCGATGAGTTTGTTAAAATTCACCTGGAGCATTGCCGCGTCCAGTTGCACATCGATGTCCGTGATGCGCAACCGACCGACCGCACTCCTGTCGTAGCCGAGCATCTCCAGGAAGGTATCGTTGGCCTTGATCAGCAGGCCGTCGATGTCGAAGATATGAATGCCGTCGCTCGCGGTTTTCAGGATCGCGGCCAGACGACTCCGTTCCCGTTCGATTGCCGCCTCGGCTGCCTTACGTTCGGTGATGTCGCGTACCGTGAGTTGCAGCAATACCTTGCCATCCACTTCCATGCGGGTCAGCAGCGCATCGGCGGTGAAGGTTTCACCCGTCAACAAGCGCCGACATTCCCATTCAAAGAAGTGGGAACCTTGACGCAGAGCAATCGCAATCATCTCCTGAATTTTTTCGACAGAAGGACGCCCATCCGCCTGGAGTGCCACCGACCCGTCCGTTAGCCCGAGCACGCTGATGTCGGCGTTGTCGGCAACTTCGAATAACTCCCGGGCCGCCTGATTGGCGTCGATTACGCGCCCCGAAGAGGGCAACACCACGATCAAGGCATCGCGCGAGCTCTCGAACAACTGCCGGTATTTTTTTTCGCTCTCGCGTAGCACCTGGTCGGCGGCCTTGAGGGCGGCCCGAGTACGCAGGCTGATGATGCCGTAGGCGATATCAGCGGCCAGTTCTTTCAACAGCCGGGTTTCCTCCTCGTCAAAGGCATAGGCGTGGGACGAAAAGATGCTGAGACCGCCGAACACGTTCTCTCCGTCGGCCAAGGGTAGACCGATGTACGCGCCATAGCCACGCGCCAGTGCGTCCTCTCTCCACGGCGCGAATGCCGGATCGCTGGCAATGTCGTGACAGACCAACACCTGCCCGCCGTGGATAACTTGGGCAATCGGCATCTGGTCATCATTGGTGCCGCCCCCAAGCAAACACTTTGCCGTTGGCTGGAACCCCTCTACCCCGCCAGCCGAGGCGACGGCGGTAAGACCCTTTTCCGGGTCGCGGCCGACATAGCTGATCCTTGCCATGCAATAGCCGCCGTTTTCGAAGATGTTGCGCACGGCGGTTAAGAGCAACTCCTCCTCGTTTGTCGCCCGTACCAGCGCCCGATTACCCTCCGACAGCGTCAGCAATGCCCGGTTGACGCGGGCCAGCTCCTCTTCCGCCTGCTTGCGCGTGGTAATGTCGCGGCTGATGCTTTGCAGAAAGTCGTGGTCGCCGATGCGGGTGCGTCTGGAGACAAACTCGATGGGCACTCTAGTTCCGTTCGGCCGTTCGTATTCGAGGTCGGCCGATCCGCCTTCGCCAATGGCCAAGATCTCCTCGAATTTTTGTCGTGCCAGCGCGCGTAGCGCTGGTGGCCGCAGTTCCCAAATGCGCAGCCTTTTCAGTTCGGACTGGCTCCTGCCGCATTGTCGCTCGAACTCCGGGTTACATTCGATCACCAGGCCACTGTCATCGATCAGCACGATGCCGTCGCGCGCCCCGTCAAAGATGCTATGGTAGCGTTGCTCGCTCTCCCGCAGCGCCGCGGTGCGTTCCCGCACCTGCTGGTCGAGGCCATCGTTCAGCAGGTTGAGCTGAGACTGGATGGAGACCAACTCCCGATTCTGCTGGAGCATGTTCTCATACAACGAGAGCATCAAGTTGAATATTTGCTGGCCACCGCCGGCGATGGACAAGCGCTTGCCGCCGTAGCCCACCACTTCCTGGCGCCGCTCTTCTCCCCGCCGCCTCAGGTTCGGGGAATCCAGCAGGGAATGGATGCGGTTCAGCAGGTTGACCTCGGCGTAGG
>CAYSFY010000070.1:18744-19752 GCA_964430285.1 uncultured Desulfobulbia bacterium
TTGATGATATAGGCATCGGCACCGGAATTGATCGCCTCGATGATCTCTTCCGGCTCCGTCAGCACCGTGAGCAGGATCAGAGGGATATTCCACAGTTCATCGTCATACTTGATCGCGCGGCACAAGTCGAAGCCGTTCATCACCGGCATGTTGATGTCGCTCAACAGCAAGACGGGCCGCTGGGCGCGCGCCGCTTGCAGGCCCTCCTCGCCATTGTGCGCCACGCACACCGCATAGCCAGCCCTGACCAGAGTGCGGCGCAGCAGCTCCGCCTCCACCGGGCTGTCCTCGACGATCAGGATTTCGGGCAGAGCGCCCGGCATTGGGCTTAATTCACTCATGTCAACTCCTTCCGGCGGTATGTCGCGCCCCTGCCGTTGCGGTTGTTCGCCAGCGCGGCCAGGGCCGGGGCTATTTGTTCCAGCGGCAGCAGTTGTTCTACCGCCCCCAGCAATACCGCTTCCCTGGGCATGCCGTAAACCACGCAACTTGCCTCGTCCTGGGCAATGGTGATGCCACCGGCCGCGGCGATGGCCGCCATGCCCTCGGCGCCGTCGCGCCCCATGCCGGTAAGCAGCACGCCTGCCGCTTCGGCGCCAAAACGGCGCGCCACCGCGCACAGGGTAAGGGTTACCGATGGCCGATGACCATTACAGGGCGGTGCCGAGGAGAGATCAAAGCGCCCGTTGTCGTCGAATGTCGTATGGGTGCCATCGGGGGCGAAATAGACTACCCCGGCTTGCGGTATCTCTCCCTGGGCCGCTTGGCGTAGCGGCAGGGTACTGACTTCGGCCAGCCAAGTCACCAGCCCGGCCAAGAAATCGCTGCCAATGTGCTGCACGCACAGCACCGGCACCGGGAAGTCGGGCGGCAGATGGGAGAGAATTTCACGCAAGGCCTGCGGGCCGCCGGTGGAAGCGCCCATCGCGACGATCGCCACCGGTGCATGGGACGGCAGCGAAAGGGGCGGCGGTGGCGCACACCTGCCCTGGCGGGCGGTGCCAGGGG
>CAYSFY010000071.1:0-318 GCA_964430285.1 uncultured Desulfobulbia bacterium
CTCCTTGCCAGTCTTCTTGGAGAGATCGCGCACCAGGCGGATCATCTTCTGGAAGGTCTGGCGGATGGGGACCATGCGCATGGACATGGCGGTCTTCTGCAACTCACTGGTGATGCGGGAGAGTTGGGCGATGTCCTTGGTCAGTTTGGGGTCGGAGAGGGTGGCAATCTTCGGGTTGGAGCGGACCATGGCCTGCATGATCACCAGCTCACCCACGGCGTTGACCAGCCCGTCCAGCTTGTCGATGTCGACCTTGATGGAATCGCCGACCGCCGCCTTGGGTGGGGCCGCCGGGGACTTGGCGGCCGAGAGGGGAGG
>CAYSFY010000071.1:328-3770 GCA_964430285.1 uncultured Desulfobulbia bacterium
GCGCGGCTGCTGTCTCTACCGGGGCGGGTGTTGTGGCGGCCAAGGCCTGGCCACCTGACTGCACCGACGCCACCCAGGCCACATAATCGCTGATATCATAATTTTTATAGTGTTCCGGCCCGTCCTTGAGCACTGTCTTCAGGTTTTCCACCATGGTGGAGAGGAAGTCGCCGACCTTTAAGACCACCTCGATCACCTGGGAATCCATGGCATGAACGCCGTTGCGGACATCATCAAGGAGATTTTCGGTGCTGTGGGCCAGTTTCTGGATGCTCTTCAGATTGAGAAATCCGGCTACCCCTTTGATGGTGTGGAATGGGCGGAAGATCTTGTTGACAATTTCCAGATCACCGGGGTTGTCCTCCAGCTCCAGGACATTGACCTCAATGGATTCCAGATGCTCCAAGGTCTCGCTCACGAAGCCGGTCAGCAGTTCCATGTCCTGCAGAAAATCCATGGCCTCGATGGGGGGGGAGTCCAGGATGCGAAAGCCTTGCGGTGCCCCCGCGCCGGAGCTGTTGGCCGAGGCGGGTGTCTTTGCTTGGGGACCCACCTCTGCCGCTCCGGCAGAGGCGCGTTGAGCCGTCTCGCGTCTCTCCTTGTCCCCGTCGCTCTTTTGGGGCACACCGGCAATTTGCGCGACCAGGGCGGCAAAGGCCTGTTCAGCGGCGTCATCATCGCCGTGCTTGCGCAAGGCCTCCTGCATCTGGCCGATGCACTGACCGAGACGCTCAAAATTTTCGGGTGAGTCCTGCATCTCGGCCATGACAATCTTGCCGATGACCTCCCGCAGGGAGTGGGCCATCCTCTGTAAGGCCGGGTAGGTATCGATCCCGGTTAGACCCTCCAGCCCTTCCACCAGGAGGACAAGATCGCCAACCACGGAAAGATCGCCTGGTTCGACCAGCATGATCTTTAAGGCCATCTCATCAATGAGCGTGGCAATCTGCGCATCTACATTTTCTGCCATAAACCATTCTCCGTTCGGTACGGCCTGTTTCATTATCGCTACTACTAATAATGGATAATTGCTGCGTGCGGGCGAGGAGGTCTTACCTGCTCTGGGAGGGCTAGAGAACGCTACTTATACCCCTGGATCCATGTTTAGTATAGCTTGCCTAAAAAGGTATGCGTTTTGCAAGTTTTTTTCGCGATCCGCGCCATAAAACCAAACATAGGGTCCCACAAGGTGGGGGGAGCGACAAGGATGACCATTGCCCATCATCATTATTGCTTAGTGGCATCCATGTCGGCGGCGGGCGGCTCAGGGGCGCCCGGCTGACCCTGGCCAAGGGCTGTGTCAAGGACTTTGAGATTTTGGCGGGCCTTGGCCACGACGCTGGTCTCGGGATACTTGTCGATAAGTTCCAGGAGCAGGGCGCGGGAGCTCTGCAGAATTTGTCGTTTGCTCTCTGGGTCAAAGGTTTTGCTGGCCTTGGCATAGAGGGCTGCTGCCTGCCGTCTCAGGGACGAGGCGGCCACTTCGGCGATCTCGGCTATCTTGGCCTTGGCCTCTGCTCCGTGGACCCCATCGGCCAGCTGTTGAAAAGCAGCGATGGCCTCATCGTATCTCTGTTGTTCAACGAGGTGGTTGGCCTCAGCCCAGGGGTCGACCGGCGCGGTCTCCTGAGTTGGGACCGGGGGGGCTGTCGCTTCCGCCCGGGCGATCTCTTGCTGCAGGGCGGAGATCGTCTCATGCATCTCAGGCGGTGCCGCCGTTGCCACCCGTTCCACCAACTCGCGGGCAGGTCCCAGTTCATGGCGATCAATCAAGTTCCTTACCTCGGCCAACTGGCTCCGCGCCCAGGCCTGGGCTTGGGCCTGGGTCTTGGTCAGCAGCACTCTGGCGAGGTCGAGCAAGGGGCCCGGGGGCTTTCCTTGCAGGTGGCTGACCCCGTCAATCAGCAGTTGGGGGACCTGCTGGCCGTCAAAAGCGAGATAGGCTTGGAGCAACTCCTGATAGAGGGCCAGGTCTTCGGCACTGACCTCTTCGGCAAAGGCCTGGGCATGGGACGCGGCCCACGCTTGTTGACTAACGATCGGCTCCAGGGTCTTGGCTACCCCCGCGTAGACCTCCCTGGCCTCATTGACCTGGCCCGTGGCCAAGAGGACATCCGCCGTCAACAGTTTGAACTCCATGGCAGCGAGATCCGCATGCGGATTAGGCTCCTGCAATAGTTCGGTCATCAGGCGGGCTGCCTCTTGCCAGCGGCCCAGTTTGATCAAGGCCCGACTGTAATACTCCCTCTCCTCCCGGGGCCGCGCACTCGCCTGCTGGCTCGCGGCCAGGGCCTCATAGACAGTCACTGCCTCTTGGTAGTGGCCGGCCTCGTAATCGCGGCGGAGCTGATCATCCGCTACGGCGACCGGTGCGGCCGGGGGGGGTGCCGCCGCTGGGGGGGCGGTGGAGAGCTTGGCCTGGGCCAGGGCGAGGACCTGATCGCAACCATGGTCATAGTAATGCACATCTCGACCAACGATGGTCCACGGGTTCTGATCTTGTCCCCTGCCCGCCTGCAACTCCCGGTAGCCGTTCAGGGCCAGCTCGACATCCTGGAGGCACTCCTGCCAAGAGTCGGGCCAGGCATCCGCTGTTTTAAGTTCCGCCAATTGGCTGCCAGTGCCGTACCATTCCCCCTTTTTTTTCTCGAAGAGGGCAATCCTCTCCCCCACCAGCGGATCATCTCCGGAAAGGTGATAGCCGTTTGGCTCCGGGGCCTTGGTCGGTAACGACGGACTCTCCTGGCCAGCGGCCTTAGTCTGTTGCGACTGGGCCGCGGTGTCGGCCCCCGCGCTCTTCTCCGCCGTTGCCGCCGCGGGTGGTGGCTCATGGCCGTCAGCGACCTTGGTCATCTGCCCCGTTGGCGCGCAACCGCTCATCACCCATAGGCAGATACCCGCCAGACATGCCCCATAGCCGCCCCAATTCCTGCTCATCACTGTACTCCCCAAAACGGTTTAAATGTGCGGGCCGGGGCAAACTCCCCACCCGCCATGATCTGGCCGAACGAGACCACGCTCGGCCCCAGTTGCAGCGCATTGCGCTCCGCTGTCGGTATCAGCACCGCCGAGTCGCCGACTTGGCTGGCTATGCCGTTGACCGTAGTCTGCTCCGCCACAATCTGACCCAACTCCGGGTACTGCAACGGAAACTCGATCTCGCTGGAGAAGGCCAGGGGGTCGAGCTTAAGTTGATCGGCGTAGGTACGATCAGTGACAATGGCCTCGGCGATCTCGCTCCACAGAATCAAGGCCCCGGCCGAGCCGCTGATATGGCTTGAGGTCCTGGACATGCTGATGTTGTCGTCAAAGCCTTCGTAGGCAGCCAGGGCATAGCCATGGCGCAGGCTCAAGCCGTTGCCGTCCTCGGCCACCCCCGGCACATAGCCCGCAAAGGAGGAGTTTCTGAACTCGTTGGCCGTGCCGGTCTTGCCCAGCACCG
>CAYSFY010000071.1:3780-19713 GCA_964430285.1 uncultured Desulfobulbia bacterium
TCCAGATCGAGGTCATCAAGCACGGCTTCGCGTTTCGGGTCCTTGCTGTGCAGCCTGATGCGGGTCCTGGCGTAGCGGCCGGTCCCGTACTTTACCACATTTTTCAAGATGTCGCTGAGGCAGAGGGCGGTGTTGGGGTCAAAGACCTGCGTGGCCACCCGATTGGGCCGATAGATCTCGTGGCCGTCGCTGTCCTCGATCCGGTCGATGATCATCAGGGACTCATCGGCCCCTTGGCGCCCGGTGCGGTAATTGGCGCCGGTGACCATGGTCTCGTAGGCCCGGGCCACCTCCATCAGGCTGATGACGTTGGAGCCCAGGGGGAAGGAGAGGACCGGTTCCAGGGGACTGGTGATCCCCATCTCCCGGGTCAGGGCGATTAAATAACGCAGTCCGGCCAAGACCCGGAAGTCGCGGAGCTGATACAGGACTTCCGGGCTATAGGGGGGCAGGGCGTTGAGCCGCTGAAACTCCTGGCCGATCAGTTCGGTCAACTGGCGGAAGGTACCGGCCGTGAGCAGGCCGTTTAAGCTGACCGCATCCCAGAAGTTCGTACTCTCCGTCGCCTCCTCCAGCCCGGATGGAGCCGCATCCTCCGGGGTGCGGCCGGACTGGGAGGCAGCGACCACCTCATCCCGGGTCATGAACCGCCACTCCGGACCAGGGGCGGAGGTCGCCCACAGGTAGCCCTTGGGCCCGGCAAAGAGTTGGGCCGGCACCTGCTCCTCCTGGTCAGGGAAGGTCTGGGTGGTTTGCCCTTCGCTCTCGCCGCCGGCCTCGATCTGCGTCTTGAAGGCCAGAAGTTGCCGGAAGTAGCGTTGTTGGTCGATAAAGGTCCGGGCCACGGCCGCCTGCTTGGCCGCCTTCTCCCGGGGCTTTTCGTCAAAGTCGCTCACCCCTGCGAGCTGATAGTTGAATTGGTGGAGGAGGTCGTTTTCCGCCATCTTGCCATCAAACAGCAGGTCTGGTCCAATCAACTCCACGGCCCGGTCAAAGGCCAGGCCTCTGATGGCCTGGTCATTGATCATGATCCCGAATTGGTCGCGAATGAGGCCTACATACTGTTGGTATGACTCATCCGCGCCCCGGCCCAGGCCGACCTTGGAGATCAACTCCTTGAACTGATCCGGGCTCAAGCGGTCGCAGAGGTGGTAGAGCAGCCACACCGAGGCCAGGTTTTCCGATTTCACTCCGGCCCAGCTCATGGAGACCCACTGGTAGGGGCTCTGGTGGTCCGGCCTGGGGAAGTACTCCTGGCCCTGATAGACAAAGCCGTTGCGCTGGTTCGCCAGCAGGTCCGCCGCGTTCCAGCCCAGTTGCAGGGCCGCGCTGTAGACCAGGGGTTTGACCACCGAGCCCATCACCCGCTTGGCGTCCATGGCCCGGTTGTAGAAGCGGTTCTCATTGCCGCCGGTGATGATCCGCCCCTCCTGCACGGCAATCACCGCGCCTTGGATCTCCGGGTATTTATGAAGTTCGAGGCGATAGCTGCCGGACTCCGGATCACGAGAGTTGACGGCGACATAGACCAAGTCGCCAACCTCAATGGTGTCAACCAATTTCAACAGCTGCTGGCGGTCGGCCTCGCTCCAGCGTTGCCCTTGGAACTTGGCCTGGGCCTCAACGACGCCGTTGAGACCGTCGCGATTGATTTGCCCCTTGATCTCGGCCAAGACTCCGGTGGTGGCGCTATCACCGAGAGAGACATCAACAGTGGGCCCTCCCTTGTTGACGGCCAACACCCGGCCGAAGAGGAAGGCCCCCTCCTCAATGGCCGACCTCTCCACGGCCAATTTTTGGTACCTGGCCTGCAAGGCCCGCTGGTCATAGCCCAAGAGCCTGATCGACAGCCGGGAGAGCTCCTGGCGGGTGGCCTTGAGTCCCGTCTCCTGGAGCTCTTGGTCCACGGTGGTAAAGATTTTAATCCCGGAAGAGGCCACGTTCTCTACCCCATTGGCGGCCAGGGCCTCTTCCACCTCGGGTTCGGCCAGGGCCTCGCGGACCACATCCATCACCGTGTTGACGGCAAACGACATCTGCCCCTGTTTGAACGGGACCTCTTGGGCCAAGGCCTGCTGCTGCTCCTGGTCCGTGATCATGGACATCTCCCGCATCTGGCCAAGGACATAGGCGGTCCGTTCCCGGGCGCGCTGCCTGGCCGCTGTGGCCGAGGCCTCATCCCGTTTGATGAAGGGGTTGTAATAGTTCGGGCGCTTGACGCTGCCGGCGATAAAGGCATTCTCCAGCAGGGACAACTCCTCGGGGGCTTTGTCGAAGTAGTACTTGGCCGCTACCCCGAGACCCAAGCCGTTGCCGCTGACATAGAATTGATTGGCATAGAATTCGAGGATCTTCTCCTTGGAGTAGTGGGCCTCAAGCCGCAAGGCATAGAGCAGCTCCTTGACCTTCTCCCGGACTGACCGCCCCTCCCGTTTAAAGAGGTTTTTGGCCGCCTGTTGGGTCAGGGTGCTACCGCCCTGGACCACCCGGCCGGCCTGGAGGTTGACGATCATCGCCCGCATGATGCCAGCGATATCCACCCCGTAATGGGTGAAGAAGGTATGGTCCTCGGCGGCAATAAGCGCCTTGACAAACCCCTGGGGGATCTTGGCGTAGGGGAGGTATTGGCGATGGGAGTCCTCAAAGATGACCCCAAGCTTGTTTACCCCGTCGGCATAGAAGACAGGGGATTCGACCCCCAGGAGTTTTTTTAGGTTCTCCGGCCCGATCTCGTCAGCCGGGTAGATGGCGATAAACCAGTAGGCCAGGCCAGCGAAACCGATGGCGGTAAGCACAAAGAGGCCGACGGCCCACAACAGAATTTTTTTAATCATACGCTAACCAACGAATAACAGACTATTATTACGGAATTTTTTATGGAGGCCAGCGATTGTATGAAAACTAAAGGGCGCCGACAAGTCGCTTTTTAATTGCACATAGTTTTTTTGTCATGTAAAAAAAACAAACTTACCTCTGCCCGGGAAGTGAGAATTGTTGGCCCCTCACCAAACGGAGCGATGGCTCCCTTAAACAAAAAGCGAGGAACCGATGCGCCTAACCCCATGCCTTTCCCGCCTCCTGTTGATCGTATGTCTGCCGCTGGTTTGGTCCTGCGCCGCCCAACAGACAACAACCCTTACCCCATCCCAACTGAGCCGTGATGCGAGCCTTGAAGGGCTGACCGCTGACTCGGACTCTGTCCCTGACTCTCAACCAAGTCCCGAAGATCCCGAACTCACGGCCCTGCAAGACCAAGAGGCCGAGGACCTTACCCCCCCTGAGTCCGAAGCCACGGCCAGCCAAGAGATCAAGGATCTTGAAAAGTTGGGCGCATGGGAGGAGGGGGGCAGCAAGGCCCTTACCGCGAGCGATATCAAATCCGATTTCCCGATCACCATCAACCGTCAGGTTGAGTACTACCTCGCTCTCTTCCAAAACCAACAAAAAAAGATATTTGCCAGCTGGCTGGCCCGTTCGGGCCGTTACCTGCCGATGATGCGGCAGCAGTTGGCCGAGGCCGGTCTCCCCCAGGACCTGGTCTATCTGTCGATGATTGAGAGCGGCTTTAAACCGACGGCCTTCTCCACGGCCAGGGCTGCCGGCCTGTGGCAGTTCATGGGTCCGACCGCAAGTCGTTTTGGCCTTCAGGTCAACGCCTACGTTGATGAACGCCGGGACCCCCTGCTCTCCACCCAGGCGGCCATTCAGTATCTGAGTGAACTGTACAGCCAGTTCGGCAACTGGTACGTAGCCGTGGCTGCCTACAACGCCGGCGAGGGCAGGATCGGCTGCGGCCTGCAGAAGTTTAATTGCGACAACTTTTGGGATCTGGCCAAGGAGGACTACCTGGCCCTGGAGACCAAACGCTATGTGCCGCAACTGATTGCCGCCATCATTATTGCCAAGTCCCCGGAGAAGTTCGGCTTTACCGACATCCAATATGAAAGGCCCCTGGCGTACGAGATCGCCCGGGTGCCGGCCCGCACCCAGCTGGCAGCGGTGGCCATTGCCGCCGACGTCGACCTGGAGACCGTGCGCACCCTGAACCGGCACCTCAGCAAGGCCCAAGTGCCGCCGGGGGTTGGCACCTATGAACTGAAGATGCCCATCGGCACCTCCCGCCTGGTGGCGGCCAACTTGGCCCGGGTCCATGCCGTGGTCTCCACCGAATTTAAGGAGCATGTCATTGGCCGTCGGGATACCCTGAACAAGATCTGCGCCAAGTACGGCATCAATAAAATTACCCTGCTTAAGGCCAACAACCTGCGCAAGTCGAAGCTGATCCCGGGCGCGGTCTTGCGTATCCCCCAACAGAGCACGCAGTATGCCTTGCTCTCGGAAAGGGAGTTGAAGCAGTTGGCCATGACCGCCAAGACGCCGGCGGATGTGACCATCCACACGGTCAAGGCCGGGGACACCATCTCGGAGATCGCTACCCGCTATGGGACCTCTCCCAAGATGATCGCCTCGTGGAATGGTTTGAAGAACCAACATCAGCTGCGAGTCGGTCAGCAGTTGACCGTGAACGCCGAGGGCCGCCCTGCCTCGGCTGCCAAGACCGGCCGGGTGAAGACAGAGCGGCTGGCCAAGGCGGCACCTACCAAATCCAGCCGTCATCAGATCCTGGCCTCCCGAGTCAAGACCCCTGCTCGTCCAAAAGAGGTGACCACCCACTATGAGGTCAAGAAGGGCGACAACCTGTGGACCATTGCCACGCGTTTCGACCTGAACCCCGATGACTTGAGGCGCTGGAACAATCTTGACGATAACCGCATCGCCCCCGGCTTAAAATTGGTCATTAAATCCAAGAGCTGATCCGCCCCCCCTCCCTCCATGCCCGGCCCAGCCCGAAATGCCTTAGTCCTTGGCGCGACCAGGGGCATTGGCCGGGCCATCGCCCTGGCCCTGGCCCATGCCGGTACCAGAATCATTGCCCCCTATTTTGATTGGCCCGAGGACTCCCTCACCCTCAAGCAGCAGCTTGCCGAGTTGCCTGGGGACCACCTGGTGCCCTTTGCTGACCTGCGTGACCCTGCTCAGGTCAAGGGGGTGCTCGGCCTAGTGGCCAGGGAGTGCGGCCACCTCCATATCCTGATCAACAATATCGAACGGGGTGGGATGCCCATTGTCCACGGGCCGTATACCCCGGAGCAGTGGGAGCTGGAGATGGAGACGACGGTCAAGGCCAAGTGGTTGGTCTTCAATGAGGCCTTGCCGCTGCTCAGGAAGGCCGAAGGCGGCGTGGTGGTCAACGTCTCCTCCATCGCCGGGGAGGTGGGGCGGGCCGGACCGGCCGCTTTGATCTTCAACGATGCCTACGCCGCCGCCAACCGGGCGGTGACCTCGTTTACCCGGACCTGGGCCAGGGAGGGGGCACCGCTAGTCCGGGTCAATGAATTGCGTTTGGGATTTATCGAGAGCCGGCACGCCGAAGGGACCCGGGGGTGGGCCTTGTTGACCGAGGCAGAGCGCGCCGCCATCCATGGACGCACCCTGCTGCCCCGCTCCGGCACCCTGGCCGAGGTGGTCAAGGCCGCCCTGTTCCTAATCAACGACGCCACCTTCATGACCGGTAGCACCCTCTGCCTGGATGGCGGCTACACCCTGGGCCACGACCGAATTCCCCCCATGCCGGTCGGCCAAGAGGGGTTGGCGGTGAGGGTGGCCGGAGAAGAAGTACGAGGCTGAAGGGTGTTAGGCTGTAGGCTGTCGTGGAGAAGAAGACCATCTACACCGCCTACGTTGACAACGGGGCGAGGTGGGGCTAACAGCCTATAGCCTAAGCAACCTAAAGCAGTTCCCATCAATCAGTGCCCCGCAAGGCCCAGTCCGGAATCCGGTGGAGGACATACTCCACCGCCGCCATCTTCACCTCGTCACTCTCCTGATCCGTGGGTCTCTTCCGCGGTTTTGCCCCCACCTCGCGCAGGACCTCGTCGGCGTCAAACCAGCACAACTCCCGGCCTTGCTGGTCATAGGCGGTGAGGATGCGGCGGTTCAGTTCATGGAGGTGCTCCTCTTCGATGACGTTGCCCACCAGGCGCTTGGCCACTTCGTAGGGGATGAAGGTAACTTCTTGGGACATGGTACTCTCCTTGATTAATGGACGCGGGGAACTCAGGCAAAATTTTTGGGCAGGAAGATCTGTTGATAGAGGTTTTGGGCAAAGCGATCGGTCATGCTGGCAATATAGTCGCACACCCTGCGGCCGTGGGATGAACTGGCGGCAAAACCATTGATCTGGCGTTCGAAGATCTCCTTGTTGGCAAAATAGTAGCCATACAACTCCTTCAGGATCTTGGTGGCCTTCATGAACTCGGCGTGGACCTGCTCCGAGCGATAGACATTGTGGAACAGATAGGTGCGCAGGAGTTGCATGCTCTCGCCGACCACCGGGTCCACGCCAAAGACCAGACGCCCCTCCTTGGCCGTGGTGCCGACAATCACCCCCTGGATCATGGTCAGGTTGCGCTGGGAGTGGGTGAGCCCCAGGACCTCGGTGCACTCTTCCGGGATGTCCCGGGCGGTGATGATGCCGCTACGGATGGCGTCATCCAGGTCATGGCTCAAGTAGGCGATGATATCGGCATAACGCACCACGCACCCCTCCGCCGTCTCCGGCATGTCGTGGCTGGTGCTGGGGATCACCTCGCCATAGCCCTTGGAGTGCTTGGCAATGCCGTCCCGCACCTCATGGCTCAAGTTGAGCCCCAGTCCATCGTTCTCCAGGACATCCACCACCCGCAGGCTCTGCAGGTAGTGGTGGAATCCCCCCGGCGCCAACTCCTTCAATACCGTCTCCCCGGCGTGGCCAAAGGGGGTGTGGCCCAGGTCGTGGCCCAGGGCGATGGCCTCCACCAGGTCCTCATTCAAGGCCAGCCCCCGGGCCAGGGCGCGGCCGATCTCGGAGACCTCCAGGGTATGGGTCAGGCGGGTACGGTAGTGGTCGCCGCTGGGGGCCAAAAAGACTTGGGTCTTGTATTTCAAGCGGCGGAAGGCCTTGCAGTAGACGATACGATCACGGTCGCGCTGGAAAGCGGTGCGCAGGGAACAGGAGTCCTCTTCGCGGATCCGCCCTTTGCTCTCGGAGCTCAGGCAGGCGTATGCGCATAGGGAGTTGCGTTCGTTTTGCTCTATTCGTTCTCTAATCAGCATGCGGTTCTGGATGGCGTCAGCCTAATCCATTGCTAGGCCAAAAAAACATTGTCGGAAGGTCCATGGCGGGCTATTCTGGGCCGGGTAACACCTTGGCCCCGAATGATGCGGGTCCCGCCGCCAGGTCAGCGCGGCCTGGGGCGCGATCCATGCGGGGACGATAACCGCGAGCCCCTTGGTCCACGAGCCAACGGTCCCTCCTTAATTGGGCTGTTGCCCTGCTCTTGTCAATACTATTCTTGCCTGCCCCGTAAAAAACATCGCCATGTCCAATCACCAACCCTTTATGGAGGAGGCCTTGCTGGAGGCCGAGGAGGCCCTGCGTCAGGGGGAGTTCCCGGTGGGGTGCGTCATGGTTCATGGGGGGCGGATCGTCGCCCGGGGCAGGAGACGGCAGAGTGGGGGAGGGGCCGGCCAGACGACCAATGAGCTTGACCATGCCGAGATCCTGGCCCTGCGCGCCCTCCAGGCGATCGAGCCCCGGGTGCCACCCGCCCAGGTCACGGTCTATGCCACCTTGGAGCCCTGTTTGATGTGCTATGCCGCCCTGCTCATCAGTGGCGTCCGTTCCATTGTCTATGCCTATGAGGATGCCATGGGGGGCGGCACCTCCCTGCGGCTTGAGCAGTTGCTCCCTCTGTACCGGGTGATGGAGGTCTCCATCACCCGCCTCGTTCTCAGGGAGAGGAGTCTCGCCCTGTTCCAGCAGTTCTTCAGGACCGGCGCCAATCCCTACCTGGGTGACACCATGCTGGCCGCATACACCCTGAGCCAACCCACGTCATGACCTCCATGCCCACCGCCATCCAGCACCGTACCCTGGCCTTCCAGCCCAACGAGAGGAACGTCTTCTTCCATATCCTCACCGCCTGCAACCTGGCCTGTTGCCACTGCTATATCAACCCGGAACAGCACGGCACCATCACCCTCCCCGCAGAGACCATTGCCGCCTGGCTCAAGCTCTTTATCGATCCCGATAAGCGGACCAACCTCATCTTTCTGGGCGGGGAACCGACCCTGCACCCGGGCTTGCCCGCCGCCATCCGCACGGCCCGCGCCTTGGGCTACCACTCGATTACCGTCGATACCAACGGCTTTCTCCACCATGACCTGCTCCACCAGATCACCCCAGCGGAGGCGGTGTTGAGCTTCAGCCTGGACGGCCCCACCCCGGAGGTCAATGACCCCCTGCGCGGCCAGGGGGTCTTTGCCACCTGCACCGCGAATCTGGCGCGGGCCGTGGCCATGGGCTTCGAGGTCAGCGTCATCTATACGGTCAGCGCCCGCAATATCGACCATCTCGCCGCCATGCCCCGGCTGTTGCAAGAGCTTGGTGTCAGCCACTTCTTCATCCAGGTCATCGGCCTCAGGGGGCGATCGGCCGCCGAGACCAGAGAGGGGGCAGACCCCCTGCAGATCACCCCCGAGGCCTGGCTGGCCACCGTCCCCCCGGTGGCGGATGAGGCCGCCCGCTTGGGTATCCATTGCATCTTCCCCAAGGTCTATTTGGATCAGGACGAACCCTTTGCCTGTGCCGGCATGGTGGCGGAGAACTTCTTTATCTTCCCCAATGGCCGCGTCTATCGTTGCCCGCTGTGCGAGGACTACCCCATCAACGCCTACCAGATCGTCAACAACACCTTGACCCCCAGGGAAGGGTTGACCGAGACCAACTTCTTCTCCCTCGCCATCCCGGAGGGGTGTGTGATGAACAAACTCCTCCAGCCCGGGAGCATCGAGTACACCGCCGCCGGTCAACCCAGCCACCGAATCTCTTGCTGCCTGCTGAAGCAGGAGGCAATAGCGCAGGTTGCCTAGTTCTTTGTCACATTGCCTTTGTAGCCGCGCGCGCCGAGCGCGGACGATAGGTGGCATGGGCCGAGGGGCAGACCGCTGTCAACGCCAGCGGCTACAAACAAAGCATACGACAGGCTCCTAGGGCCACCCCCAACATCCCCAACCATCAAAACGCGATTCACGCCCATGAGCCAACCCGTCGACCCACGCGCCACCACCCTCCGGCAGATCTTCTCTCTCCCCGTCATCGTGGCCTCCTTGGGGTATTTCGTCGATATCTACGACCTGGTGCTGTTCAGCATCATCCGCGTGCCCAGTCTGAAGGCCCTGGGGGTGAGCGGGCAGGCCCTGATCGACAACGGCATCTTTCTCCTCAACATGCAGATGGCGGGCATGCTCCTGGGCGGCATCCTCTGGGGCGTGCTGGGGGACAGGAAGGGCAGGATCAAGATCATGTTCGCCTCCATTGCCCTTTACTCCATCGCCAACTTGGCCAATGCCTTTATCTCCTCCCTGCCGGCGTATGCCCTATTGCGCCTCATTGCCGGGATCGGTCTGGCCGGCGAACTGGGGGCCGGCATCACCCTGGTGACCGAGGCCCTGCCCACCAGGATCAGGGGCTACGGCACCATGCTGGTGGCCTCGGTGGGGGTCACCGGGGCCATCCTGGCCAACATCATCGCCAAGGCCTATGACTGGCGCATGGCCTTTATCATCGGCGGCGTCCTTGGGCTGCTGCTCCTCCTCACTCGGGTCAAAGTGGCCGAGTCTGGGATGTTCCGGGCCATGAGCAGCCAGGTGGTGGCGGGGAGAGGGGACATCCTCATCCTCTTTCGCGACCGCCACCGCTTTGTCCGCTATCTGAACTCGATCCTGATTGGGGTGCCGATCTGGTTCGTGGTCGCCATCCTGATCACCTTCTCGCCCGAGTTTGCCAAGGCCTTCGGCACCAGCGGCCCGGTCTCCGCCGGCAATGCGGTGATGCTCTGCTACCTGGGCTTGGTCTTCGGCGATATCGCCAGCGGGCTGTTGAGTCAGCTGCTCCAGAGCCGGAAACAGGTGGTCTTGCTGTTCATGCTCCTCAGCCTTGCCTGCATCGCCCTCTACTTTCTGCAAGGGAGCCGGAGTCCGCGCTTTTTCTATGGCGTCTGCATGGCCCTGGGCTTCACCAGCGGCTATTGGGCCGTGTTCGTCACCGTGGCCGCCGAGCAGTTCGGCACCAACCTCAGGGCCACCGTGGCCACCACCGTCCCCAACTTCGTGCGCGGCATGGTGGTGCCGATTACCCTGCTCTTCCAACTCTTCCGTCCGCATTTGGGCCTGGAGGGCGGGGCGCTGGCGGTCGGGGCCATCTGCATGGTGGCCGGCTTCCTGGCCCTGGCCGCCTTGGAGGAGACCTTTCATAAGGATCTGGACTACTACGAGGACCCCGGTCCCCTATGATGGTGCCAGTTCCTGCTGGTTTTTCTTGACACGGTGATATGATTACGCTAAACATGCGCGACTATGTCTCGTCAGTTTGCGACACACATTCATCAGGCACGTGGACAGCTGAAGCTTCGGCTGGCCAGCGTGCCTTTCATCGTTTCATCATCTATGTAAGGAGAATACCATGTGTCGTCTTGCCATGAAGACCGCATCCGTTCCGTTCTCCCCCTACTCTGTGATCACGGCCATGGAGGCCATGCAGGAGGGGTATGACGGCAGCGGTCTGGGTCTGCTGCTTCGCGGGGTGCAGTTCGCCGATTATAAGTACCATGCCGGCGATCCCATCCTCTCCGGCATCGCCCACACCGACGCCGCCCTGCACCGGCTGAACGCCTATATGGAGGCCAAGGGCTTTACCCTCAAGTACGACCACGAGTTCGAGGTCAACCCGGCCTTGATCGAGGCCCAGGACCGCTATAAGTATTTTGTGCGCGTCTACCGGCTGCCGGAGGGGTTTAAGGAGTACACCCAGGAGCAGATCGACCACCAGCTGATGCTCACCCGCCTGGCCTTGCGCGCCGATGGCGAGGCCCACGGCAACGACCTCACCGCCTTCTCTTTTTGGCCGGACGTGGCCATGATCAAGGAGGTGGGTTGGCCCTTGGAGATCGGCCAGGCCCTGGGGTTGAACGACAACCGCATCACCTCCCGCATCTGTATGGCCCAAGGCCGCCAGAACACCAACTACGGCATCAACCTCTATGCCTGCCACCCCTTCTTCATCCAGGGGATCGCCACCATGACCAATGGCGAGAACACCGCCTTCGTGCCCATCCGCGAGTACCTCTCCGGCATGCACTACCCCGGTTACATCGGCTACCAGAGCGACTCCGAGGTCTTTGCCCATATCCTCCACTATGTCACCAAGCAGCTGAAACTGCCGCTGGCCGCCTACAAGCACGTCATCACCCCCTTGAAGACCGACGAACTCCTGGGCCACCCCCAGGGGGCCTTCTTGAAGGGGCTGCGTGACGCCTGCCGGCGGATGATCATCGATGGCCCCAACTGCGTCATGGGCTCCCTGCCCGACGAGACCACCATCATGGTCATGGACACCAAGAAGATGCGACCAGCAACCATCGGCGGAAAACCCGGCGAATGGGCTCTGGCTTCGGAGATCTGCGGCGTTGATGCCATGATCCCTGATCGCGACAAATCACTCGACTTTCAACCAATGCGGGAGAATACCGTCATTGTGTCACCCGACCGACAGGAGTATACGATATGGTCTCAATTCGATCAATTGCCTCTACCCCAAGCAGCCTAACCTATCACGATCTGCCCTGGATCGTCGAGCACCGGGAGGAGCGCTGCACCCTGTGCGGCAAGTGCACCTCCGTCTGCCCCACCGAGGCCATCTACCTGGCCCATCGGCGGCAGCGCATGCCCAAGCTCGATATCCAGCAGAAGAAACGGGGCAGCGACTACCGCACCTTTGTCGGTATCCGCCAGCGCACCGACATGGACCACCGCTGCATCGGCTGCGGCATGTGCTCCATGGTCTGCCCCAACGAGGCCATTGGCCCCCAGGCCAACAGCAACGACGAGCGGGCCCGCTTCCACCACTACCAGAAGGGCGATGCCTGGAAGCGCGGCGGCCGGAGGAACGACCGCAACAGCCTGCTGGACCAGATCTCCTTCAACCGCATCTCCATGCTCACCGACCCGGCCCTCGATGCCGGTCGCCACGAGTTCCACATGAACACCCTGCTCGGCCGGGTGCTGCCGCCTGAGGAGTACATCAAGCGCCAGTTGGCCGGCGAGTGGATCCCGCCGGTGCGGGAGATCTTCCCCTTCATCATCGGCTCCATGTCCTTTGGCGCCCTGTCGCCCAACATGTGGCTGGGGCTCTTGCAAGGGGTGGCCTACTGCAACGAGGTCCTGGGTATCCCGGTGGTGATGTGCACCGGCGAGGGGGGGTGCCCCCCCTGGGTGCTGAAGAGTCCCTTCCTCAAGTATATCGTCTTGCAGATCGCCTCCGGCTACTTTGGCTGGGACGAGATCATCCGCGCCATCCCCGAGATGCAGTGCGACCCGGCGGCCATCGAGATCAAGTACGGCCAGGGGGCCAAGCCCGGCGACGGCGGCCTGCTCATGTGGTTCAAGGTGTCGAAGATCATCGCCCGTCTGCGCGGCGTGCCGGAGGGGGTCGATCTCCCCTCGCCGCCGGTGCACCAGACCCTCTACTCCATTGAGGAGAGCGTCATGAAGATGATCCAGACCATGTCCATGGCCTGGAACTTCCGGGTGCCGGTCTATCCCAAGATCTCCGGCTCCACCTCGGCCAAGTCGGTGTTGAACAACCTGGTGCGTAACCCCTATGCCTCGGCCCTGCTCATCGACGGCATCGACGGCGGCACCGGCGCGGCCTACAACGTCAGCATGGACGCCACCGGCCACCCCATCGCCTCCAATGTCCGCGAGTGCTACCTCGACTTGGTGGCCCAGGGCAAGCAGAACGAGATCCCCATCTTTGCCGCCGGCGGTATCGGCAAGAACGGCAACCCGGTGCAGAACGGCATGGCCTTGATCATGTTGGGGGCCTCCGGCGTGCACATGGGCAAGTACATCATGCAGGCCGCCTCCGGCTGCCTGGGCAGCGAGAAGAACCGCTGCAACGTCTGTAACCTGGGCATCTGCCCCAAGGGCATTACCAGCCAGAACCCCAAGCTCTACCGCCGTCTTGACCCGGATCAGGTCGCGCAACGGGTGGTGGATATCTACAAGGGTCTGGCCATCGAGATCAAGAAGGTCATGGCGCCGCTCGGCCGTTCCCAGAGCCTGCCCATCGGCATGTCCGATGGCTTGGGTGTCCAGGACAAGGACGTGGCGGAGCGCCTGAAGATCAAATATATCTGTTAAGGAGTAACGTACGTGAAAGGCGATAATACTCAAGCCATCACCGTCAAGGGGATCGACGAGAACGGTCAGCGCATCAGCTCCAAGGTGTTTGAAGAGTTGGTGCAGGCGGCGTTCAAGGAGTCCACCAACCTGGTACTCGAGACCTACGGTCAGCACAATGTCGGCGGCCGTCTGCTGGGGGCCAAGGGACCGATTACCATCACCACCCACGGCCCGGTGGGCCAGCGCTTGGGGTGCATGGGCCGTCCCGGCACCACCATTACCTGTAACGGCCCGGCCTCCGATGACGTGGGCTACCTGAATATTGGCGCCGACATCGTGGTCCTGGGCCACGCCAGTAACGGCGTGTGCAACGCCATGGCCGAGGGCAGGGTGATGATCCGCGGCTCCATTGGCGCCCGGGCCTTGACCATGACCAAGTGGAACCCGGAGTACAACCGGCCGCAGCTGTGGGTCCTGGGCTCGGTGGGCGACACCTTTGCCGAGTTCAACTGCGGCGGCGTGGCCGTGGTCTGCGGCGTGGAACCGAAATCAAAGAACGTCTTGGGCTACCGCCCCTGCGTCGGCATGGTCGGCGGCTGGATCTACTTCCGCGGCGAGACCGACGGTTCGTACTCGCGGAACAGCGTCAAAGAGGCCCTGCCGGACGATGACCAGTGGCAGTGGCTGGTGGAGCGCATGCCGGAGTACCTGAAGGCCATTGGCCGCGAGGATCTGCTCGCCACCTTGACCGTGCGCGGCGAGTGGAAGATGCTCAAGGCCATGACCCCCCAGGAGCGGGTGCTCACCCTGAGCGCCCCTCTGCCCATGGCCGAGTTCCGGGCCAAGGTGTGGGACAAGGCCTTTGGCGGCGACCCCCTGCGCGATCTGGCCCCTGGCCTGGACCGCTCGCCGGTGGGCATCATCGAGAGCGGCGACCTGCGGCGCAAGAAACCTTACTGGGCCAACCAGGAGGCCATGGCCCCCTGCGCCTTCTACTGCCCGGTGCACATCCCCACCATCGACCGTTTGCGCCTGTTGCGCGACGGCAAGGTGCAAGAGGCCTACGAACTGATCCTCTCCTACACCCCCATGCCGGCTTCGGTGTGCGGCGCCATCTGTCCCAATCTGTGCATGGAGAACTGCTCCCGCCAGTTGGTGGACGACCCCATCGACGTCGCCCTCTTGGGCCGCGCCATTGTCAGCGCCAAGGCCCCGGCCTGCAAGCCTGCCACCGGCAAAAAGGTGGCGGTCATCGGCGGCGGACCGGCGGGCATCAACGCCGCCTACCAGTTGGCCCAGGCCGGGATCGAGGCCCACATCTTTGAGAAGGACCAGCAGTTGGGCGGCAAGCTGGCCCAGGTGATCCCCTGGGAGCGTCTGCCCATGGCTACTTGGCAGGCCGAGATCGACCGCTTTATGTCCATGGAGCTGGTAAAGGTCAACTTCGGGGTGGAGATGACCCCGAGCAAGTTCGCCGAGTTGCAAGCAAACTATGACTACGTGGTGGTGGCCGTGGGTACCCACGAGCCCCGCAAGATCCCCTTCCCGGGTCACGAGCGGGTGATCCCGGCCCTGGACTTCCTGAAGTCCGGCAAGAGCGATGCCCCCATGCCGGTGGGCAAGCAGGTGGTGATCATCGGCGCCGGCAACGTCGGCTGCGACGTGGCCTGCGAGGCCTACCGCTTGGGCGCCGAGCAGGTCACCCTGGTGGATATCCAGAAGCCCCTGGCCTTTGGTAAGGAGCGCAAGGCTGCCGAGGCCCTGGGCGCCACCTTCAAGTGGCCGGTGATGACTAAAGAGGTCACCGATCAGGGTCTGGTGGACAACCAGGGCGTGTTGATCCCGGCCCAGACGGTGATCATCTCCATCGGCGATGTGCCCAAGCTCGGCTTCCTGCCGGAGTCCGTGGAGTGCCTGAAGGTGGGCGGCGCCTCTTGGGTCAAGTCCGACAAGTCCGGTCGCACCTCTGATCCCAAGATCTTTGCCGTGGGCGACGTGGAGCGGCCAGGGCTCGCCACCAACGCCTTGGGTGCCGGTAAGAACGCCGCCGACGCCATCATCGCTGAGCTCGAAGGCCGCGAGTACAAGCCTTTTGCTAAGAACCTCATCCCCCTCTCCCGCCTCACCATCAGCCACTACACCCCGGAGCCGGTGAAGGGGGTAACCGAAGAGTCCCAGGCCGAAAAGTGCCTCTCCTGCGGCACCTGCCGGGATTGTCACCTGTGCGAGACCATCTGCCCCACCGGGGCCATCTCCCGCCGGGAGCTCTCCGAGGTGAACTCCTACGAGTACATCTCCGACGACGACAAGTGCATCGCCTGCGGCTTCTGCGCCGACACCTGCCCCTGCGGCATCTGGGCCATGCGACCGTTCTAAACGCCGGTTAGCAGTCTGGAGACAGACTGCCTTTTTTATTGGCGGGTAGGGGGCATGGTCCTTTCCTGCGCACCGGATGCTGTAGGAGATGGGGTTGGAGGCTACAGTCAAACCGGACTTTTTTTCAGGGAGACCAAGTGTACACCATAATGTCCATCTTCTTTGCGTATCGTGGCTATAAAGGATTCTCAGCCAAGCTGTCTGGGCTCTCAAGCGCTGGTGGGTGAATCCGTAGGAGCGTCGTCCACGGCGCGATCAAGCCTGAATCGCGCC
>CAYSFY010000072.1:0-4515 GCA_964430285.1 uncultured Desulfobulbia bacterium
CCCAGCCACACTGGGGGCAGAGGGCGGCCAAGGGTTGGGGCTGCCAGCTGAAGCCCGGGTCGCGCACCTGGGCAAAGAGGTCGCGGTCGGTGGGCAGCCGCCCCAAGAGGTCGCCGCTGACCGCGTCATAGGCCTGATCGCCACGGATGGCCAGGGGGAGGTAGATGCGGCTGATGGACTCGCCGATCAGACACAGGTGGCGCACCTCTCCGGCCCCCAGGGTCAAGGCCCGGCTGACCCCGGCGATGGCCTCCTCCACCGTGGCGCTGTTTTTCAAAAATGCACCCATCCCCGGCTCGGCGAAACAGAGGCGCATGGCCTGGGGCCGCACCCCCAGGGAGAGGGGCAGGGCCGCCATGGGTACCCCCCGGCTGGTGACATCGGCGATGCGGTGGACGATCTCGGTGGCGGTGGCGCAGTAGACCACCCCCTTGCAGCGCAGGTAGGGGGCGAAGACCAACTCCTCGCCCCGCTCCTTGGGGGGGAGGACAAAGTGATAGCTCTTGGCGGCCAGGAAGGTCGTGACCTTGCAGAAGGGGCAGGTGACCAACCGGTCCGCCTCGTCCAAGGCCACCGGGGCCCCGCACTGGGGGCAGCCGAGTTCAGCCTGAAGCCCCATGCCGGCTCAGGCGAGCCTCTCGCCGCACTGGTTGCAGAAGATGGATTCGCTCAAGTTCTCGCAGCCGCACCCTTGGCAGTGCTTGGGGGCCGGCGGCGGGGCCTCGGTGGCCTGGCCGCACTTGGGGCAGAAACGGGCGTTGGGGGGGAGGTTCTTGTGGCAGTGGCCACACTGGCTGAAGACCACCAGCTGGTGGCCGCAGTGGGGGCAGAAACGGGTGTCGTCGGCCACGGCCAGGTGGCAGTCGGGACAGTGCTGCCCCCCCTCCCCGCCCGCCGCTGGCGCCGCACTACCATTGCCCTTCAACAGCGTGGAGAACATGGCCGGCAGCATGAAGCCCATGCCCATCCCCAGGCCGGCCCCGGCCCCACCCTCGCTCTCCGCGGCTCGCTCCATGGCCGAGGCCGCCTTGAGCTTGACCAGGCGGTCCAGGTCCTGGACCACATGCAGCCTACTCTGGTCGTCAATGCTCTGTTGCACCTCGGGGGGCGGGGTGATGGAGGTGATGAAGAGTTGCGACAGCATGAGCCCGAAGCGGCTGAAGTCCTTCTGCAAGCGCTCTTCCAGGGCAACGGAGATCTCCTCGTAGCGGCCGGGGAGGTTGACCAAGGTGTCCAGGGTCTCGCCCAGGTAGTCGTTGAAGCGGGAGACGATCACCCGCCGCAGGTACTCCTCGATATCGGCGGTGGTATAGTGGTGCATGGTGCCCACCAGGGTGTTGATGAACAGAATCGGTTGCAGGATGCGCAGGTTGTAGATGCCGTGGGCCCGCAGGCGGACCAGCCCCAGCTCCCGGTCCTTGAAGGCCACCGGGTCCCGGGTCCCCCACTTGAGGTTGGTGAACACCTTGAGGTTGGCCAGGTAGACCTCGGCCCTGAGCGGGCTGCTCATCCCCCAGGGGGTGGAGAGCAGCTTGGTGAGCACCGGGATGTTGGCCGTCTTCAGGGTGTGACGGCCGGGTCCGAAGGCCTCGCAGGCCTTGCCCTGATAGAAGAGGACCCCGGCCTGGCTGTCGCGCACCGTGAGTTGCGCCCCCAGCTTGATCTCCCCGGACCCCCGCTCGGGGATGCGGTGCACCAGCTCTTGACCGCTCTCGTCAAACCACTCGATGACCTCCAGAAAGACCGCGTTGTCCGTGCCCATGATGCCCCCTTGTTCAGGTTTCCTCTGTGCCGATGGCGTAACCGGCCTGGTTCAGGCTATAAAATTCGGCCAGGGGGTTCAAGTGTTTTTGCTTGTCACCGGCAAATGGCCCATTGCCCGCCAGCCCACGCATAAGCCCTTGACAGCCAATATCGATAGATTGTAATATAGTGATGCAAACAAAATGGAGGGACCATGAAACAGTTGCTCAGGGTGATGAAGGCCTTAGGTGATCCGACCCGGATCAGGATCATGAAGATGCTGGAACAGCGGGAGATGTGCGTCTGTGAGATCTGCGCCGCCCTCGGTGTCGCCCAACCCACGGTCTCCAGCCACCTGAAGGTCCTGGAGGGTGCCGAGCTGGTGGCCAGCCGCCGGGATGGCCTGTGGGTCAACTACCGGCTGGACGAGGCCCCGGGCTCGATCTACGCCCGGGAGATGCAGCGCCAGCTGGCCGTCTGGCTCAACAGCGAGCCGGGGGTGATGGAGGTGTTGGAGCAACTGCCGGCGATCAACCGGTTGGAGCTGACCCGCAAGGTGGCGGCATAAGCCTGCTGTGGAGTGCGGCAGCTTGCTGCCGCTTTAAAAAGCGGTGTCAAGCCACCGCACTCCAAAAAAAATCCCGTGACGACTTGAACTGTTCCTGCTCTTTTCCAGCTCGCGAACACAAACCATACAAAGGAGAACCATCATGGAGATCAAGGTATGCGGACCGGGTTGCGCCAACTGCGCCAAGGCCGAACAGGCGGTCCACGAGGCCCTGGCCCAGGCCGGCATCCAGGCCACGGTGACCAAGGTCACCGACTTCGCCGCCATGGCCCGGCTGGGGGTATTGTCCACCCCGGCCGTCGTGGTCGACGGGGTGATCAAATGTGTCGGCAAGGTCCCCAGCGCCAAGGATATCCTGTCATGGCTCCGCTGAGCGCCGATATCCCCCTGCAGCGGACCCTGAAGATCGGCCAGGTCTCGGTGGGGCTGATTGGCCTGGACGTGGCCCTCACCCGCATCCTGGCCCAGCCGGAGCTGGCGGTCACGGCGGCGGTGGATGAGGTCTATGGCGAAATTGCCCGCCACAACTACATCCCCCCCTCGGCTATTGCCAACTATCGCCAGGCCCTGGCCCAGGAGATCGACCGCTTGCGTGGCGGCCGGGCCACGGCCAGCAGCCACCTGGAGGTCAGGATCCTGGGCACGGGGTGCGTCTCCTGCAACAACCTGCAACAGCAGGTGATCGAAATCATGGCCGAGCGCGGCCTGGCCGCCGATGTCTTTCAGGTCCACGACCTGGATGAGATCGGCCGCTTTGGGGTGTTGCAGACCCCGGCCCTGGTCATCAACGGCCAGGTCAAGAGCGTGGGCCGTCTGCCGCCCCGCTTCGAGATCGAGCAGTGGCTGCTGGAGGTGGCGGAGTAACGCCCAATAAAACTTACCATGGAGGGAACAACAATGGCACATGTGGAAGCGGTCTGTACCAGCGAGAAAAAAGGCATTGTCAAGCGCGCCCAGGAGAAGGTGGTGCTGAAGACCCAGTGGGGCATGGAGAATGACGCACACGCCGGCGACTGGCACCGCCAGGTGTCGCTGCTGGCCGGCGAGTCCATCGACAATGTGAAAAAGGTGCTGCCCACCTTGAAGGACGGGGCCTTTGCCGAAAACATCATCACCCGCGGTCTGGACCTCACGGCGCTGAAGATCGGCGACCGCCTGCGGGTGGGTGAGGAGGTGATCTTGGAGATCACCCAGATCGGCAAGGAGTGCCAAAACCAGGGGTGCGCCATCAAGAAGGCCACCGGCGACTGCATCATGCCCCGGGAGGGGCTGTTCGCCCGGGTGATCCAGGGCGGCGAGGCCAAGCCTGGGGATACCATTCGTTGTCCATGAAGCCCATCACCCCGCCCACCCCCTCCTGCCGTGCTCGCGCCACGGACGGACAAGCGCCGGCCCGGCCCATCACGCCGGCCACCAGGCTCATCCTCACCCTGGCCGCCCTGAGCCTGTGGTTCGCCCTCTATGGCCAGCTCCTGCCCCTGGCCCGCCTGCTCACCTACCATCTCCTGGGGCTGGCCCCAGGGAGCCACCTGGGCGCGGCCGTGGAGTTCCTGCTCTACGACACCCCCAAGGTGATGATGCTGCTGACCTTGGTGGTCTATGGAGTCGGCATCATTCGCACCTTTTTCACGCCGGAGAGGACCCGCGCCCTGCTGGCCGGCAGGGCCGAGGCGGTGGGCAACGTGCTGGCCGCCCTGCTCGGCATCGTCACCCCCTTCTGCTCCTGCTCGGCCGTACCCTTGTTTATCGGCTTTGTCACCGCCGGCGTGCCCCTGGGGGTCACCTTCTCCTTCCTCATCTCCGCCCCCATGGTCAACGAGATCGCCCTGGTCCTGCTCTATGGCCTTCTGGGGTGGAAGGTGGCGGCCCTCTATCTCGCCACCGGTCTCTTGGTGGCCATTGGCGCCGGCTGGACCATCGGCCGCTTGGGCATGGAGGGGCATATCGAGCCCTGGGTGCGGGAGCTCAGGGTCAACGGCAGCGGGCCGAAGGAGGAACAGCTCTCCTGGCCGGACCGTTGCCAGCGGGGCCTGGAGGCGGTGCGGGAGATCGTGGCTAAGGTGTGGATCTACGTGGTGGCGGGGATTGCCGTGGGCGCCGGTATCCACGGCTATGTGCCGGAGGGGGCGCTGGCCGCCATCATGGGCCGGGATGCCTGGTGGAGCGTGCCCCTGGCCGTGGTGATCGGGGTGCCCATGTATGCC
>CAYSFY010000072.1:4525-5291 GCA_964430285.1 uncultured Desulfobulbia bacterium
GGTGCTGGCCTTCATGATGAGCGTCATCGCCCTCTCCCTGCCGGAGATGGTGATCCTGCGCAAGGTGTTGCAGCCGCGCCTGATCGCTCTCTTCATCGCGGTGGTGGCCTGTGGCATCATGCTGGTGGGGTATCTCTTCAACAGCATTATCTGAACTGCATCAGGTTATGTAGGCGGTAGGAGATAGGCTATGAGGTAAAAAATCCGCTGCCCACACTTCTACAGCCTGTAACCTAAACACCTATAGTCCAACCATGAGGCGCACCATGAAAGAACAGATGGAGATCACCATCACCCCCATCGGGGTGATGCACTGCGGCCTGCGCGCCCCGGGGGAGGCCCCCAAAAACTACACGGAGTCGGAGGAGACCGGCATCCTGGAGATCTTCCCCCCCTACCTGGAGGCCATGGAGGGGTTGGAGGCGGGTCAGACCTTGGTGGCCCTCTTCTGGCTGCACGAGGCCCGGCGGGACATGTTCAAGGTCTACCCGCGCGGCGACAGGAGCCGTGGCCTGCGCGGGGTGTTCACCACCAGGAGCCCCATGCGGCCCAACCCCATCGCCATCTCCGAGTTGAAGATCCTGAAGGTCAAGGGCCACACCATCCACGTCTCCGGGGTCGATGTCATCGACGGCACCCCGCTGCTGGACATCAAATCCCTGGTGCATGCCAATGTCCCGGCAACCGAGGGGTAAGAGGAGAACACCATGAACAGGCCCTTGATCCCCCTGGCTTGCTGGCCACCCTCCTTGCCTCTGCCGGCTGC
>CAYSFY010000072.1:5305-15948 GCA_964430285.1 uncultured Desulfobulbia bacterium
AAAAGTGTGCCGGTTTCGCAAAAACCGCTCAACCGTCGCTGGCACGCCCCGTAACACTTTGAAATCACATTGGCAGATGGTCAGCTTCACGACTTTTTGCAATTCCATCAAGTGTGGCGCGGGCGCGAACTACTTGACTGTACGTTGGCCCAGCAACCGTAGCAGGCCGTCGAGGATGGTGTAGGGGTGGGGTGGGCAGCCGGGGACAAAGAGGTCCACCGGCAGCAGGGCGTCCAACCCCTGGCCTACCTCGGGTGCGCCGCGGAAGGGGCCGCCGCCGATGGCGCAGGCCCCCACGGCAATGACGATCTTGGGGGCCGGCACCGCTTCGTAGGTGTCGAGAAGGGCCGAGCGCATGTTTTCGGTCAAGGCGCCGGTGACCAGGATGCCGTCGGCGTGGCGGGGCGAGGCAACGAACTGGATGCCGAAGCGGCCCAGGTCAAAGACCAGAGTGCCGAGGACATTGCAGTCGGCCTCGCAGGCGTTGCACCCCCCGGCCGAGACCTGGCGCAACTTCAGGGAGCGGCCAAAGAGCTGCCGCAGATCGGGTCCCAGGGGATAGGCCCGCTCCAGCTCTTGCTCCGCGCGGCACCACAGGGCCTCGCGCCTGCGCACCGCCAGCCGGTAGTCGTTGGAAAAGGAGATCTGGCCATGGCTACAGGCCGGGCAGTCGGCGCAGAAGAGGCAGAGCCCCAGGTCGATGGCCACCCGCCCCTCCTTGAGTTGACAGGCGCCAACCGGGCAGAGGTCAACACACTCCCGGCAGCCCTCCGCGCACCCGGCCGCCATGACCGGTAGCCCCCGGAAGCGGGCCGGCAGGGTCGGCTCCTGTCGCGGAAACTTGCCGGTGCGGTATCCCTGACGAAAACGCTCTGCAATCACCCGAAACATATCAACTCCTCTCCTTCTCTCTCCGCAACCCCAATCGCCGCACGGGGGCACAAATTGTCTTTTTCATCTTCCCTCTCCCGCTCATAGATCAAAGCCGCAGTAGGAGAGATTGAAGCTCTTGTTGCACAACGGAAAGTCCGAGATCTGGGTGCCGCGCAGGGCCATGGCCAGACCGCTCCAGTTATGAAAGGAGGGGTCCACGATCTTGTAGCGCCGGAAGCGGCCGTCCTCCCCGGTCAAGGCCACATGGACCACCTCGCCCCGCCACCCCTCCACCAGGGAGATGGCCAGCGCGCCGGGGACCAGCTCTCCTGGCGCGACGGTCACCGGGCCGGCAGGCACGGTGGTCAGGGTGGCCAATAGCCGCCGCACCAGGCTGAGAGAGACCTCGATCTCCCGGTGGCGCACCCGAGCGCGGGCAAAACAGTCGCCCAGTTCGTCGGTGATCATCTCGTCAAAGGTCTCGCGGTAGATGCCGGTGGGGAAGAAAAAGCGACCATCCCGGGGCACGCCGCAGGCCTTGGCCGCCACCCCCACTAGCCCTAGGTCCTCGGCCGTGGAGCGCGATACCCGGCCCACCCCCTCCAGCCTACTCAACACCGACGGGGTGTCGAAGAAGAGCCAGCAGGCCCCCAGGGTGTTCTTCTCCACCGCCGCCAGGGAGGCCAGAAGCTGCTCGCAGAGCCCCTGGTCCAGATCAAAGCCCACCCCGCCCGGCCGCACCAGACCCCGGCCAAAGCGGCTGCCGCACAGGGCCGCGGTCATATTCAGGTAGTCGCCGCGCAAGCGCCCGCAGAAGGAGGCAGTGGGCAGAAAGCCGACATCCCCGGCCAGGGCGCCGATATCCCCCACGTGGTTGGCCAGGCGCTCCAACTCCAGCCCCAAGGCGCGGATGGTCTGGGCCCGCACCGAGGCCGTGGTGCCGGTCAGCCCCTCGATCACCTTGCTGTAGGCGGTCATGTGGCCGACAGTGGTGTCGCCGGCCAGGGTCTCCATCTGCATGGAGGTGGCCGGGTGCGGGCCGCCGATCAGGGTCTGCTCCAGCCCCCGGTGTTGATAGCCCAGGGAGATCTCCAGGTGCAGGACCTTCTCGCCGTAACACTGGAAGCGGAAGTGGCCGGGCTCAATGACCCCGGCGTGCACCGGTCCCACCGCCACCTCGTGGATGCCATCACCCTCCACCCGGTAGTACTCCATCTCCCCGGGCCGGGGGTGCTGACCGCTGGCGCGGCCCCAGGCGTCGTGGCCCGGCCGCCAGGAGGCGTGGAAGCGGACCGGCTTCAACCAGGGGTGGTCCTCGGGCACCACGCCGTACTGCTCGGCGATCTCGCGCTCAAAGAGGTGAAGCTGCGAGCAGTGGGGGGTCAGCGAGGGGAAGCGCTCGTTGACCCGGGTGCGGTAGATGGCGAAGTTGGCGTTGCGCTCCCGGGCCAAGACCGCGAACAGCTCCAAGACCCCGGCCTCGCCATCCTCGGGCATCACGCCGAAGTAGGCCGCCACCCGGCTGCCCTGGGCCATCTCGGCGAGCACGGCACCACTAAAGGCGTCATAGTCCAGGAGCGCCAGCTCCGACACGGCGACGATGCCGCCGTTACCGATGCGCACCCCCTTTGCCGGCCTCATCGCACCACCTCCACCACCGCCGCCGCCTCGGTCACCAAGCGCCGTACCCCGTCCGGCAGGTAGAGCCCCAGGGTCAGGACCATGAGCAGCATGACCAGGGGCGGCCCGGTGGTCAGCAGGGTCTCCTGGTAGGCCACCTTATTGGCCCTGGCCGAGGGCGGGCCCAGGGTCACGGCCAACACCGTGCTCCCCATGCCGATGAAGATCACCGACAGCATGACCAGCAGATACCCCCCCAGGGCAAAATGGCCGACGCCAAAGACCCCGCGCAGGATGGTGAACTCGCTGACAAAGAGGCCAAAGGGGGGCGAGCCGGTGACCGCCAGGAAGCCGGCGATGAACAGGCTGGCCGAGAGCGGCACCACGGCGATGGCACCAGCCACCTCCTGGCGCCGCTTGCTGTCGAAGCGGCGGTGGATATTGCCTGCCGCCAGGAAGAGGACCCCCTTGACCAGGGCGTTGTTAATCATATGGAGCAGGGCGCCAAAGGTGGCGATGCCGCCGATGCCCACGCCGATGGCCAGGATCCCCATGTGCTCGACGCTGGAGTAGGCCAGGAGCCGTTTAAAATCGGGCTGTTTGATGACAAAGATGGCAGCGAAGAAGAGCGACAGCCCCCCCATGACCAGGAAGGCATCGCGGGCAACCTGGGCCTCGCCGCCCGCGGCCATCACCTGCATGGTCCTGAGCAGGGCCAGGAAGGCGATGCTGGTCAACCCCCCGGCCAACAGCGCGCCGATCATGCCCGGGGCCTCGCCGTAGGCGTCGGGCTTCCAGGTATGGAGCGGGGCAAAGCCGGCCTTGGTGCCGAAACCCACCAGGAGAAAGACAAAGCCCGCCCGCAGCCACGGCCGGGAGAAGACCGTGGTCCCGTTGATCAGGTCATCCAGTTGCAGGCTGATGGGCTCGGCGGGCAGCACCGAATAGGCCACGAACAGGATCCCCAGCATGGCCAGGGCAATGCCCACCGAACAGAGGAGCAGGTACTTCCAGGTGGCCTCGATGGAGAGCCGGTTGCGGTTGAAGTAGATGAGCGGCGCCGAGGTCAGGGTGGTGGCCTCCACCGCTACCCACAGCAGGCCCAGGTGGCGGGCCATGGTTGCCAGGGTCATGGCGGAGAGAAAGAGGAGCAGGCAGGAGACAAAGACCCGGTTGCCCCACTGCAGGCGAAAACGCAGGTAGCCGACCCCGTAAACGGCGCAGCAACAGTAGAGGATGGAGACCACGAGCAGCACCAAGCGGCCCAGGGGGTCGATGCCGATCCAGGCCCCCACCGGCACCGGCGCGGCCTGGACCACGGTGGTCAGCACCAGGACGAGATGGACCACGCCGCCCAGGGGCAGGAACAGGGGGCGCAGCCGGTCCGAGGGCACCAGGTAGGCGCCCAGGGCGAAAAGGACGGGAACAAGAAGCAGCAGGGTGGTCATTTCACTCCCTCAAGGATGACAGGTTTTCCACGTTCATGGACGAGAACTCGCGGTTGATCTGGTTGACCACAATGCCCATGACAAAGATGGCCACCAACAGGTCGAGCAGGACCCCGGCCTCCACCATCAGGGGCATGGCCTCGGTCAGCAGCATGCCGAAGATGAAGACCCCGTTCTCGAAGATCAGGTAGCCCAAGGCCTGGGTCAAGGCCTTGCGCCGGGTGATCAGCATCAAGAAGCCGGCAGCCAGGGTGGCCAGCCCCGCCGGGATGACCAGGGAGCCGCGATGGGCCTCGACCAGCGGCAGGTGGTCGCTGAAGATGAAGGCCCCGGCCGTGGCGATGGTCCCCAGGATCAAGGTGGGGACATAGCCGATCATCGGCTCGATCTCCCGCCGGATCTGGACCTGCCGGATGGCGCGGAACAGGAGCCAGGGCATGAAGAACCCCTTGAGTCCCAAGGCGGAGCCGGCGAGAAAAAGCGAATGCCCGGAGATGGGGTGCATGAGGATGGGCACCAAGGCCAACAGGCTCCCCTGCAGGGCCGCGGTGCGGATACAGGCGGCCAGTCGGCTGCTGCCCAGGATGAAGAAGTTGAGCAGAATCACCAGGAGCAGGATGAAATTGGTGGAACTCTCCATGACATTACCTCAAGAGCAGAATCAGCGCGAAAAAGGAGAGGAGCGAGGTGCCGATCAACAGCTGCGGGATGCGCAACAGCTGCAAACGGGCCATGATCGACTCCACCACCCCGATGAGGCAGGCCAGCACCACCATGGCGAGCACGAAGACCACGGCATCAAGGAGTTGGTTGCCCAAGGAGAAGGGCAGGAGCAGACCCACCGCCATGGCCCCCAGCACCCACAGCTTCATGGCGGCGCCATAGAGGATCATGCCGAAATCGGGGCCGCTGTGGTCGAGGACCATGACCTCGTGGATCATGGTCAGCTCCAGGTGGGTGTTGGGGTCGTCAAAGGGGATGCGGCAGTTCTCCACCAGCACCACCACCACCATGCAGAACCAGGCCAGGACCAGGGAGGGGGCGGCGGTGTGCCAGCCTTCGGCCAGGACCGGACCAAAGAGACCGGCCAGGGAGAAGGAGCCGGTGATGCGCACCAGGACGATGAGCACAAAGAAGAGGGTGGGCTCCACCAGGCAGGCAAAGGTGACCTCGCGGGCCGCGCCCATGCCCTCGAAGGCGGAGCCGGTGTCCAAGGCCGCCGTGGCCGTGCAGAAGCGGGAGAGGGCCAGGAGATAGAGGACAAAGATCAGGTCGCCGTCAAAGCTAAGCGGCGCGCCGATGGCGCCAAAGGGGACAAAGAGCGCGGCCAAGAGCGGCGTGGCCAACCCCACCACCGGCCCGAGCCGGAACAGCCAGGTGGTGGTGCGGCTGAGCACCATCCCCTTGTGGAACAGCTTGATCAGATCATGGTAGGGTTGGAGCACGGGCGGGCCTTGACGACCGCCGAACAGGGCCTTGGTCTTGCCGATCACCCCGATGAGGAGCGGCGACAGACCACAGAGCAACAACAGATGCCAGAGAAGACGGATGATCATGGGCAGACCAAAGTAAAGGTTGGTTAATCGCGAAGGTTGTTGAGACTATAGGTTGAAGGCTGTTAGGCAAAAAACGGCTCCATGATGGCTGGCACGTCGTAGGCCGGGTCTCTTTCCGTTGCTGACACTCTAAGCACCTACAGCCTACAGTCTAACAGCCTAGCCAGCCTAAGCTTTTCCCGCTTACCACCACGCCACCCAGGCCAGGAGGAGGACAGTGGTCATGAAGATATAGGCTACATAGACGTGCACCACGCCGGACTGCACCCGCCGGCAGCGGAGGCATTTGGCGGCCACCCGATCGAAGAGGGGATAAAAAATTCCCTCCAGCACCAGGTCCGGGGAGTGATGGTGAAACAGGGCCGCCTCCGGGAACAGACTCAGCGAGCGGCCATCGGCCACCGCCGGTTGCAGCCCCTTACTGAAGAAGCTGGTGGCCGCCAGTTCGGTGAAACCCTCGGCGCCATAGGCCATGCGGCTGGTGGCAAAGGCATAGCCGCACCCCCAGGTGGAGGCGGAGCCACTCCGTCTTTTGGACTGCAACCAGCGGGACCAGATCCATGCCAGGCCCACCATGGCCACCAACCCCCAGCCCACCCCCCCCAACCACAGGGGGAGCAGCTGGGCATGGTCCAGCACCCCGATCGCCCGGGGATCAATGAGGCCCGCCACCCGGCTCACCGGCCGGATGAGGATGGCGGGCACCAGTCCGCCAGCGAGGCAGAGCAGGGCCAGCACCGCCATGGGCGCCAGCATCCGCCAGCCGGCCTCGTGGGCCGCGGCCGCCTCGGGCTGCCGGGGCTCGCCGCAGAGGGCGATACCCACCAGCCGGGTGAAGACCATGAGCACCATGCCGCCCACCAAGGCCATGAGCCCCACGACAATCAGCGGAAAGAAGGCATCAAGACCGGTCAACCGCACCCCGGTCTCCAACAGTCCACGGTAGATGAACCACTCCCCCACCAGACCGTTAAACGGTGGCAAGGCCGTGACCGCCATGGCGCCGGCCACCAGCAACAGACCGGTCCAGGGCATGCGCCTGAGCAGGCCGCCCATGCGGTTCAGATTGCGGGTGCCGCTGCCGTGCACCAGGGAGCCTGCCCCCAGGAAGAGCAGGCTCTTGAACAGGGCGTGGTTCCAGATGTGGAGCAAGCCCCCGCACAGGGCGAGTTGGCCGGCCAGCTGTTGCCCACTGCTACGGGCATAGAGCCAGAAGCCCAGGGCTACAAAGATGAGGCCGACGTTCTCCACCGTGGAGTAGGCCAAGCCGCGCTTCAGATCCTTCTGCCCGGCCGCCATGGCAATACCGAACAGGGCGCCGATCAGCCCCAGGGAGAGCAACACCCCACCCCACCAGACCGGGGGCGGCGGCAAAAAGGAGAGCATGCGGATCAGACCATAGATGGCGGTCTTGACCATCACCCCGGACATCAGGGCCGAGACATGGCTGGGGGCGGCGGGATGGGCCTCCGGTAGCCAGACATGGAAGGGGAAGAGTCCGGCCTTGGAGCCGAAACCGACCATGATCAGCACAAAGAGGAGGGAGGCCAAGGGGGCAGGGATGTGCTTTAAGGCACTAAAGGCCGCGAAATCAAGGCTACCCGACTTGGCCCCGGCCACCAGGAAGAAGAGAAAGAGCAAGGCCGCGCCCAGGTGGGTGGCCAGCAGATAGATGAGCCCGGCCCGGCCCACGGCCGCATCCCGGTGATCGGCAATGACCAGAAAAAAGGAGGTGATGGACATGCACTCCCAGGCAAAGAGGAAGAGGACGCCGTTGGCCGCGGTGACCACCACTGCCATGGAGAGGATGAGCAGATTGTAAAACAGCCAGTGCAGGCCGGGCCAACGGCCGCTCCCTGCCATGTACTCCTGGCCGTAGACCGCGCCGGCCATGCCGATCAGGAAGATGGGGAGCAGGAAGAAGGCGCTGATGCCGTCCACCACCAAGGAGAACGAGGCGCCCGGCATGGCCATGGGCAGGTCCAGGGTGATGGCCGAACCGCCCATGAGCCCAAGGAGCGCGACCAGCAACCCGCAAAGCGAACCCGCCACCGCCGTGCCGCTCCCCAGCAGGAGGGAGAGACGGGGCCAAGGGTTCAGGAGCAGGGCCAAGAGGCCACCAATCACCAGCAGCAGCCAGGAACAGAGGAGAAGCAGCATCAATGAAATTACCCAAGGTGAGAAAAAAAACACCACGTTCCCACGCTGGAGCGGGGAACGATACTATCAACCGGGGCTTGGCAAAGGTGCGGGGTGGATGCGCGGGGCTTACGCGCAACGGCGTGGGGATGAGCCCACGAAAATGGCATCTTTGCGTGAAGAAGCCCTTCACGGTTTACCATCGTCGTCGGTCATGTGGGCAGTCAAGTGGAGATGGGCTGTTCGCATGGCTGGCAGCGTTAATTGCCTGTTTTCAATGTGCTATTTTTTGTCCATTGTCAAGAAAAAAACCAAGGCGGGACGGGCTTATTTTTTTCTAATCACCATCGATCTTCAGCAGCGGTAGAAGTCGCCGTGGCCAAGGAGGCGTTAGCAAAGAGATATGTGCCATTTATCAAGGCCACCCTTGCACCTCCGCCTGGCGCTTACCCCCCAGGCGGATTTCTCCCTTTTTCTTTCACCTGGGGAGTGGTATAGATGGCGCTGGTTCATGCTGGAGAAATCGAGGAGGAGGTTGACCTCTTTCTCCCCAGGCAAGCACTTTTTAACCTCCCGGGAAGAGTATGCACGGCAACAACAAACCCTATCGCTATCAGCTGTTCGCCCTTGGCCAAGGCCTGCTCCTCGCCATGGGGCTCGGGCAGGCCCAGGGCGCGGAGCAGGCATTGGCCCCGGTGGCCGCGAACCCTGAGATCCTCTCTCTCTCCGGCGATCTTGGCGGCGGCCTGGGATACGACAGCCTTGCCCATGACCTGGTGTATGGGATCGGTGGGCGGTTGCAACTCAAGGCCCAACCCACCCGGGAACTGGCCTTGACCACCCGCATCACGGCCAGCCGCTCATTTGACACCGAGACCGAGGACAACGATACCTTCATGGTGGATCGCTGCTATGTCAGCTGGGACGAAAACGGCCAGCACCCCTTTGGCTTGGCGGCGGGCCGCCTGCCCACCAGGGGCGAGACCAGCCCCGGCCATCTCCGCCTGGGCCTTGACCAACCCCAAGGCACCCTCTCCTCTTTTGCCGATATGGCCTTGGATGGCCTGATGGTGGAGTATCGCCACCAGAACCCCTTCCCGGGGCAGCTGCGCCTCTCCTTCGCCACCCAGACCGATGCCGGCTATGAGGGCCATGAAAACCCATCCCAACTCACCGACACCACCATCTACGGGGTGCAGTGGGAGATGCGGCCGAACGCCTCCCGCTCCATCCAGGTGCAGTCGCTCTTGATCACCGATATCTATAACGTCAGGGAGGATAGTCAATTCATCAACCCCCTCGAATTCGCTGTTTGGCAGGATGGCGGAGGGTTCTTTGACCCGCAAGCGCCCGCGCAGAACCTCACCCTGGACCGCCAGAACCTGGGTGACCTCCACCAGACCAGCCTCACCTACCTGGACAAGTTCCAGGCCTTGAACTTTTTCATCAATCTGGGCTGGAGCCACACCAACCCCACGGCCGTGGATGAGCTGGGCACCTCTCTGCTCGGTTCCTGGTGGGATGAACCAACGAACAGGGATGGGTATGCCCTCTATGCCGGGGTGCGCTATGACCTGGAAAGCCTCCACAGCACCTTCGGTCTCGAGTACAACCATGGTTCCCAATACTGGGTCGGCCTCTCCCAAGGAACGGAGAACAACAAACTGGCCACCCGGGGTTCGGTGGCCGAGCTCTACTGGACAATCAAGCCACCTCTGCCCGCGCCCCTGGCCGGCGAGAGCCGCTCTCTCATCGGCCGTATCGGCTATCAGTACTACGATTTCGCCTATACCGACGCCGGTTCCGCGCTGGGAGAGCCTTTGGATATTGATGCGCTGCAAAACGATCCCTTAAGTGCCCAGTTTTACAACCCGGTTGAATACGCGTACACCCTGTACGCCTCCCTGAAACTGTACTTCTAACATGCCCCTCTCCCCTATCGCTTAAGCCATGCGTAACGAATTCCTCCCCTTTTCCAAACCCTCCATCAGCGAGGAGGAGATCCGCGCCGTGGGTGATTGCCTGCGCTCGGGGTGGATCACCACCGGTCTCAAGGCCGCGGCCTTTGAAGAGGCCTTTGCCCGTTACTGCGGGGCGCAAGGGGCCGTGGCCCTGGCCTCGGCCACCGCCGGCATGCACCTGATGCTTGCCGCCATGGGGCTTAAGCCCGGCGATGAGGTGGTGACCCCGTCCATGACCTGGGTCTCCACCGTCAACCTGATCACCCTGGCCGGGGCCAGGCCGGTCTTTGCCGACTGCGACCGCGCGACCCTGATGGTGACGGCGGAGACCATCGCCCCCTGCCTCAGCGAGCGCACCCGGCTCATCGTGCCGGTGCACTTCGCCGGCGCCACTCTCGACCTCGACCCCATCCGCGCCCTGGCCGCCGAGCACGGCGTCCCCCTGGTGGAGGACGCGGCCCACGCCGCGGGCAGCGAATACCAAGGCCGCAAGATCGGCGCCGACGGCACCGCTATCTTCTCCTTCCACCCGATCAAGAACATGACCTGCGGCGAGGGGGGGATGTTCGTCAGCGACGACGCAGCCCTTATGGAACGCATCCGTTGTCTGAAGTTCCACGGCCTGGGCGTTGACGCCTATGACCGCGCCACCCAAGGTCGCGCCCCCCAGGCCGAGGTCATTGAGCCGGGGTTCAAGTACAACCTCACCGACTTTGCCGCGGTCCTGGGGCTGGGCCAGCTGGCCCAACTGGACCGCTTCATTGAGCGCCGCACCCTTCTGGCCCAGCGTTACCTGACGCTCTTGGCCGAGATCCCGGAGATCCTCCCCTTGGGCCTGCCCGCCTGGCCCATGCGCCACGCCTGGCACCTGTTCATCTGCCGCCTGGATATCGAGCGGGCCGGCATCGGCCGCGACGAGTTCATGGCCCGCTTGAAGGCCAAGAACATTGGCAGCGGCCTGCATTTTAGGGCCGTGCACAGCCAGCGCTACTACCGCGAGACCATGCCCCTGCCGCCAGGGGCACTGCCCAACACCGAGTGGAACT
>CAYSFY010000072.1:15958-19663 GCA_964430285.1 uncultured Desulfobulbia bacterium
TCGGATCGCATCCTCTCCCTGCCCCTGTTCCCGGCCATGACCGAGGAAGATGTGGAAGAGGTGGTCGCCACCATCAAGGAGGTCCTGGCCCCATGAACCCCATCATGCTCTCCGTGGTCATCCCGGTCTTTAACGAGGCGGCAAGCCTCCATGAACTGCTGACGCGCACCCTTGCCTCCTGCCGCTCCACCAACCGCAGCTTTGAACTGATCCTGGTGGATGACGGCAGCCGTGACGCCTCGGCCCGCCTGATCGCGGAGGCGGCGGACGAGGCGCCGGAGGTGGTGGGGGTGCTCTTGAACCGCAACTACGGCCAGCACGCCGCGGTGATGGCGGGCCTGGCCCAGAGTCGAGGCCGGGTGGTGGTCACCCTGGATGCCGACCTGCAAAACCCGCCGGAGGAGATCCCCAATCTGCTCCGCGAGATGGACAAGGGGTGCGACGTGGTGGGCACCATCCGCCAAAATCGCCAGGATTCGCTCTTTCGCCGGCTGGCCTCGGCCATGATCAACAAGGCGGTGCGCCGGGCCACCGGGGTGATGATGCACGACTACGGCTGCATGCTCAGGGCCTACAGCCGGCCCATGGTGGATGCCATGCTCCAGTGCCGCGAGCACTCCACCTTCATCCCCATCCTGGCCAACAGCTTTGCCCGCACCACCGCCGAGATCCCGGTTTCCCACGCGGCCAGGCTCCAGGGGGAGTCCAAGTACAGCCTGATCAAACTGATCTCCCTGCAGTTCGACCTGTTGACCTCCATGTCCACCTTCCCCCTGCGGATGCTCTCCCTCACCGGCTGCGTGGTGGCTGCCGGGGGCATGGGCTTCGGCATCTTCCTGATGGTCATGCGTCTGATCTACGGCGCCGCCTGGGCCGTGGAGGGGGTATTCACCCTGTTCTCGCCCCTCTTTGTCTTGATCGGCGCCCAGTTCATCGCCATGGGCATCCTGGGCGAGTACATCGGCCGCATCTACCAAGACGTGCGGGGGCGGCCGCGTTATTTTATTGAGAAGGTGGTGGGCGGGGAGAGGCCGCCGAAGAATGGACGTAATGCCAATTCCGCCCAGTAGCGGATGAAGGAGCGATGATGTCTCGAACCATGAGCTATAGCGACAGCGAACTTGAGTCCTTGCTTGACGACTTAGAGTCGGACCTCGCCGAGCGCAAAGAGAGCTGGCAAGGAGATGCTCCCGAAAAAGGCCGTCAAGCCATTTGCGCCTTTGCCAACGACCTTCCTGATCACCGAAAAGCTGGGGTCCTCTTTGTCGGCGCAAAGGATAACGGCATGCCGTCCGGCCTCGAAATTACCGACAAGTTATTGATAACGCTGGCAGACATCAAGACTGATGGCAAAATCTCGCCCCCACCAACCATGGTTGTACAAAAAAGACGGCTAAAAGGGGTCGAGATGGCCGTTGCCATCGCCCAGCCGGCCGATGCGCCGCCAGTACGTTACCAGGGCCGAACCTGGATCCGGATAGGACCGCGCCGAGGGCTTGCCACGGCCCAGGATGAAAGGATCCTTAATGAAAAAAGGAGGTACGGCGACACCCCTTTCGACATCCAACCAATTCCGTCCGCATCCCTGGAGAGTATCAACCGGCTACAATTTGAACAGGAGTACCTGCCGTCGGCCATCGCCCCGGAGATCCTGGCCGCCAATGAGCGGAGCTATGAGCAACGTCTGGCTGCCTGTCGGATGATACTCGCGGCCGACACCCCCATGCCGACCTTGCTGGGCATCCTGGTGTTGGGAACCCGGCCACGGGATTTCATCCCCGGGGCCTATATCCAGTTTCTCAGGATCGACGGCATTGATTTCTCCGACCCAATCCTGGACGAAGAGGAGGTTGACGGGACGATCGGCCAAATCATCAGACGCCTTGACGATAAACTTGAGGCTCACAACAGGATCCGAGTTGATATCACCTCGGGCAGTCTCGAGCGAAGGACAGCGGACTATCCAGTACCAGCCCTGCAGCAACTCACCAGGAATGCCGTTATGCATCGAACCTATGAGGGGACCAATGCCCCAGTGCGCTGCTATTGGTTTAATGATCGTATCGAGATCATCAGCCCTGGCGGCCCGTTTGGCGAGGTAACCGCCCAAAATTTCGGCCAGCCCGGCATCACCGACTACCGGAATCGTCACCTAGCCGATGCCATGAAGGTCCATGGCCTCATCCAGCGCTTTGGCGTCGGCATCAGTATTGCTCAAAAAGAGTTACAAAAAAACGGCAACCCACCTGCTACCTTTGATGTGCAACCAACAGTCGTGCTGTGCACGGTGAGGAAGCGACCATGACCAGACCGGTTATCACCTTCTTCAACAACAAGGGTGGGGTAGGCAAGACCACCTTGGTCTACCATTTGGCTTGGATGTTTGCGGAACAACGAAAGAGGGTGGTCGCGGTTGACATTGACCCCCAAGCCAATCTCACCGCCGCCTTTCTGGATGAAGAGGCCTTGGAGACCTTGTGGGAGAATGCCGACCAGCCCAACACCATTTATCGGGCAATTGAGCCCTTGACCGGGGTCGGGGATCTTAAGGAACCAATTCTGCAGAAAATCGCCACCGATCTCTACCTGCTGCCCGGCGACGTGGCGCTCTCTTCCTTTGATGAGACCCTGGCGGAAGTCTGGCCCGCCAGCATGGGGGATACCAACCTCTTTCGACCATTCCGCATACTGACCGCATTCTGGCAAGTTATGCAAGCCGCTGCCCGTAAGGTTGAAGCCGATGTCCTGCTGGTGGACGTCGGTCCCAACCTGGGGGCAATCAACCGTTCTGCGCTTATTGCCACTGATTATGTTATCATCCCCCTGGGGAGCGACCTCTTCTCTCTTCAGGGCTTAAAAAATCTCGGTCCGACACTACGTACTTGGCGTAACTTGTGGAAAAAGAGAGTGGCAAACTGGGAACGTCCTGAATTTGCCCTGCCAACGGGCCGGATGGAGCCCGCAGGCTATCTCTGCCAGCAGTATAGCGTCCGTTTGAATCGCCCGGTCAAGGCCTATGACAAATGGGTGAACCGCATCCCTGCCGTCTACCGGGAGAGCGTGCTGGATGAACCGGCACAGGAGCTCAAACCAACGGAGGACCCACTGTGTCTGGCCACTCTCAAACACTATCGGAGTCTTATCCCCATGGCTCAGGAGCATCGCAAACCAATTTTCAGACTTTCCATCGCCGATGGCGCCATCGGGAGCCATGCCAATGCCAGCAAGGAGGCCTATAAAGACTTCACCGACTTGGCCAACAGAATTAAAGAACGAACCGGTCTTTAACGAGCACCAGCAGACCCCAGTGCAATAAACACCGATCCATTATCGTCAAGGTCTCAAGCCCCTTACTCATCCTGCACAGGGTGCGGACAAACAACCTTCGCGACGCCATTCCCTTTATCCTTAACCTTTACCCTTTGGTCTAAACACCTATGAAAGCTATCGTCCTTGCCTACCACAACATCGGCTGCGCCGGTATCCGGGCGCTCATGGCCCACGGTTATGAGATCGCCGCCGTCTTCACCCACCAGGATGACCCGGAGGAGAACCACTGGTTCGAGTCGGTGGCGGAACTGGCGGCCAAATACAACATCGAGGTCCATGCCCCGGAGAACATCAACCACCCCCTGTGGGTGGAACGCATCCGGGCCATGGCGCCGGAGATCCTCTTCTCCTTCTACTACCGCAACATGGTGGGGG
>CAYSFY010000073.1:0-10858 GCA_964430285.1 uncultured Desulfobulbia bacterium
CAATGGGTTACGGGGCGTGCCAGCGTCGGTTGAGCGGTTTTTGCGAAACCGACAATCATAACGGGCGTGGGTCGTCACATCCCCTTATTTGACCGAGTGGCGAAACTAAGGTTAAAAATCTTCGAAGGTATCCTCATCGCCAAATGGAATAATGTTTTCAGGCGTTTCCTGGCTAGCCTTCTTGATCTGTCTGCCCGTAACCGGGGGTAGCCGTCTGCTTGTCGGTGGTGGCAAGGCAGGCTGGCGAGGGGGGAAAGACGCCAAGGGCCTATGCGGGGCTGTTACTGCCGGTCGGGGTGAGGCTGGGGGGGCGATGGCGTTGATCGGGGTCTGGCCTTTCGACGGGGGGGCCGATGATGCCCGGCCGGGGGCACCGTCGACCAGGGTCTGCATCTCTCTGACCAAACTGTTCATGGTGGCGGATTGGCTGTTCAGTTCCATCGCTGCGGCAGCGGCTTCCTCGGCAGTGGCCGAGTTCTGTTGGGTCACGCCATCCATCTGGGTAATGGCCTGATTGATCTGGCCGAAACCTTGGGCCTGTTCCTTGGAGGCAGTGGCGATTTCGCCGATCAGGTTGGCAACCTTGACACTGCTCTCGGCCACGCCATGAAAGGCCTCGGTGGCTTTGTTGACGATCTCCTTACCCCTCGTCACCTTGGTCACGGTACCTTCAATCAGCGAGGCAGTGTTCTTGGCCGCCTCGGTGGAGCGCATGGCCAGGTTTCTGACCTCCTCGGCCACTACCGCGAATCCGGCCCCGGCCTCACCGGCCCGAGCCGCCTCCACGGCCGCATTTAAGGCGAGCAAATTCGTTTGAAAGGCGATTTCGTCTATGGTCTTGATGATCTTCGAGGTCGCAGCGCTGGCCTCGGCAATCTCGTTCATGGAACTCCCCATTTCAAGCATGGAGTCGTCGGCCTCCTTGATGGTGTCGAGCGCCTCACGCATCAGGCCGTCCGCCTGACTGGCGTTATCGGAGTTTTGCCGGGTCATGGAGGACATCTCTTCCATGGAGGCAGAGGTCTCCTCAAGCGAGGCAGCTTGTTCCGTGGCCCCGTCAGCCAAGGTTTGACTGGAAGAGGAAACCTGATTGGAGGATGCTGTCACCATCGCCGCGCTGGAGGCCAGGGCACTAATAACCTGCTGGATTGATCGTGTGACCTCGCGCACAATCACAAAAGCAAGTGCCATGGAAAAAAGGATCCCCAACACCAAGCCTATGCTGATGGCTTTGGCTGAAAGCGAAAGGGTGTTCGCGGTACTGTTGGACTCATTCGCCATATCATCCATACCCTTGATCGCAATATTTTTTGCCTGATGCAGAATACTCTCCGCCAGCACGGCACGTCTTTTGGCCGTATCGGCACGAGCACTCACAAGTTTCATGTTGGCGCTTTTATACGCGAGCATTGCGGACCGACACTCTTCAATCCTTTTGAGATCGCCCTCAAAGTCGCATATCTTCTGTAACGCATCCAATTTTTCGGTAGCTTCGTCAAACATCGCCAAGGTTTTTGTCAACAGGGCGGTATCGCGTTTGGACTCCGCCTCCCACGTACCAGCAATGACTTTGTCGCCCACTTCAATGATTTCGGTAACCAAGGATATTTGCTTCAGGCGCTTTTCAAGTTGGTCGCTGTCAAGGCCAGCGATGATTTCGCCTTGCATGGCCTCCTGTTGACTGGCAAGAAAGTCGTGACCAGCTTTCAGGTATTGGCGACTTGCGTCTTCAGCCACTTGGCGCTGTTGCTTGAGATCCTTTGCCAAGAGAGCTGTTTCCTCAAGCAGTTTCTCGTATTCCAGGATGCTCTGTGACGCCTTTTCGGCATCTCCTTTCAATTGGGACAATCGCGTTGAGCTCATCCCGTGTTGAATCGCGTCCTTAAGGTATTGTTTAACGCTGACGAGGTCTTTTCTGGCGCCCAGGAGAAACGATTCTTCCCCGGTGTATTCATAATCCCGCATCTTGAGCAGCAGGTGAAAGGTGTCTCGTTCCACGTTGTTGGCCATGGTCACTTCCGGCACATACTCCAGTGAAAGAATGGAGGCGGTCGTGCCACCTTTTTTCATACTGGTTGTGGCGATGACGCCCATCGCGATTGAAATAAGAATCACCAAGCCGAAACCCACGGCTAATTTCCTGCCAAGACTCATTCTCTGGATCATAGCGCGCTACCTTTGCAAGGTCTGTAAAGCCTCCCTGTCTTTGGGGGGCTACTATTTTATAGGATGGTTTGTTTCGTCTCGCTATTTTGCCAGCGGGTAACCGATGTAATAGACACCAACAACTTCACCAGCCCCGTTTTTAATAGGCTCATAGCCGGTGTCATACTGGGAACCAAGGATATCAACCACTCCGTAAAACGCGGTGCCTTGTTGGATTGCAGCAATGGCCGCTCCCTTAGGGTCCAATATGGTGCCAACGGCGCGATTGCCATTTTTTATGACATTGGTGCTGATACGAATACATCTATCCCCTTTTTTCACAAAGAAAGTGGCGGTACAGGCAAACTCGGCCTTCAGGGAATCAACCAGTTCATAGTTGCCGTTCATCTTGGTTGTGCCAAAGAACAACGCGGAACCATCCGCTTTGGCTTCGCCAAGCTTTGCGGCTTTGTCTTTCATGGCGACCATGGCGGTTTTGATTTTTGCGGAAAATTCAGTCTCTGCCTTGGCTGTCATCGCCAACCCTGTTACCAACCCCAGGACCATCACTGGCAGCACCACAAGTCTGACACAATGTCTCAACGACTCTCGCAACATTTTTTCCCCTCCAGGTAAAGTTGAATAAAAGGTACGTTTGCTTAATTGTTAGAGCATTTTTGACGGTTTCGCAAAAACCGCTCAACCGCCGCTGGCACGCCCAGTAACACCTTGAAATTACATTGGCAGATGGTCAGCTTCACGACTTTTTGCGATTCCATTGTTTTTTTAGGTTAGCAAATTCCCATCTCGAATAACACGGTTATTTAACTCCGTGGTTTTTTGCGTCTGGGAATACCTATTGCCGAGGTGACTGCTTTGGTGATCACTATTGACGGTTTCGCAAAAACCGCTCAACAGTCGCTTGCACACCCCGTAACCAATTAAATTGCATTGGCAGATAGTCAGCTGCACGACTTTTTGCGATGCCATTAATCTTGACGGCCGACCTCATTTAGGGGCCGGGCCGCTTTCGCGGACAGGATCAAGCGTCCCTATGCTGCCGCCTTGACGGGATTTTTGCGATAGGTACTGCTGGGTGCGCCGTCCACATAGATCCCTTCCAGATAGGCGAGTTTTCTGGGCAGCTGTTGCACCGTACCCCTGGCGATCAGGAAGGTTGCTCTCCTGCCGACCGTAAGCCTTCCCAGCCTCTCCATGCCGAAGAGTGAGGCGCCATTTGCCGAGGCACAGCGGATGGTCTCCGCCAAGGAGTAGCCGGCCTTTATGAACAATTTCATCTCCTCGACCATGGACTCGCCATGGAGGATGCCCACACTGCCGGCACCGGTGCCCACCGCCGTGGTCACCCCCAAGGTTCGGGCCAGACGCAGTTGGCCGAGTTGTTCGGCGAGCACCTTTTGCCAAAAGGCCTCGGCGCCGGGGATCGGCTTGCCCGGGGCCACATAGCGCTGGGAGAAACGGCAACACACCTCCCCGCCGCTAGCCGCGCCGTCCAAGGCACTCTTGGCCCTGAGGACGCTGGGGATCCACAGCACACCCCTTGCCGCCATCTTTTGGAGATTCTCCTCGCCCATCCCGTATCCCTGTTCGATGGCATCGCACCCCGCAACAATAGCCTCCCCTACCTGTTGCCGGCCATTGGCCACCACCACCCCCTTTTTCCCGCCTCTGTGGCGGAGGGCGTGGCCCAGCTCTTCCGGGGTGAGCCGAGGGGAGGGGGCCTCCTCTTCGATACTGCCGGAATACGCGATCTTGAGGAAATCGTCGCCCGCCGCGCTACCGGCTAGGCAATCCTGCCTGCTCCGGCAGAGGCCGCCAGCGGTGCGCAAGTCAATTGCGCTCCCCTGCGCCATCCCCTCCTGGTAACCTGCCACCACCTCGTGTAAGTTATCGCTCGCCGCCACCCCCAACACCCCGTGGGCATGGCAGTAGCGAAGATGCTGCTCCACCAGGGCGGCCATTTTTGCAGGGCCGGCCTCTTCAGCGGCTAGCCGCACCCCCCTGTCCACGGAGGGTGAGCGCGCCAGGGTGACGCTGCAGTCCACCAGGGCCGGCAAAATGATGCAGTGCGAGAAGTCATCAATCACAGCCCCCCCATGGCGGGGGAGGTCTGCCGCTGGGCCAATGGCGGTAATGGTGCCCTCCTTGACTGCCAGGAAGAGTTGCCGGCGCGGGTCCGCGCCGCTACCGTCGATAAGGGTGCCCGCCACTATGAATCGTGTTTTGTCCATGAATCGTTTGTGTTCCCTACCTCTATTTTTCGTCTTGTGACCATCTGCCAAGGTAAGGGCGTGGCATGATGGTGTTTCTTGGCGTTGGCATCAATCCGTCGGCACCGGAGGGCCGGAATCTCATAACCTCCTTGAAGTGTTCATAATTTTGCAAGCCGTCAGCGGCAGGTGTAACCGAATACGTTTATGGATTGTTGTCAAGGGTAATTGTAACTACTCAACTCGGGGAGGCTGTAGGCGGTTAGGCAAAACAGCGGACCACGGGATAGCCCAAGAAGGGTCGAATCTCGTATTTTTTTGTTGCTATCAGTCTGACCGCTTACCGTCAAACAAGCCGTGTCGTTCGAGTAATTCAGGAAAAGGATGCGGAGGATGTTGCGCGAGAGGATTGCCGAGAGGCCGGGGTCCGTCATGCTGGCGCGGACAACTTTCTCACCGGAGAAGGCTGAGTTACTGTCGAAATATTTCATGTTCCTTGGTATAGTGGGCTCTCCATTTTTGCCACGGCCATTGGGCCGCCCCAATTCGTTAGGAGTGTTTCGTGAACAGCCATCCCCCAACCCACCATCGCCCGCTACGGGTCGCCTTACTTGCCGGGGGCAAATCCGGCGAACGGGAGGTCTCCCTGGCCGGGGCCCGGGGGGTCGAGAAGGCCCTCGATCCCGCCAAATACCAGGTCAAGCGTTACGACCCGGCCACCGACATGGCCAAGCTGGCCGCCGAGGCCGGCGAACTGGACGTGGTCTTTATCCTGCTGCACGGCCGCTTTGGCGAGGACGGCACGGTCCAGGGGTTCCTCGACCTCATCGGTCTGCCCTACCAGGGGTCCGGGGTGCTGGGCAGCGCCCTGGCCATGGACAAGGACACGGCCAAGACCCTCTACCGCGCCCATGGCCTGCCGGTCTCGGCCTGGCGCATGGCCACCCCGGCAGATGGGCATGACCCCGCCGCCATCCTGGCCGAGCTGGCCCTGCCCTTGGTGGTCAAGCCGGTGCGCCAGGGGTCGAGCCTGGGGATGAGCATCGCCCGCACCCCGGAGGAGCTGGCTACCGCCATTGCCAAGGCCTTTCGCTATGACCAGGAGGTGATGGTGGAGCAGTATGTCCAGGGCAGGGAGATCACCTGCGGCGTCATCGGTAATGATCAACTGACCGCCCTGCCCTTGGTGGAGATCATCCCCGGCGAAGGGCACCCCTTCTTTGACTATCAGGCCAAGTACCAGGCCGGGGCCTCCCGGGAGATCTGCCCGGCGCAAGTGCCGGAGGAGATCCGTCGTGAGGCGCAGCAGTACGCCCTTACCGCCCACCGCGCCCTTAAACTCCGGGGCTACAGCCGCACCGACATGATCGTCTCCAAGGCCGGCATCGTGGTCCTGGAGACCAACACCATCCCGGGGATGACCCCCACCAGCCTGCTGCCCCAGGCCGCCGCCGCCGCCGGTCTCCCCTTTGCCGCCCTCCTGGACCGTCTCTTGGTCCTGGCCCTGGAGGATCACACCCGGAGGCTGGCCGCGGCAGATGGTCATGGGGCCTGATAGAGATTGACATCTCCCTGCCCCATTGTTATGAACAGCGTTGACGATTCAGGCGGTGGGGCCGTGGCCCGCCGCCTTACCATAACTGATAAGGAGTACCACAAATGAGTATACGAGAAGACGCCTTGCGGGGCATCATCACCCCGCTTTTTGAAAATTGCGCCGCCAACGAAGGGGTCTCCGTCGAGTTCCTGATGCAGGGCGTGGCCCAAGGGGTGATCGCCATCCCCAAAAACAACAACCACCGCTTCGAGAAGGTCATGGCGGTGGGCCGCGGGCTGTCCACCAAGGTCAACGCCAATATCGGCTCCTCCAAGGACCACCAGGGGGTGGAGCAGGAGTTGAAGAAGTTGTGTGTCGCCTTGAAGGCAGGAACCGACGCGGTCATGGACCTGAGCATGGGCGGCGACCTGAACGACGTGCGCCGGGAGATCCTCAACAACTGCCCCATCCCCCTGGGCACCGTGCCCATCTACCAATCCGTGGCCGAGGTGGTGGAGAACCAGAAGCGGGAGATCGGCTCGGTGACCAAGGAGGAGATCTTTGCCACCATCCGCCAGCAGGCCGAGGACGGGGTGGACTTCATGACCATCCACTGCGGCATCACCCGGAACACCCTGGAGCGGCTGCGCGGTCAGGAGCGGTTGATGGGGGTGGTGAGCCGGGGCGGCTCCTTTATCATCGAGTGGATGACTTACAACCACAAGGAGAACCCCTTCTACGAACACTACGACGAGCTGCTGGCCATCCTCAAGGAGCACGAGGTGACCCTGAGCCTGGGGGACAGCGTGCGGCCGGGTTGCCTGGCCGATGCCACCGATGCCGGTCAGCTTCAGGAGCTGATCCACCTGGGTGAACTGACCCAGCGGGCCTGGGACGCCGGGGTGCAGGTGATCATCGAAGGCCCGGGCCACATGCCCATGGACCAGATCGAGGCCAACGTGATCCTGCAGAAACGGATCTGCCGCGGCGCCCCCTTCTATGTCTTGGGACCCTTGGTCACCGACATCGCCCCGGGCTACGACCACATCACCGGGGCCATCGGCGGGGCCATCGCCGCCAAGGCCGGCGCCGATTTCCTCTGCTACGTGACGCCTGCCGAGCACCTGAAGCTGCCGGACATGGACGATGTCCGCGACGGGGTGATCGCCTCCAAGATCGCGGCCCACGCCGCCGATATCTGTAAGTTGGGACCCCGGGCCATGGACCGCGACATCGCCATGGCCAAGTGCAGGAACGCCCTGGACTGGAAGGGGCAGATCGAACTCTCCCTGGACCCGGAGAAGGCCCGCCGCTTCCGCGACGAGGGGGGCACCTATAAGGGCGACGCCTGTAGCATGTGCGGTTCCTACTGCGCCATCAAGGTCTACAAGAAGGCGACCTTGCCCCAACGCCAGGCTGACGAGTAAAAAAATTCTCATAACCATAACGCCGTTGCGACGAAACACCATGGTCATTTCGGATAGCCAAAACGGCAGAAGGCGCCGTCAAGGCGGGAAAAGAATTGATCCAAGTTATTTCGTAACGGCCCCCAACACAGTGGAGGTGTAGCCGATGTCCGAATACATTGCCCGGATCAGCGAGTGGATTCATCACACCCAGGTGCTTGAGCAGATCAAGGATGTGGATACGGCAGCGCTCTTCCACAACCCCTATTTTCTGGCCCCCTTGATCTGCCTGATCATCTACAACCTCTACCGGCAGACCTTTACCAACCTGATCATCCTCGCCCTCTTGATCGGCCTGTGGCACTTCAGCGGCACCACCTATGTCCGCGAGGCGGTGAAGGGCGGCGAGGTGCAGATCGGTAAGATCCTGCCCATCGCCGGGGTCGGGATTGGTGGCCTCTCCCTCCTCATCTACCTGCTCTTCATCCGTCAGGACTGATGGCCGACCCGCGTATCCCGGAGATCCACGACCGGTTGCTGGCCTATTTCGGGCCGCAGCACTGGTGGCCGGGGGAGACCCCGTTCGAGATCATGGTGGGCGCCGTCCTCACCCAGAACACCGCCTGGACCAATGTGGAGAAGGGGATCGCCAACCTCAAGGAGCGGGGGCTGCTCACCTTCGCGGCCATGGAGGGACTGCCCCACGCCGTGCTTGCCGAGCTCATCCGGCCCTGTGGCTTCTTCAACGTCAAGGCCACCCGGCTGCACAACCTCTTCCGTCTGCTCCGCGAGCGTTTTGGCGGTGACCTTGAGCGCTTTGCCGCTGAAGAACTTCCCGACCTGCGGCAGGCCCTGCTGGCGGTCCAGGGGATCGGCCCGGAGACCGCCGACTCCATCCTCCTCTACGCAGCCGGCAAACCGACCTTTGTGGTGGACGCCTACACCCATCGCATCCTCTCCCGCCATGGCCTGGTGCCGGAGGAGGAGGTCCTCTATGACGAGATGCAGAGGCTGTTCATGGCCGCCCTGCCCCCTGATCCGGAGCTGTTCAACGAATACCATGCCCTGTTGGTGCGGACGGCCAAGGAGTTCTGCAAGAAGAGCAACCCCCGCTGCGGGAAGTGCCCGCTCACGGGGGTATGACGACTTTAGAGTGACTCGCGTGCTGGCGCGGCGTAGGCCGATGTAACAGGCGGGCATGGTGCCGCCGCGCCAGAGAGAAAAAGGGCCTGCGGCAGTCCTCCCTGGGCTGGCCTTGGGCAAGGATGCCACTACCGTGGACGTCAAGGGGGATGAGATGCACAGGATCAATTGCTGGGAATATATGCGTTGCGGACGGAATCCCGGCGGGGCCATGGTGGCGGATTTGGGGCTTTGTCCCGCCTCCACGGAAAGCCGTCTGATGGGCATCAACCATGGCGAGAATGGTGGCCGGGCCTGCTGGGCCCTGACCGGGACGCTGTGTGGCAACAAGATCCAGGGCACCTTTGCCTCGAAGCTCGGGAACTGCCGGCAATGCGAGTTTTTTCAACGGGTGCGTCGGGAAGAGGCCAATCAATGCGCCGGCACCAAGGCGATCCTGCGTCAACTGGCCAAGCCGGCAGCTGACGGTACCATCCCCTGATCAGGGAAGGATGAAGTAAAAGGCCACCCCGTCTTTCTGATCCGGCAGCGGCGAAATGATATTGATGAAACCGCCGTGCAGGTCGATCACCTTCTGGCAGAAACAGAGCCCCAGTCCCACTCCCGCCGTTAATATCGAGTTCTCCCTCTCTTGCTTGGCGTTGTCCCCCATGGTGAATGGCTGAAAGATCTTTTGCTGGGTATCCCGCGGGATGGCCGACCCCTGATTGATGATCATAAAGGCCAGCCGGCCCTGGCCGGCAATGGGTAGGGGACACCTCTCCGGCGGTCCGAGCCAGATCTCTACTTCCGAGCGTTGTCGGCCATATTTGAGGGCGTTGACAATGAGATTGGCAACCACCCGGCCCATGAGTTGCTTGTCCGCCGTGACCGAGAAACCCTCCTCCAGCCCCTGGCAGTGGAAGGCATGGCGCCCCTTGGTCACCCCCTGCTGGAACTGGATCTGTTCCCGCACGCACTCCCCAAGGTCAAAAGCCCGCTTATTGAGGAGCAGACTGCCGTTTTTGGCCGCGACGGTGGCGAGCAGGTCCTGGAGCATATTCATTTGTGCCTCCAGGCAGTTCTGGGTGAGGTCGATCAAGAAACGTTGGTCCTTGGTGATGTTCGGGTCCTGGGCCAGCATGTTCATCGCCCCGATGGCGCCGCCCAAGGGGTTTCGAATGTCATGGACCAGCATCCTGGCCCCCCACTCCCGTGATTCGATCTCTTGTGCCTTGTCGTGGTACTTCTCCTGCCAGTGTTTGAGATCCCGCTTGCGATCCAGCAGCAGCCTGAGCTTGCGGCTCAACAGTTGGGGGTCGATGGGCCGGATCAGATAGTCATCGGCCCCGGCATTGATCCCCTGGAGCGCATCCCGTTCATTGAGGCGTTTGGCCGTGATCAGGACAATGGGCAGATGGGCCAGGGCGGGGTCCTGCCGTAAATGGCGGCACAGATCGTATCCGGAGAGGCCCGGCATCATCACATCCGACAGGATCAGATCGACCTCGCCCTGCTCCTGCCGCAGGAGGTCAATGGCGGCTTCACCGTCCATCGCCGGTAGGACTTGGTAGCCCTCGTGTTCCAGAGTTGCCTGGAGGACCAGCAGGTTGTCCGGCAGATCCTCGACAATCATAATCCGTTCCATCGTGTTTGTTGCCATTGCGTTGTCCCTCTGGTGTTGATTGGCTTAGGTTCAGGCGGTCCGGCCTGCCATGCCCTGTTGGTCCCATGCCGGTGGCGGCTTCGGCACGGTGCGCTCGCCGCCGATGGAGGCCGTGACAAAGGCCAGCTGCCTCCTCGCCTCTGCCGCGAGTTCGTTTACTGACAGCTCCTCCCCCGCTCCCGTCTGGCAGAAGCGTAACACCTTGCCACAGGTGGATGCCAGCCGTTCTTGGAGCTCGCCGTGTTGGGCGTGGAGACCGTTCATGGTCTGGCGCAGGCTAGCGAGCTGATCCCGCAGTTCCTTGATCTGGAGGATGGCCTTGACCCGGGTCACCAGCTCCAGATCATCCACCGGATGGACCATGAAGTCGTCCGCGCCCAGATCCAACCCCTTGATTTTGCTGCGCAGATCATTAAAGGTGGCGGAGAGAAAGATCACCGGGATGGCGGCGGTTGCTGGCGAGGCCTTGAGCAGGCGGCAGACTTCAAAGCCATCGGTACCCGGCATGCGGATATCCAGCATAACGAGATCCGGCGGCTCGTCGGCGATGGCCTTAAGGCCGGCTTCGCCGTTGTTGGCGATGCGGATGGCGCCGCCGATGGCGGAGCGGATCTTTTCTTGAATCATGAAGGCGATGTCGGGGTTGTCGTCGACAATCAAGATATTGGCCATGTTATTGCTCCTTGCCCAGCCAGGTTGCCAAAGTGGCCATCATCTCCGCCGGATCCACCGGTTTGGCGAGGTAATCGTC
>CAYSFY010000073.1:10868-15643 GCA_964430285.1 uncultured Desulfobulbia bacterium
AATCGTCGCAGCCGGTGGCCATGAACTCCTCCCGATCACCCTTCATGGCCCTGGCGGTCAAGGCCACAATGGGGATCTGGCGGAGCTCGGGCGATTGCCGGATATGCCTGATGGCCTCCAGTCCGCTCATGTCCGGCATCTGGATATCCATGAGAATAAGATCGGGACGCAGGCGGGCCGCCATATCGATGGCCTCCTGGCCGTTACCGGCCTTGAACAGCTCATAGTTGCTGGCCTTGAGGATCTCCTCGATGAGAAAGAGATTGTCCTGGTTGTCTTCGGCCACCAGGATGCGGCGGCCGCCAGGGTGTGGCCTGCCCTTGGCCAGAGGTGGCTTAAGGGCGGGCTCCGCACTGGCCTGTCCACTGGTCTTGGGTGTCCGGGGGAGAACCGGTGGCGGCGGCAGGCCGACCACTTCCTGGATTTTGTCGAGGAGCTGGCTCTCCCTGATGTTGCCCTTGAGCAGGATCCCCTTGACATTGGCCGGTAGACGGCGGGTCTGCTCGCCATCCAGGTCCATGGCGGTGAGGAGCAACACCGGAATTGCAGCCAGCCGCATTCTAGCGTTCATCTCCGAGAGGAAGGTGAAGCCGTCCATGACCGGCATGATCAGGTCCAGAAGGATGAGGTCGGGCCGCTCTTTTTCAAGCAGCTGCAGACCGCTGCTGCCATCCAGGCTGAATGAGATGCGGAAGCCGGCCTCGCGCAGATACACCCCCAGCTCCCGCACGGAGATCATATCGTCCTCGACCAGCAGGATGTGGATATCCGTGCCCAGCTTTGCGGTCCGCGCTTCGGGCGCGGGGAAAGCCTGGTGCAGCGCCGCCGCCGCTTCAGGGGCCGGAAAGGTCATCTGCTGCTCCGGCCGCACAGCTCTTCCTTGAAACATCAGCCTAAGTTTCTCTTGCCACGCCTGATCGGGCAGGCGGTTTTTGCCGCGGCGATCCACGGGCAGAATAGCCGTAAAGGTCGAGCCCTGGTTCTCCGTGGAGACCACCTTGATCTCGCCGTCCAGTAACTCGACAAGTTTTTTACAGATACTCAAGCCCAGGCCGGAGCCTTTGTATTTCCGGCTGCTGGTGCCATTGACCTGACTGAAGGGGTCAAAGATCATCCCCAGGAGGTCTTCCGGGATGCCGATGCCCGTATCGTGGACCACGAAATGGATGGCGCCACGCCCCTCCCTCTCCCGCTCTTGGCGCAGGACCGAGAGGGTGATGGTGCCCTTGGGGGTAAATTTAATGGCATTGCCCAGGAGGTTGGTGAGGATCTGACCGAGTTTCCGCTCGTCGCAGACCATGGTGGAGATCTCTGGGTCAATTTTCAACACGAATTCGAGACCTTGGCGCTCGGCCAGGGCCTTGATGCTGACCGTGACCGACTCCAGAAAACCACGCAGGTGGATCTGGTCATAGCGCAGCTCTTCCCGGCCGGTCTCGATGCGGGCCAAGTCCAGGATATCGTTGATCAGGTCCAGCAGATTGCCGCCGTTGCGCATGATGACCTTCAGATACTGGTCCTGCTGCTCGCTGACCTGGCCGGCCACGCCGTCCTCCATCAGGCGGGTCAGGCCGAGAATGGCGTTCAACGGCGTGCGCAGTTCATGGGACATGTTGGACAAAAAGATCGATTTCATGCGATTGGCCTCATCCGCCTCCAAGGTCTTGCGCTCCAGGGCATCGCGCTGGGCGATGAGCTCCTCGGCCTGGGATTGAATCTCTTCACTCTGGGCGATGAGTTCCTCGCTCTGGGCCTTCAGCTCGTCATTCTGGGCCTCCAGTGCCCGATTGTTGGCCTGCACTTCGATGGCCAGATCCTCGGTCTGTTTGCGGCGGATGGCATTCTGCATGGCAATGCCCAACTGCAGGGCCACATCTTCGAGAAACAGCCGTTCCTGGGTCAGGGGGTGAAAGGCGGCAAGTTCCATCACCCCAATGAACTGGTCGCCCACCTGAATGGGGAGACAGGCGATGTGGGGCGGCGCGGCCTCGCCAGTGCCGGCACGGAAGGCCAGGAAGGACTCCGGGAGATTGGAGACGAACATGGCCTCTTCCCGCAAAGCGACTTCCCCCGGGAGCCCTTGCCCCAGCATGAACTCCGGGGCCGGGCCGGCCAGGGATTGGGTGGCCAGGGGGACCAGCCGGTCGTCCTTTTCCGAGAAGAGGTAGATGACCCCGGTGACCACGGGGGTGAAGCGGGGCAGGAGGCGGAGGGTGTTGGTGGCGAGCTCCTCAATGCGCGTCTCCCGGTTCAGGGCCTTGATGATCTTGTTCTGACCGTCGGCCAAGCGCAACAGCCGCTCCAGCTCCTGCTTCTTTTGCTCGATGGCCTGATTGATGGAGACCAGATGGGTCTCATCGCGGACGGTCTGTAGGGAGCCGGCAAGCTGGTGCTGTTCATCGTAAAAAGGGGCGGCCATCACCCATGCCGGGAAGGTGCTGCCATCCCAAAGTTCACACAGGTAACTCTGTTCAACGCTGGCCCGGCCTGCCATGATCTGGGTATGGGGGCACTGGTCGGTATGACAGAATTGTCTGGAGCGCGCCACCTCGAAGCATTTTTTGCCGACCGCCAGGGACATGGGCTGTTTCACCACCCTATCCATGGCCGGATTCTGGACGACAATGGTGAAAGAGCGATCGACGATGCGCATGGCGCTCAGGCTTTGCTCGTTCATCTGCACCATGGTCTCGTGCTTCAAGGCCCCATGGGCGTCAAAGATATTTTTTAAGGGACCCTGATAGGTATTTCGGGGCATCAGAAGAACTCCTTTTTCCGATAGATTTTTAGCCGGGGATCAACAGCGATAAAATGATCCTGATAGGCCTCCGGCAGGGCCTCGGATCTGCCCAGGGCCAGGTAGCCGTTTGGCCGCAGGCAGGTGTGAAAGCGGCGAAGTATATCAAGTTTTAAGGAGTGTTGGCAATAGATCAGCATGTTGCGGCAGAGAATAAAATCATATTCGGCAAAAATACCACTGGGTGGCGACAAGCGGGAGAGATTGGTCAGGTCAAAAGAGACAAAGTTCACCATGCCGCGCAGCTGGGGGGTGACCTGCCAATACGGATGCGGCAGGGAGGCGGGCTGGCTGAAGTAGCGGTTCTTGAGGGGCTCGGGGATGTGGCGCAGACTCCCTTCAGGGTAGATCCCCTCTGCCGCGGTGGCCAAGGCAGCGCCATCGAGATCGGTGGCCAGGATGGTGACCGTCCGTGGGCAGGAGGCGTGCCCGCGCAATGACTCCGTGACTAGAATGGCCAGGGAGTAGGCCTCCTCGCCAGAGGCGCAGGCCGAACTCCAGATGCGGACCGCGGCCTGGGGGGAAGCGTTGGTGGTGGCAATGATGCGCGGCAGGATCACCTGGGCGATGAGGTCGAAGACCTCGGGGTCGCGAAAAAATCGGCTCACCTTGATGGTCATGGCCGCGACCAGCCGCGGATACTCTTGGGGATGCGTTTCCAGGTGGGCCAGGTATTCGTCCGCGAATTGGCAACGGACATCGATCATCCGGCGCGCCACGCGCCGGCGCAGGGTGGAGGGGTTGTAGCGGGTGAAGTTGCATCCGGACCACTGCTGGGCCAGGGCGATGATCCGAGACAACGCTATCTCTTCGCTGTTATTGGCCATGGAGAGTGATCAACGCGGGGGCCACGGCCAAGATATTGTCCACCTCCCGGTCGTTTAAGCCCAACTCGCGGAAGGCCCAGGGGTCGGCCCCGTTGGCCATGGTATCCGAGGAGAGGCCCACGCCCAGCATGCCGCACAGGGTATTGGCCACATGGACGGCGCACACCTGAAAGCGGTTGTGACGCGCCAGTCTGGGTTGGTGGTGCAAGGCGATGGCCTCGCCCAAGTCAACGGGCAGGTTCCACAACTCCGCCACCTGGCGGCCGGCTTCCCCGTGCGTGATGCCCAGCACCTGCTGTTCCGCTTGATGGAATTCGACCCCTTGCCGCAGGACCAGATCCATGATCCGCGGGAACCACTGGCCGGCGCACCGTTCCAGCACCACCTTGCCCAGATCGTGCATCAATCCGGCCAAATACGCCTGTTCTTGCAGCTCGGGCATCTTGATGCCGACCAGTAGTTCGGTGATCTTGGCACAGGCCACGGAGTGCTGAAAGAGGGCGCCGGTCTCCATGGAGTAAGCATGGAGCTTGCGAGCGAAATGGTGGTGGACCATCAGCTGCATCACCAGCTTGCGGAAGGTCTGCAAGCCCAACAGGGAGAGGCATTGGGAGATGGTACTCACCGGATAGGGCACCCGGTAGTAAGCGGAATTGACCAGGCGCAGCATATTGGCGGACAGGACCTGGTCTTGGAGGATGAGGCGCTCAAGCTGACGGAAACTGCTGTTCGGATCCTGGGCCAGGGAGAAGGCCCGCATGGCCGCGTCGGAGACCGGCTGCAACTCGGCGATGGCCGTGGCCACCACCCCGGGGTCAAGGGCCGCGGGCAGGGGAGGGGCGTCACCCTGGCTGCTGCGGGCGGAACGGACGACCACCCCGCCATCGTTGAGATCAAAGGTCATGTGCCGGCCATGATCACCGCCCACCTCCTCGTGGATGATGGGGATATTGAGCTCTCTGAAGATGGTGCGTAAGGCGAGAAAATTCCGCTGTCCGATTTGCAGGTCCGGTCCGGCCGCCAGGCTGCGGATGTGGGCGCCGCCCACCAGGGTCACCCGCAGATGCTCCTTACGGCAACCCGCCTCGGCCAGCATCGTCAGCATGAATGGCACCCCGCTACTGGCATAGGAGGTGGGGGACTCTGCTTCC
>CAYSFY010000073.1:15653-19609 GCA_964430285.1 uncultured Desulfobulbia bacterium
GATCGGCAGCCCCTTGGGCAGGACGATATGGAGCAGGCCGCCGATTCGCTGTTGCGGATCGTAGATGGCCACCCCGACACAGGAACCGAGAAAGGTCTCCAGCAGATCAGGCGCCTTGCCGCAACAGTATTCACCGGCGGTGATGGTCAGTCGGCTCATGACTATTTCTTCACCCCTTTCTCCCGCGTCTGCCCGCCCCCTTCCGCTAGCCGTTGTTTCTTGAGCTCCACCAAGTTGGCGCGGGCGGACTCATCACCCAGGTTGGCCCCCTTTTGGAACCAAAAGATCGCTTGCTCCAGATCCCGGGGCAGCTCTTCGCCGTTGGCATAGAGAATGCCCAGGTTGTTGATGGCCATGACATTACCCTGCTCCGCCGCCTTGGTGAACCAGGTGACGGCCTGTTTGATGTCCTTTTCCACCCCGCGGCCATCGACATAGAGCACTGCCAGATTTTTTTCGGCATTGCTGTCCCCCTGGTTGGCCGCCTTGGTGAACCAGTGCACCGCCTTGCCCATATCCTTTTCCACCCCCTGGCCGTTGCTGAGCATGATGGCCAGGTTGTTGGCGGCCGTGGCATTGCCCAGCTCCGCCGCCTTGCGGCACCAGAGGGCCGCCTTGCCCCAATCCTGGGCCACCCCCTCCCCCTTGCTGTACATGATCGACAGATTGAGTTGAGCCGTGGCCGCCCCTTGTTCCGCCCCTTGCTGAAACCAACGAAGGGCCTGAGCCAGGTCCCGGCGCACCCCCTTGCCCTCCACATACATCACTCCCAGCTCATTTTGGGCGGCGGCATCACCCTGCTCCGCCGCTGCCCGCTGGTACCAGTAGGCGGACTTGTCCATGTCGCGGCGGCCGCTGGCACTGTCCGAGTAAATGAGCCCCAGGTTGTTTAAGGCGTCGATATGGCCCTGCTCCGCCGCCTTCTCGAACCAGGCCAGGGCCTTGTCGTAATCCTTCGGCATGGCCTCGCCCTTGGTGTGCATGATGGCCAGGTTGTTCTGGGCATTGGCGTTGCCCTGTTGGGCCGCCAAGTTGTACCACGAGGCGGCCTTCTTCAGGTCCTTGGTCAGGCCCTCGCCCTTGGCCCAGATGAGGCCCAGGTTGTTTTGGGCCACCGGGTTCCCCTGCTCCGCCGCCTTGGTCAACCACAGCAGGGCCTTGTTGATATCCTTGCCAATCCCGTCGCCCTGCAGGTACATGATCCCCAGGTCGTTTTGCGCCTCCTCGCTCCCCTGTTCCGCCGCCGCCCGCTTAAACCAGTATGCCGCCCGGGGCAGGTCACGGGCCACCGGTCCACCGTCGCTGCTATAGAGCTGCCCGAGCTGACTGGCCGCCTTGCTGTCACCCTGTTCCGCCGCCTGCAGGAGATCGGCGAGGGGCTGTTCCTGACCCTGGGCAGGGAGGGGCCCGGAGGTCGCCTGTCGCTCCCCGGCATCGCGCTCCCGCATCTCGGGCGGCACGGTCGTGGCCTTGCTCTCGGGAGGAGAGCGCCGCTTTCTGCCGCCAGGCGAGACGGTGGCGTCGCCCACCAAGGCGGGTTTGACCGGGGGCGGCGTAACCTTGGCTGGTGCCACCTGGGTAGGCGCAACCTGGGCAGGCACAACCGGGGTTGACTTGACAGGGGCGGGCTCGACCGGTGCTGGTGGGGCCACGGTCACCCCCTTGGCCTCGCGCTGCCGCATCTCGGGTGGCAAGTTCGTGGCCTTGGCCTGGGGACGGGAGCTCCCAGTTTTGCTGTCTGTCGCTACGGAGGGGGGGGGCGGCACTGGCGCCACCGGGGGTGGAGGGACCACGGCAGGGGCCGCCGGTGTTGGCTTTGCCGGTGCGGGCGCCACCGGGGTGGGGGTGACCGAGGCCTGGGCCGAGAGCTCGGTCACCTTCTTTTGGGCCAAGGCATAGTGGTGGCTTGCCGCCTTGCGGTACCAGTCGAGGGCCGTCTTCGGATCCGGCCCAGCCAGGCCCTGGCCTGACTCATAGAGCTGTCCCAGATAGAACATCCCCCGGGGGTATCCTTTGTCGGCGGCCTGTTGATACCACGCACGGGCCTTGACCGGGTCCTGGGGGAGGCCTTGGCCGCTCTCGTAGAGAATCCCCAGATTCACCTGCGCCCTGGGCAACCCCTGGTCGGCCGCCTTTTGATACCAGAAGGCGGCCTTGGCCGGGTCCTTGGCCACGCCCAGGCCCAACTCGTACATCACCCCCAAGGGGCGCTGGCCCTCGGCGTACCCCTGATTCGCCGCCTGCGCGTACCAGTAGACGGCCTTGCTCAGGTCCTTGTCCACCCGAGAGCCCTGTTCGTAGGCCGTGCCCAAGGCCACCTGGGCCTTCGGGTCACCCATCTCCGCCTGTTTTCGCAAGGCATCTATCCCGGCACTGCTGGCCAGGGCGGGAAGCAGGGCGAACCCCAGGATGCCAAGCAAAAGAATCATGCCGTATCGCCTCACCAAGTCACCTCTTTGCCGTGGTCCAAGGTTGCTTCCAGCTGCCTGACCTGTTCTGCCAGCAACCGCGATCTACGGCGGAGCGCCTCCCAGGCCGTCTGTCTGCGGTAGACCCGCCACCGGCAGAGCAGCCGGATCAGCCCGAGATTGAGAGCGATATTGGCCAAGACCAGCAACAATAGACTACGGGTTGTCATTTGCCGCTCTCCTTGCCGCTCTCCTTGCCGATCCATTTCCGCAGGACATCGCCGGGCAGATAGTGCGACCCCTTGATCAGCACCACCCCATCGTCCATCCCTCTCTGCTCCAGGGCGGCGACCTTGACCTTAAAGGCCTCGATCTCTTGCCTGAGTGCCGTGACCAGTTGCCCCTGCTCCTGGGAGTGCTGCTCGGCGGCCTCATCCTCTTCCGTCCGCTGGCGCAAGGTATCGTTGACAATAGCGACCTCCTGTTGGAGCGCGGCCAAGGCCTCCTGGGCCACGGTGGCCCTCTCCTTGGCCTCGTGCAACTCCTTGGTCACGTTGGTCACTTCAACCTGACGAGCCAGGACAATTTCCGCCAGGTTGGCCTGCAAACGCTTGGTTTCGGTGGCCGCATTGACGACGAGCCGTTCTTTCTCCTCCCGCAAGGAGGCAAGCTGTTGATCTCGCTCCGCCAGCCCCTGTTGCACTTTGGCGAACTCGGCCAGACGGGCTTGCAGCGCAGTCTTGGCTGCCTGCTCCTGTTTCAACTCCTCGCCCAGGCCGGTGAGCTTGGTCTCCAGCTCGCCCTTCTCCTTCTCGGCCAACCCCTTGGCCTCCTCAGCCGCCGCCCGCAAGGCGGCAAGCTCTTGCTCCCGCTCGGTCGCGGTTTGCTGCACTTGGTCCAGGGTGGCCAGACGGGCTTGGAGCGTTGCCTTGGCGGCCTGCTCCTTGTTCAACGCTTCACCCAGGCCGGCGAGCTTGGCCTCCAGTTCGCCCTTCTCTTTCTCGGCCAACCCCTTGGCCTCCTCAGCCGCCGCCCGCAAGGTAGCAAGCTCTTGCTCCCGCTCGGTCGCGGTCTGCTGCACTTGGTCCAGGGTGGCCAGACGGGCTTGGAGCGTTGCCTTGGCTGCCTGCTCCTTGTTCAGCGCTTCACCCAGGCCGGCGAGCTTGGTCTCCAGCGCGCCCTTCTCTTTCTCGGCCAATCCCTTGGCCTCCTCACTGGCGGCACGCAGGGTGGCAAGCTGTTGATCGCGCTCCGTCAAGGTCTGTTGCAGCTTGTCGAACTCGGCCAGGCGGGCTTGTAGCGCCGTCTTGGCTGCCTGCTCCTGTTTCAACTCCTCGGACAGGCCGGTGAGCTTGGTCTCCAGCGCGACTTTCTCCTTTGCTGCCTCGGCCTTGGCCTCCTCGCCGGCGCCACGCAGGGCGGCAAGCTGTTGATCGCGCTCCGTCAGGCCCTGTTGCACCTTGGCGAACTCGGCCAGACGGGTTTGCAGCGCGGTCTTGGCTGCCTGCTCCTGTTTCAACTCCTCGGACAGGCCGGTGAGCTTGGTCT
>CAYSFY010000074.1:0-1824 GCA_964430285.1 uncultured Desulfobulbia bacterium
ACGACCACGGTCTCCCCGACTACGACCACGGTATCGTTGAGTACGACAACGGGATACCCAAGCACGACGACGGTATCGCCGAGCACGACGCTGGTCTCCCTGACCACGACGACCATGTCCTCGACCACGATCACGCTGTCGCCAAGCACGACCACGACATCGCCGAGCACGACCACGGTCTCCCCGACCACGACCACCAGTACAACATCGACCATTTCTGCCACCCCGACGACCATTCCCCAGGAAGTGAGTCTGAACGTGAACGCCGGGTGGAGCCTCCTCTCTTCCGCCATCGGCTTTGAAGTCGATCAGGCCCTTGGTGATCAAGGGACGTTCATCAGTGTCTGGAAGTGGGAAAACGGCACCTGGTCGGTCTATCTCTCTGGAGAGCAAACCCCTGGTGCCTATGCGTCAGCCAAGGGATTTGGCGTGCTGACCGCTATCCACCCTGGAGAGGGGTTTTGGGTGAATGCCAAAGATGCATCGTCAATAACGATCAACGGTATGTTCGAGTATGGGCCACTAGAGCTCACCAGCGGTTGGAATTTGGTGGGCCTGGAGGACGGGCAAGCCGTGTCGGTGGCCGAGATGGTGGCGGCGCATCCTGCCATCATCTCTTTGTGGAAGTGGTCCAAGGGGACCTGGGAGGTGTATCTGCCCGATGAGACTAGTCCGGGTGGATATGCGCAGAGCAAGGGGTTTGCCCCTTTTGATATGGTCAATCCCGGCGAGGGGATCTGGGTGAATATGCAGTAGCGGCAGGATCCTGCTTGGGGAGGCTTCAATACCACTGCCTCTTGTTTTTTGGTGCATCCCTACGGGTACGCGATCAAGCGCGTGGACCGTAAACAGAGGGAATGAGCGCGGTGAACCGCTGCTTTCCATCCTTTTTTGCTGCAACACGTCTCCATTTACGTGTGCCTGGCACACCGGTTCTGCCCGGTGTCCGGTGTGCCAGGCCTTCATGCAGGTTCCCCTTGGCCAGCCCCCTTCCCACCATCCCCTTTGTCATATTTTTTTCCTTCCCACACAGCCAGGACCATTCCTGTATGGTACAATGCAAGGCCTGAATGGATAACCCCTTGGATGGCAGACAACGGCGACAGGAGAAAAGCACCATGATGCACAAGAAGACGCGAGCACTCCCTCATTTTTTGTCAATCTTCATGGCACTCATCCTTCTCCATCTCTTCCTCTCCCCCGCCCTCCTCTCCGCCGACTCCCCGCCCACCCTCAGGGGCAAGGCCTTTACCGATCCCGACGATCTCTTCACCATCTCCGAGGGGTGGGTGAAGAAGCCGATCACGTACGAGCAGGGGGCGGAGAAGGCGGACATCGTCATCGCCCTGGAGCAGGATGTCTACCAGACCATTCTGCCCTTGATTCAAGGATATGGCAAAGCGCATGGCCTGAATATCGTGGTTAAGGAGGGCACCTGTGGCATTGCCGCGGGGATGCTGTCGCGCAAGAGCGTGGACATGGGCGGCTTCTGCTGCCCTCCAAGCAAGGAGGACCGTCTGCCGGGAATCAAGTACCATGCCTTGGGGATCGTGAGTGTAGCCTTCCTGGTCCATGTGGCGAATCCCGTGGACAACCTGACCGCGGAGCAACTCACCAACATCTATCGGGGTAAGAATTACCGCTGGTCGGAACTCAAGGCGAGCAACGGCCAGCCGGGCCCCCCGTTGACCATCCGCGCGGTGGGCAGGCTGCACTGCCAGATGAGGCCGGGGCATTGGCGGCTGCTCCTGGATAACGAGCGCCTCTTCAGCCCCCGGCTGGTTGAGGTCGGCTCCATCCCCGATATGCTTAACGCCGTGGCCA
>CAYSFY010000074.1:1834-5768 GCA_964430285.1 uncultured Desulfobulbia bacterium
GGTAGGCCATCGGCTGGGAGGTGCTGAGCATGGTGGAAAAGTACAAGGCGGGCGACAAGGTGAAGCCCCTGACGATCAACGGCCATGCCCCCACCGATTATCAGGCCCTGGCCACGGGCAACTATCCCTACTATCGCACCTACACCATCACCACCTGGGAGGGTTCGCGGGTGGAAAACGATAAGGCGCGGCAACTGGCGGAGTACCTGATCAGTGCGGCTGACACCCTGGACCCGCACCGTTTCGGCTTTGCCTCGGCCGGTCTGCTGCGGAAATCCGGCTGGAAGTTCAAGGGCACCGATCTGGTGGGCGAACCCCGCTAAGCAAGCAATGACCACCATCCCCGGCCAGGAAAGGCCACCCTTGTGGCAGCGCGTCCCGTTGACGCCGAAGATCATGCTGCTCACCATTCTGGTGGGGCTCTTGGCCTGGGGGGTATTGGATACCTTTCAATCCACTACCCTGAAAAAGACCTTTGACGCCTACCTCAGCGTGCGACTTGAGCAGAGCGCCCAGGTCGCGCGGATGAAGTTCGACCAACACGTGGAGATGTATCACGAGGCGGTCAGGGTCATCACCTCCCAGATCAACTTCCAGAACGATATCCACCGCCCCGCCCGTTTTCCGGAGGGCGACGGTCCGGTCCGCTATCATGACGAGATCCCGCCCTGGCTGCCGGACTCCTCCATCATGCGCCATTTTGTCCCCATCCGTTTCGCCCTGCTCATCGCCCCCGACGGCACGGTGCGCGAGGTGTACAAGGGGTGGCCCGAACCGTTGCCTCCCTCCCTGCTCCACCCCTCGGACCTGCTTAGGGAGTTGAGTCACAACCAGAGCTACATGACCACGGTGGACGGCAAGCCCTACCTGATCACCGCCGAAACCATCAGGGACGCGGCCCAGGCGCCGCTGGCCACCCTGATGTTGGCCGAGCCCATTGACAACGACTTTTTGCTCTCCTCCCAGGGGATCGCCAGCCAGGACGATATCGTCGCCCTGGTGAACACCGATGACCACACCATCCTGGCGACCAACCAGTCCGCCCTGGTGCCGGTGGGGAGCCCACTGGATGCCGTGCAACGGCAGTACCTGATCACCGGGAAATCCTTTTTCGACTGGGGGGCCTCGGACCTGACCGTGCAGTTTATCTCCCTGATCGCCGTCAAGCAGTTCAACGAGATCGGCCAATCGATCCTGTGGACCGGCAGGATCCAACGGGCCGTCACCGGAGTGGTGCTGATCATCTGTTTCGTCCTCATTACCTGGTTGATCACCGCGCACATCAAGCGCTTGACCGTGACCATCACCGATTTTTCCCGCGAGGTGCTCGGCAGCAAAGGGGTGACGATCAGCCAAGGCGATGAACTCATTGTCCTCGACAACCACTTCCGCCGCCTCACCGGCGAGATTATTGAGGCGCGGGAGCTCCTGCAAAGGCAGGCCAAGGAGCTGCTCAGGGAGAAGACCGTCTACCTCGACAACATCATGCACTCCTCACCGCTGGCCATCGTTGCCACCGACCTCGACCTGCGCATCAAATATTGCAATCGCCTGGCCGGGGAGTTCTTTGGCCACCGGCACGACGCGCTCCTCGGCAAGACGGTGATGGAGATCCAGGTGGATGACCATAGCGATCCCGCTCGCTTTGCCGAGGCCATGGCCCGGGTGCGTCAGGGCAATAGCCATCTCTTTACGGTGACCCGGCGGACCGAGGGGGGGGAGCTCTGCCTCGAAACCCGCATCTCGGGGGTGTGGGACAAGGCGGGAGAGTTGGTGGGCTTTGTGCTTATGGTCGCCGACATCACCGAGCGTCGGCGGAGCGAAGAGAAGATCAAGTTCATGGCTAGATTCCCCAGCGAGAATCCCAACCCCGTGCTGCGCATCTCCTCTGCAGGGGTCCTGCTCTTTGCCAACCCCGCCAGTGAGCCGCTGCTGGCGGCCTGGAACTTTCATGGGCAGGAGGTGCTGCCCGCCCATGTGCAGGAGACCGCCATCGAGGTGTTCTCGGCCGGCACGGGCCGGGAGCAGGAGCAGACCGCCGCGGAGCGCATCTACACCCTGAGCTATATCCCCGTGGCCGGGAGTGGCTACGTCAATATCTACGGCATGGATATCACCGAGCGCACCCTTGCCGAACGGAGAGCCACTGTGCAGTATGTGGCGGCGCGTATCCTGGCCGAGTCGGCGACCCTTTCTCAGGCCGTCTCCCAGCTCCTGCGGGCCATCTGCGAGAATCTCGGCTGGGAGTTCGGCGAGATGTGGAACGTCGATGGCGCGAGCGGCCTGCTGCGTCTGGACGTGTGCTGGCATGGGGCGCAGATGGCCGATGAGATCGAGGTCAGCAGCCGAGACCTCACCTTTGCCAAGGGCGAGGGGCTGCCCGGCCGCGCCTGGGAGAGCGGTCAGCCTGCGTGGATCCCCAATGTGCTGGAGGACTACAACTTTTTCCGTCATGCCGTGGTGAGCCGGGCCGGTCTGCACGGGGCCTTTGCCTTCCCCTTGCGGAGCGAGGGGGTGGTGATCGGGGTCATGGGCTTTTTCGGGGTCACGGTCCAGCAGCCCGATCAAAAACTCCTCGCCATGTTCAATGCCCTCGGCACCCAGATCGGCGATTTCATTGTCCGCAAGCAGGCGGAAGAGGCGTTGCGGCAGGCGAAGACGCGCTACAGCTCTCTGTTCGAGAACATGCTGGATGGGGTAGCCTACTGTCGGATGATCTACGATGATGCGGGCCTGCCGGTGGACTTTCTCTACCTCAATGTCAACAGCGCCTTTTACCGCTTGACCGGTTTGCACGAGGTGACGGGGAAAAAGGCCAGCGAGGTGATGCCGGGGCTCAGGGAGAACCACCCTGAACTGCTCGAAATTTACGGCCGGGTGGCGCGGACCGGCAAATTGGAGAAATTCGAGATCGAATTTAAACCGTTGCAGGTCTGGTTGTCGGTCTCTGCCTATAGTACTGAACAGGATCACTTTGCCGCGGTCTTCGACAACATCACCGCCCGCAAGCAGGCGGAGATGGAGATCAAGATCAAGCAGCAGCAGCTGGAAGGGTTGAATCGGACCCTGGAACAGCGGGTCTTGGCGGAGGTGGCGCTGAACCGTGAAAAGGACCAATTCCTGATCCAGCAGAGCAGACAGGCCGCCATGGGCGAGATGATCGGCAACATCGCCCACCAGTGGCGGCAACCGCTCAACACCTTGGGCCTGCTCATCCAGGACCTCCTGCATGCCAACAAACACCACGAATTGAGCGATGCGTATCTCGCCAACAGCGTGCACGAGGGCATGGCGATCGTTAGCTATATGTCCCAGACCATCGACGACTTCAGGAACTTCTTCCGGCCCGAAAAGGAGAAGGAACCCTTTTTGTTGCGGGAGGCGCTGGACAAGGCGATCTCGTTCGTGGAGGCGAGTTTCCGGAACAACAATATCGCCATCGCCCTGGAGGCGCGGGATGGCGCGGAGGTCGTGGGGTATGCCAACGGCTATGCCCAGGTGCTGTTAAATATTTTGAACAATGCCAAGGATGCCCTCATCGAGCGGCAAGTGGCCAAGGCCGAGGTGCGCATCCGACTGTTTAGCGAGGGGGAGAGGTCGGTGGTGACCATCACGGACAACGCGGGCGGCATCCAGGAAGATGTCCTGGCCAGGATATTCGATCCCTACTACACGACCAAGGAGCAGGGTATGGGGACCGGTATCGGCCTGTACATGGCCAAGACCATCATCGAGAAGAACATGCGGGGGAAGTTGTCCGCCCGCAATACCGGCAACGGCGTTGAGTTCAGGATAGAGGTGTAGGATGAAGCGAGGGCCAAGCGACAAGTTGGATATCGCGGTGATGTATGTCGAGGATGAACCCGCCACCCGGGACATGATTGCCCGGATGCTGAAGCGGGAGGTGCGCGAACTGTATCTGGCGGAGAACGGC
>CAYSFY010000074.1:5778-8865 GCA_964430285.1 uncultured Desulfobulbia bacterium
AACTGCCCTCCTGCAAGGTGTATGAAGACGCCGACACGTTGGCCTTCATGGATATCGGCCCGATTGTCCCCGGCCACACGCTGGTCATTCCCAAGACGCATGTGGACACAATCACGGCGGCGAGCGCTGAGGTCCTGCAGAAACTGATCCTCGTGGTGCAGAGCATTGCGCGGGCCCAGCTCAAGGCTTTCAAGGCCGATGGGGTCAACGTGATACAGTCCAACGGCCGGGCGGCCGGACAGGTGGTGCCCCATCTGCATTTTCACGTAATTCCCCGGTTCGCCACTGACGGCCACCACTGGAACTGGAAGCCGCACCCCTATGCAAAGAGCGAGGAAATGGGTGCACTGGCGGAGAAGATCAAGGCCGTGGACCCTAGGACCCAGGTGGTGGTCACCTCGGCCCATGGCGAGACGGGTTTCTTTCAGAAATCCATCGAAATCGGCATTGACCGCTATCTGCTGAAGCCCGTGGATGCCTTCAAACTCCAGGATATCCTCGCCGAGATGGCAAAACATATCCGCATGGAACGCGCGCTCAAGGAGCAGTCCCTGCTGCTTGCGGAGTATAAACGCGCCGTGGATGAGAGCAACATCGTCTGCAAGACGGACAAAGAGGGGCTCATCAGCTACATCAACGATGCCTTCCGTAGGATATCAGGGTATGCCCCAGGCGAGTTGCTGGGCAAGGCCCATGATGCCTTTCTGGATCCGGAGATGCGCCAGGGCCTGCTTAAGGAGCTGCGGCAGACGATCCTCTCCCGGGGGATCTGGAAAGGGACCTTGGAGTACCGGACAAAGAACCAGCAGCATTATTTCGCCGATGTGACCATCGTCCCCCTGTTGGACCTGGATGACAACATCCTGGAGTTTATCTATGTCGGCCACGATATCACCACCCTGCTGGAACTCAGCAAGCGGCTCAAGGAGCTCTCCTGCACCGATGCCCTGACCCGCATCTATAACCGCATGGCCTTTAACGATATGCTGCTGACCGAACTGAACCGGGCGCAACGGTATAAGACCGAGATGTCGCTGATCATGTTCGATATCGATCACTTCAAGCGGATCAATGATACCCATGGCCATTTGACGGGCGATGACGTCTTGAAGGCGATGGTGGCCCTGGTCCTGCGCGAGATCAGAAATGTGGATGTCTTTGCCCGCTGGGGGGGCGAGGAGTTCATGATCCTGGTCCCGGAGACCTCCCCCACGGCCTCGCACGAACTGGCCGAGCGGCTATGCGCGGCCATCGCGGGGCACCCATTTCCCCTGGTCGGTAGAGTCACCGCCAGTTTCGGGGTCGCCCCCTTGCGGGCCGGCGACGATGGGGATACCCTGCTCAAGCGGGCGGACGATGCCCTCTACCGGGCCAAGGAGTCGGGCCGGAACCGAGTGGAGGCCGGATAAGGGGTGGATCCGAAAGACGCCCTGTCGAGTTGACCTCCCTGTCGCCATCATCAGGCGCTTCCCCTCGCGGCTCCTAGCCGCCGCCCTACAATTTCAGTTGTCAATCCAGCAGAAATAAACTACTTTTCTGGGCTTCTTATCGATTGGCGCACCGCCCTGGCCATCGGCACACTTGAGGTGGCTCGCGTGAAGGAAGTCCAAGACTACTATTTCAAAAAGGCCCAGAAAGAGGGCTATCCCGCCCGTTCGGTCTATAAGCTCGAAGAGGCCCAGCTGAAGTACGGCTTCTTGAAGCGCGGCTGCAAGGTCCTCGATATCGGCAGCTTCCCCGGTAGTTGGTCGCAGTACACCGCCAAGGTCATTGGCCCCCAGGGTCTGGTGGTGGCGGTGGACCTGCAGAACGGCAAGCGGCGGGCCGAGACGGGGCGCGCCCCCATTGAGTTCATCCGCGGCGATATCATGCTGGAGGAGACGGTCACCGCCATCCTGGCCCTGGCCCCCGGGTTTCAGGTGGTGCTGAGCGACATGGCACCCCAGACCACCGGCCACAAGTGGGCGGATCAGCAACAATCCCTCACCCTCTCCCGGCGGGCCTTCTCTCTTGCCTGTCAGGTCTTGGCCCGGGATGGCGCCTTCTACTGCAAGGTCTTTGACGGCGAGGACACCAAGGGGTTCTTTGACGAGGTGCGGCTCTGTTTTCACAAGGCCAAGATCGTCAAGCCCAAGAGCTCCAGGCCCGAGAGCCGCGAGCTCTTTGTGCTGGGCATGGGGTTTAAGGGGGCGAGGGAGTAGTTCCTTGTCTCATTTTTTTTGTAGCCGCGCGCGTCGAGCGCGGACGAGAGGTGGCATGGGGCGAGGGACAGACCGCTGTCAACGCCAGCGGCTACAAACGAAGCATAGGTCATTAAGGTGACAAAGGAATAATCATCCGTAAACGGAATAATTTATAGCGCCGCGGCAAAAAGGCCGGCAGGCCTTGGCTGGCGCAGGCATCCATCTTTCTAGGAGGAACAATGTCCGGACATTCGAAGTGGAGTACGATCAAGAGGAAGAAAGGGGCGGTTGACGCCAAACGCGGGAAGATCTTTACCAAGCTGATCAAGGAGATCATGGTCGCGGCCCGCATGGGTGGCGGCGACATGACCGGCAACGCCCGCTTGCGCTCCGCGGTCATGGCCGCCAAGGCCGAGAACATGCCCAAGGACAATATCGACCGGGCCATCAAGAAGGGGACCGGCGACCTGGATGGGGTGAACTACGAAGAGATCACCTACGAGGGGTACGGCCCGGGCGGGGTGGCGGTGCTGGTGGAGTGCATGACCGACAACCGCAACCGCACCGTCTCCGAGGTTCGCTACGCCTTTTCCAAGAGCGGCGGCAACATGGGTGAGTCCGGCTGCGTGGGCTTCATGTTCGACAAGAAGGGGGTGATCGTGGTGGAGAAGGGGACCATTGCCGAGGACACCTTGCTGGATTTGGCCCTGGAGGCCGGGGCCGAGGACATGGTGGACGAAGTTCTTAGCTTCATAGAGGTCGAGAACCCGACCATCGAGGAAATCGAACTGGCTGTTCGCCAATGGATTGAGTCCGGTTAATCGGATGAAAGAAACTAATCCAACAGAAGACCGAGGCCAACTCACCTTTAAAGGAGGTGGAAACTAACGATTTCGGCACACAC
>CAYSFY010000074.1:8875-9164 GCA_964430285.1 uncultured Desulfobulbia bacterium
GGCCCCAACGACCTCACCGCGGTCAGCGAGGCCCTGGAGAAGGCCGGGGTGGCCATGGCCAGCGCCGCCTTGGATATGATCCCCCAGAACTCCATTGAGATCGATGACGAGAAGGTCGCCCGCCGGGTGATGAACATGGTGGATATGCTGGAGGACAACGACGATGTCCAGAATGTCTACGCCAACTTTGACATCCCGGACGCCTTGATGGAGAGCATCTCCTGATCCCAGGTATCGTTAAATCTCCTCAGCTCACCCCTCCCCTCGCGGGAGGGGCCGGGGGTGGGGG
>CAYSFY010000074.1:9174-19518 GCA_964430285.1 uncultured Desulfobulbia bacterium
TTTAGTAGAGATAAGGTTTTGTTGTGTTGTTTAAGTTGTTTTTAAATTTTTGGGTTTAAGTAGTGTGGGTGTGGGGGTGTTGGGGGGGGTGCGGCCTTACGACAGGCCGCAACAACCTCCAGGCATCGTCCATCCGCGTCCTCGGCATCGATCCCGGCTCCCGGATCACGGGCTATGGGGTGGTGGAGGCGCGGGGCAATGTGGTCTCCTTTGTGGCCTGCGGGGTGATCAAGTCGACCCCTGCCTTCACCTTTCCCCAGCGGATCAAGGAGATCCACGATGGGGTGCTGGAGGTGATCGACACCCATCGGCCGGAGTTGGCGGCGGTGGAGGATATCTTCTTTGCCAAGAACGCCAGCTCGGCCCTCAAGCTGGGCCAGGCCCGGGGGGGGATCCTGATCGCCATCTTAAACCGCCACCTGGGTGCCCACGAATTCACCGCCAAGCAGATCAAACAGGCGGTGGCCGGCTACGGCCAGGCCAGCAAGGCCCAGGTCCAGCACATGGTGCGCCTGTTGTTGAACCTGTCGGCCCCGCCCAGCGAGGACGCGGCCGATGCCCTGGCCGTTGCCCTCTGTCTCACCAACCACCTGAGGGATGGAAAAGCATGATCGCCACACTACGCGGGACCTTGCTCCATGCCACCCCCAACCGCCTGATCGTCGAGTGCGGCGGGGTGGGCTACGATGTTGCCTTTGCCGCCTCGGGGCTGAAACGGCTGCCGGAGGTGGGCCACGAGATCTTGGTGCACATCTTTACCAAGGTCCGCGAGGACGCCATCGAACTCTTCGGCTTTATCGATGTGGTGGAGAAGGAGATGTTTGCCGTGCTCATCGGGGTCTCCGGGGTGGGGCCCAAGGGGGCCATGAACATCCTGGCCGTGGTCTCCCCCGGCGAGCTGGCCCGGGCGGTGATGACCGATGACCTGCGCGCCCTGACCGCCCTGCCCGGGGTGGGCAAGAAGACCGCCGAACGCCTCTGCCTGGAGTTGAAGGACAAGGTCCAGCCCTTTGCCGATCTCGCCGCCCACCCCCTGCCCGCGCCAGCGGTGGCGGAGGAGGTGGATCAGGTGGGGGCGGACGTGGTCTCGGCCCTCTCGAACCTGGGTTACCCGCCAGCCCAGGCCCGCGAGGCCCTCTCCCGGGTCAGGCAGGGACTGCCGCCAAATATCCCCCCGCCTCCCATTGAAGAACTCCTGCGTCTCACCCTGAGGTCCTTGGCATGAAAGTGGAAGAGCGGATCGTCAGCGCCACCCCCCGCCGGGATGATCTGGCCGAGGAGGTCTCTCTCCGCCCCCAGACCTTGGCCCACTACATCGGCCAGGAGCAACTCAAAAACAACCTCAGCATCGCCATCCAGGCGGCCCGGGCCCGCAACGAGAGCCTGGACCATGTCCTCTTTCACGGCTTCCCCGGTCTGGGCAAGACCACCCTGGCCTACATCATCGCCCATGAGATGGGGGCCAATATTAAGGTCACCTCCGGCCCGGTGATCGAGAAGGCCGGGGACCTGGCCGCCATTCTCACCAGTCTGCAGGAGGGCGATGTCCTGTTCATCGACGAGATCCACCGCCTCAACCATGTGATCGAGGAGATCCTCTACCCGGCCATGGAGGACTTCCAACTGGACCTGATGATCGGCCAGGGGCCGGGGGCCAAGTCGGTGAAGATGAGTCTCCCCCGCTTCACCCTGGTGGGCGCCACCACCCGCACCGGCCTGCTCACCCCGCCGCTCCGCGACCGCTTCGGCGTCCTCCTGCGGTTGGAGTTCTACGCCCCCGCCGAGTTGGTGGCCATTGTCCAACGCTCGGCCCGCATGCTCAAGATCGAGATGGACCCGGATGGGGCCGCCGAACTGGGCCGCCGCTCCCGGGGCACCCCCCGCATCGCCAACCGCCTGCTGAAGCGGGTTCGGGACTACGCCCAGGTCAAGGCCAATGGCCGCATCACCAAACAGGTGGCCCGCGAGGCCTTGGAACTCTTGAACGTCGATGAACTGGGCCTGGACGACATGGACCGCCGCATCCTGCTCACCATCATCGACAAGTTCCAGGGCGGCCCCTTGGGCCTCGACACCCTAGCCACCTCGGTGTGCGAAGAGCGCAACACCCTGGAGGACGTTTACGAACCCTTCCTCATTCAGTCCGGCTTCCTGCTCCGCACCCCCCGTGGCCGCATGGCCACCGCCTCCGCCTACGCCCACTTCGGCCGCTCCTTCAGCGGCCCGCCCCAGGTGGAGATGCTGAACCTGTTTGATTGATTGCTCCGACAGGTGTGCCGGGGGGATTGCCTCGTAACCTTGGCTGCTGGATGCGCGGATCCCCAGTGGTGCTGCGGGAGCGCCCCGCCAACGGGGTAATTTGAATCTCCAACTTGCGGATTACTCCAAAATCGGCTACCGTCGTGCCCATGATACCCAGGACCCTCACCCCCATCTTGCGCCGCTTGGCCGGGCAATACCCAGTCGTCACGGTGACCGGCCCGCGCCAGAGCGGCAAGACCACCCTCTGCCGTACTACCTTTGCCGACAAGCCTTACGTCAATCTGGAGAGCCCGGACACCCGCGCATTTGCCCGGAGCGACCCCCGTGGTTTTCTGGCGGCCTATCCAGGCGGGGCCATCCTGGACGAAATCCAACGGGCGCCGGATCTTCTCTCCTACATCCAGCCCTTGGTCGATGAGCGGCAGGAGCCGGGGCTCTTTATCCTGACCGGCAGCCAGCAGTTCGAGGTGATGACCACCATTACCCAGTCGCTGGCCGGACGTACCGCCCTGTTGAAGCTGCTCCCCTTAAGCCTGGAGGAACTCGACGGCGCCGGCAGCCAACCCGACCTGGACAGTGTGCTCTTGACCGGTTTCTACCCGCGCATCCATGCTGCCGGGCTCAACCCCACCGAGGCCCTGGGCGCGTACCTGGAGACCTATGTGGAGCGAGACTTGCGGCAACTCATCGCCATCAAGGATCTCGCTCTCTTTGAAAAGTTTGTCCGCCTGTGCGCCGGCCGGGTGGGGCAGCTGCTCAACCTGCAAAGCCTTGGCAACGACGCCGGCATCTCTCACACCACCGCCAGAAGCTGGCTCACCCTGTTGGAGGCGAGCTACATCTGCTTCCTGCTCCACCCCTGGCACACCAATATCTCCAAACGGCAGATCAAGGCCCCCAAACTCTATTTCCACGATGTCGGACTGGCATCCTACCTGCTCGGCGCGGAGAACCAACTGCACCTGAGCCGGCACCCGCTCAAGGGAAATCTCTTCGAAAATTTGGTCGTTATCGAGGCCCTCAAATACCGCGCCCATCGTGGCAAACGCAACAATCTCCACTTCTGGCGCGACGCCAAGGGCAACGAGGTTGATCTGGTCATCGAATCGGGATCGGAGGTGATGCCGGTGGAGATCAAGTTAGGCGCGACCATCAGTGAAGACTATTTCAAGGGACTACGGCTATTTTCCGGAAAACTCGCCGCGCCGCCTTGCCATTGCGCCGTGGTCTACGGCGGCAACGAGCAACAGCACCGGAGCGGGATCAGCATCTGGCGGGCGAGGGATGTGGCGGAGATGATGGGGCGGCTGGAGTCAGGGGAGAGTTGAGGGTCTGGAGGTAAGAGGAATTGGAGATCCATCGGGTATGGGTTCAGCAACACAGCTAACCGCGCTGGCGGGGGGACGTGGGTGTCGAGGGCGGAAGCGTGCAGGGGGTGCGCCATGAGGCTCCGGCTTGGTGAGACCGGAGCAAGCGCAAATGGATGAAGAACATCGAAAATGGAGAAGGCCATGGACAGAGGGGTGACGACAAAGGTGCGGCAATGGGCGGTGGGGGTCGTGGTGGCTGTGTGGGTGTTGCTTGCTGCCCTGGCTGACACGGCGCGGGCCGTGACCACCATCACTGGGCCGCTGGCCGTGACCGCGGCAGGGTACACCCTGGCCGAGGATGTCACGGTGACCGGCGATGTGACGGTGAGCGGCGGGGTGTTGGATGTCAATGGACATACCCTGACCGTGGGCGGCAAGCTGACGGTGTCTGGCAGCAATGGCCGACTGAAGATGGTGCAGGCCACGGATGCGGTGACGGTGGCCGGGGCGGTGACCTTCAACGGGGCGGCCACGGTGAATGCCTTTGCCAATCCCGATGTGGAGTACATGTCGGCCGGGGTGCTGACGGTGGCAGGCAACTTCACCCAGACCGGTAGCGTCTACGGCAACTCCAGTGACTTTGAGGCAAATCATGACAACAACCAGTACTCCTTCCGGGCCACCGGCACTCACAAGGTGGTGTTGAACGGCAGCGCCGCCCAGACAGTCAGCTTCCAGAGCCCCGGCGAGTCCCGCTTTCAAAACCTGGAGATCCTCAACACCACAACCAATGGCGTCGCCTTCACCTTTGCGCCGCAGAACACCGCCAACATCTATAGCACCGTGCAGGTGGCAGGCCAGGACCCTGTCCTGGGTGGCAGCCCGGTTGCCTGGCGGCCGTGGGCCTCGTTTGGTGACCTGGGTGCCCACACCGCCTTGGCGGGAGGTGATCTGGACAAGGACGGCGACATCGACCTCGTGGCCGGCGACCAGGACGGCACCATCAAGCTCTTCAGGAGCCCCATGGCCGATGGCAAGCGGGGCCGCTTTGCCGCAGCCCGGGCCTTTAACGGAGGCAGTTTTGTGACGGTGCCGGACAGCGACCCCCTGCGCCTCGGCGGGGTATTCACCGTGGAATTCTGGATGCAAGTCAACAGCATCGACGAGGAGTGGACCGGTCTGGTAGGCAAGGGCAACGCCGCTACGGCCCACAACTATCACGTCTGGCTGCAGCACTCCAGTCGCTCGCTGCAGTTCTCCTACGCCAATGCCGCCGGGGCAGAGGTACTCATCAACACCCCCGCCAACTCGGTTAAATTGGGCCGGTGGCAGCATGTGGCAGCAGTCCTCGATGCCGCCCAGGACCTGATGAAGGTCTATATCGATGGGAAGGAGCAGGCCAGCGGCACCCCCCTGGGCGTGCCAGCCACCAACAACACCCCGTTGTGGATGGGCCGTAATCTCGACAACAATGCCAACGGCTATCTCCACGGGATGCTGGACGAGATCCGCCTCTCGGACACCGTGCGTTACCCGGCGCCCTTTGTCCCGGCGGCCGCCGCATTCACCCCGGACGAGCACACCATGGCCCTGTGGCACTGCGACGAGATGGGTGGCTTTGTCAATGGGGATGCCGGCCCGAACGGTGCGGATGGGGTGGTCACCTGGCCCAAGGCCGTGGAGGCCAACTTTGCCGGCGTCGATGTCGGCGACGACGTCCGTCCCGCCCTGGCCGATATCGACGGTGACGGCGATCTCGACCTCTTTGCCGGCTCCGCTGCCGGCAACATCTGGTTGGCGGAGAACAACGGCACCCCGGAGCAGCCGGCATGGAAGACAGCGGTCAAACTGACCGACGCCAACGGCGGCCTCATCGCCCAGGAGTATCAAACCTCGCCGGCCTTGGTGGATATCGACGGTGACGGCGATCTGGACCTCTTTGCCGGTCACAAGGGGGCAGGGAACAACAACGCCACCCTGGCCTACTTCCAGAACACGGGGACTCCCGGTAAACCGGTATGGTCCCTGATCAGCAGCAGCTACGAGGTCACCTCCCTGGTCAGTGCCGGGGTAAGCAAGGCCATTGCCTGGGGCAATCAGACCATTGACCCGCAGTTTGGCGATGTGGACCGGGACGGCGATAGCGATCTGTTGCTCGGCCGGGGCGACGGCACCCTGCTGATGTTCCCGAACCTCGGTACCGCTGCCGCGCCCTACTGGTCCCTCCCCCTCCCCTACGGCGGTCAGGACTTCGGCGACGCCTCGGTGCCGCTCCTGGTGAGCGCCAACCCGGGCGGCACGCCGGATCTCTTGGTCGGCAATGGGGCAGGGGCGGTCACGGTGGCGGGCAATGCCTCCCTGGAACGGCTCCGCATCAACGGCCCGATGGCCCCGGCCACCAACACCACAGCGGCGACCCTGGCCATCGATGCCACCGGCCTCACCCTCTCCGCCTACGCCGTCACCAACACGCCGGACGCACCGGCTGACCAGGCCCCGGCGTGGGTGATCCTCAACACCCCGACCGCCGACCTCCAGGTCAGCGGCCTGGCCCACACCCTGACCCAAGGGGAGGGGGTGAAGAGGGTGTATCTCTGGCTCAAGGATGGGGCCGGCAACCTGCTCAACACCTCCCTTGACACCATCCTCCTCGATCAGGGGAAACCCACCGCCACCCTGGCCCTGGTCGACTGCGCCTCAGGCGTCGCCTTCCCCGGCAACACCAGCTACACCGCCGATGTCTGCCTGGCGCTGGCGGCCGCCGATGGCCAAGGGGCCGGCGTCTCCGGCATCCGCTTCAGCAACGACGGCACGAACTGGTCCGCTCCGGAAGGGTATGCCCCGCTGATCGCCTACGCCCTGCCCTCCGGCCAGGGGGCGCGCACCGTCCATGCCCAGGTCCAGGATTGGGCAGGCAACTGGTCGGAGACCATCACCGCCAGCGTGCAGCTCGATGTGCCCCTGCCCGAGATCCTCGCTCCGGCCGAAGGGGACACCATTACCTTCTATCAGGATGTGGTCAACGCCTATCCGCTGACCCTCAAACAGACCGGCCCCAACTACACCTACTTCTACGCCCTCGACCAGGCGGCCCAGGCCTTGGGGATGACCATCGGCGCCAACGGCATGCTGGTGTGGACGCCGGAGGCCAAGGGCGACTACCCGGTGACGGTGACGGTCACCAATCCCGCCGGCGATCAGGCGGTGCGTTCGTTTACCATCAAGACCGCCTTTCCCACGTACGAGGCCATCGGCAACAGCGATCCGCAAAACCTGACCGCCAAGGAGGCGACCATGCTGGCGGCTAAGAATCTCCAGGGCGACCTCCTGGGCGGGCAGACCGATTACCACAAGATCAAGCTCACCGCCCCGGCCATGGCCACCTTTGCCCTGGGCACCCAGGGCGGCAGCAGCTACCTGGTGACCATCCTGGGTGAGGATTATCAAAAAGTCAGCTATGGAGCCTTTACCGTCAAGGGGGCGGCAGGCCAGACGGTCTACAATACCCTCTCCCTCCAGCTTGCCGCCGGCACCTACTTTGTCAAGGTCAGCGGACAACAGGGCTACGTGGCCAATGACAGCTACAGCCTGTGGTACACTACCGCCGAGCTCCAGGCCGGCTATGAGAATGAGATCAACAACACCATCGCTCAAGCGGACTCGATCCCCAAGAGCTTCGACAGCGGCCAGAATCTGGAGCAGTGGCAGCCCGTCACCGGCGCCATCACCCAGACCGGGGACGCGGATCTTTATACCCTGCAGGTGGAGGTGACCGCGGCCTTGAACATCGGTCTGGCCACCACCGGCAGCACGGGCAGCTATCACCTGGCCCTCATGGTCCAGGAGAGCGAGATCGACGGCATGGACATCGCGAACGGCATCGACAAGGCCATCCCGGTCAACCTCTTCCCCGGCACCTATTATCTCAAGGTCACGGGCACGGATGTGACGCCTCAGGATCTCTACACCATCACCATCGCCCAAGATACCTCCGCCGGCAACCTGGAGATCGAACCCAACAACGGCACGGGATTCGCCAATTCCGTGACCCCGGGAACTCCCCTGGATGGCCGTCTGAGCAGCAAAAACGATACCGATTACTATGCGGTTCACTTTGCCGAGGACGGCAGCATGCTCCTGGGCTTCACCCCCTTGACCAATGTTGCCTACACGGTGAACATCTACAACAGTGAAAACGCCACCCCGGTCTTCACCACCCAGGTTAAGGAGCTGCAGGCCCTGAGCAAGGGGCTCAGCATGTTCAAGGGCGACTACTTCATCGCCATCACCGCCACGGCTGAGGGGTACTACACCCTGGACCTGGACGGTGAGTTCAGCGAGTACAAGGAGCTCTTGGACCTCGCCATTGTCGAGAAGGGGAGTAGCGCCGGCACCATCACCCTGGCGGCCTTGGCCAGCTACTCCGACGGTGCCGTGGCCGACATCAGCACGGAGGTGCAGTGGAGCAGCCTGGACCCGGATATCGCCACCGTGGCCGCGGGCGTGGTCACCAACCTCAAGACCGGCACGGTGACGGTCACCGCCTCGTACCTGGGTAAGACCACCTCTTACTCCACCGGCGTCGAGCAGAGTTACGGCAACATGATCATTGTTGCCGGCGGTGGCCTGGAGGCCGCCAACAAACTCAAGGACTCCACCCAGGCCCTGTGCGACCTGGCCTACCAGAAGTTTAGGGGGCGGGGCTTCGAGGACAACGACATCTACTACATGAACCCCATCGCCTACAAGGACTTGGACGGCAACGGCTACAACGACGGCATCGTCGACAACACCACGGTCAACAAAGCTGCCTTTGGCAAGGCCATTCAGGAGTGGGCCACCCAGGCTCCGAGCACCGGGCCGCTCTACATCTATCTGAACGACCATGGCGCCAAGAGCCAGTTCCAGTTGGCGCCGGGTCAGATCCTCACCGCCACGATGCTCAATGACTTCCTGGACGCCTTCCAGGCCGCCACCGGCCGCACAGTGGTGGTGATCATCGAGGCCTGTCACTCCGGCTCCTTTACGCAAGGCCTCTCCGCTCCCAACCGGGTGGTGCTGACCTCCACCGATCAGGATGTGGCCTATATCGGCAGCTTCGGGGTGCCCTCCTTCTCGCAATTCCTGTTCACCGAGTTGTACAAGGAGGGGAATATCGGCGCCGCCTACGCCAATACCAAGGCAGCCTTGAGCAGCCTCAACACCCCGTTCAACACCCAGTACCCGCAGGCCGAGGACCCGGGGAAGATGATGAACTCCATGTACGTGGTGGGGAACTTCGCCCTGGCCCCGGTCTTCCCGGAGGTGGTGGCGGAGAGCATCCAGCTGCCGGCCAGCTACGCCATTGGCGCCACACCGTTTAGCATTGCGGCCCAGATCACCGGCCTCGACGAGGGGGGCAGTGCCTGGGCGACCATCAAGCCTGTGGGCTACATGCCACCGGCGGTGGGTGTGGAGTTCGAGACCCCAGAGGTGCAGGTGCCCATTGTGCCGTTGAAGGATGAGGATGGCAACGGCAGCTTTGACGGTATCTTCCAGGGGAGCTACGCAGGTTTCACTTACAACGGCGCCTACGAGGTCATTATTTACGCCCGGGACCAGGAGGGGAACACGACGAAATCGGCGCTGCACACGGTGACCGTCAGCAGCGGCCAGGCGAACAGCGCGCCCACCGCCGGTTTCACCCTGGCGCCGGCCGCCCCTGCCGCCAATGAAGCGGTCGCCTTTAGCGATAGTTCAACGGACGCGGATGGCAGTGTCAGCTACTGGTCATGGGAGTTCGGTGATGGCCAGGGCTCCCAGGCGAAGGACCCCAGCCACGCCTATGCCAATGGTGGCGCATACAACGTGACACTGACGGTGACCGATAATCTGGGGGCCAGCAACAGCTATTCGAGCCAGGTGACGGTGAGCGGCGGCAGCGGCGCGGCTACGGTGACCCTGGGGGTTGAGTCCGGCTGGAACCTGCTCAGTTCGGCCATCGGCTTTGACGCCACGGCCAAGCTCGGCAATGGCGACCTCTACCTGAGCGTGTGGAAGTGGGCGAACAACACCTGGGCGGTCTCGCTGCCTGGTGGCGATACGGCAGGGTACGCCGGCAGCAAAAACTTCGGTATCCTGACCACCATCGGCCCGGGCGAGGGGTTCTGGGTGAACAGCAAGGGGGCGGCAGAGGTGACCATCAGCGGCACCCCGGGTAGCGGGGGGCTCTTGCTGAGCCAGGGGTGGAATCTGGTGGGTCTGAAGGGGGTGCAGAGTCAAGCGGTCGCCACACTCCTGACCGGCCAGACGGGAATTATCTCCCTGTGGAAGTGGGAGGGCAACTCCTGGGCGGTCTACCTTCCCGACCAGGGGGACAAGGGGGCGGGGTACGCCGCGAGCAAGGGCTTTACCCTGCTGCAGGAGATCGGACCGGGCGAGGGGTTTTGGGTCAACAGCAGCGCTGAGACCACCCTCCCGTGATGCAATTGATTAAACCAACAAGGATGATACCATGACCAAAAAACTGACAGTTGCCGATATCCGTGCCATGAAAAAGGGTGGTGAAAAGATCACCATGCTCACTGCCTATGACGCCAGCATGGCCCGGCTCCTCTCCCAGGCCGGCATCGAGATGCTGCTGGTGGGTGACACCTTGGGCATGGTGGTCCTGGGCTACGACTCCACGGTGCCGGTGACCATGGAGGAGATGCTCCACCACTCCAAGGCGGTGCGCAGGGGGGCGCCGGATAGTCTGGTGGTGGGGGATATGCCCTTCATGACCTATCACACC
>CAYSFY010000075.1:0-19194 GCA_964430285.1 uncultured Desulfobulbia bacterium
CTGATGCAAATCAGTTGCGGCTGTGTATACGCCTGCATCGTTTCCATCCCTGTTACCCCTTTTTCAGGAACCCGAAGAGTTGGGTCCGTTCTTCAACCGTCACTTGACACTCCCGGTGGGCCGGACCCTGACGCAGGAGTTGCTGCGACCTGGTCTCCACCGCCGCCGCCTCATCCACGGTGAAGCCATGCCCCTTGGTCAGCAAGGTGACCAAGGCCTCGCGCAGGGGGCAGAGGTCGCTGCCGCCGTCCAAGAGGAAGATGCCCCGCATCTCACCCCGCGGGTCGGAGAGCCACCAACGCTCGCCCTCGTAGAGGCGAGCGGCGCGCTGCAGCACCGTGAGGCTCTGGGGAGAAGCACCCGGACCCTTGCCTGCCATCAGGAGACCCGACTGCCGGCATCGACCGCCCCGGCGATGGTGGAGAGGAAGAGCGCGCCCCCGCTCTTGGCGGCCAGGACCATCCCCTGGGACTCGATCCCCATCAGCTTAGTGGGTTTCAGGTTGGCGACGATGATCACCTGCCGCCCCACCATCTCCTCCGGGGTGTAGTGTTCGGCAATCCCGGCCACCACGGTCCTGGTCTCGGGGGCAGCCAGGGTCAGCTTCAGCAAGCGATCGGACTTGGCGACCTTCTCGGCCGCCAGCACCGTGGCCACCCGCAGGTCCAGGCGCTTGAACTCATCAAAGGTGATCATCCCCTCTCCCTGGGTGGCGGCGACAGCAGTCGGTGTCTCTTCGGCATTTTTGGCCGCGGATGTTTTCATCTTGGGCTGCTTGGCCTTGGCCGGGCTGGCGGCAGCTGGCCCCTGGGCAGCAGGGGCGTCGGCCCCCTTGTCCAGTCGCGGGAAGAGCGAGGCCTCCAGCTGAATGGCCCGCCCCGGCTGCAAGACGCCTCCCCAGGTTGCCTGCCCCTCCAGGGTGACTGGCCCGTCGATCCCCAAGGCCGCCTGCATCTTGGCCGCAGTCTCCGGCATCACCACGTTCAGGAGCAGGGCCACCAGGCGCAGGGTCTCCAACAAATTATAGATCACCGCGCCGAGCCGTGGGCGTTGGCTTGGGTCCTTGGCCAGCTCCCAGGGGGCATTGCTGACGATATAGCGATTGGCCAGCCCCACCACCTCCCACACCGCTTGCAAGGCCCGGTGAAAATGGAACTCCTCCATCTGGGCAATGAACTCAGCAACCATGCGCTCCACGGCCGTGACCAGCTGCTGGTCGAGTTCGCTCCGTTCGCTACCCGGCTCCGGCACCGCCCCTGCCGTGAACTTCTGCACCATGGCCAAGGTGCGGCTACAGAGGTTGCCCAGGTCATTGGCCAGGTCGGAGTTGTGGCGGGCGGTCACCGCCTCGGTGGAGAAGGAGGCGTCCAGGCCGAAGGACATCTCGCGCAGCAGGAAGTAACGGATGCTGTCACTGCCGTACGCCGAGACCAGCTCCAGAGGGCGGATGACATTGCCGATACTCTTCGACATCTTGGTGTTGTTGACGTTCCAGTAACCGTGGACATGGAGCTTATGGTACGGCGCAACCCCCATGGCCCGCAGCATGGTGGGCCAGAAGATGGCATGGGGCTTGAGGATATCCTTGGCCACGATGTGCTCGGCCTGCGGCCAAAAGTGCGCGAACTCCGGCCCTGACTCACCCGTGGGGTTATAGCCCAAGCCGCTCAGGTAGTTGATCAGGGCATCGAACCAGACATAGGTCACGAATGTCTCATCAAACGGCAAGGGGATCCCCCAGGTCAGGCGGCTGGTGGGCCGCGAGATGCAGAGATCCTCCAGGGGTTCGCTCAAGAACGACAGGACCTCGTTGCGATAGCGCTCCGGGGTGATGAACTCCGGGTTGGCTTGAATGTGCTCCACCAACCAGTCCTGGTAGCGGCTCATCTTAAAGAAATAGTTCTGCTCGGTAATGGGGAGCGGGGCCTTCTGATGATCCGGGCAAAGGCCATCCACCAGCTCCTTTTCGGTCAGGAAACGCTCGCACCCTTGGCAGTAGAGGCCCGAGTAATCGGCCAGGACAATATCCCCCTGGTCGAAGAGCTTCTGTAGCACCGCCTGCACCACCCGACGATGATCCGGGTCCGTGGTGCGGATAAAGGTGTCGGGCTTGACCTGCAACGGGTCCCATGCCGCCCTAAACAGACCGCTGATCCGGTCGGCATAGGCCTGGGGGGTAATCCCGGCGGCCAGGGCGGCGGCGGCAATCTTGTCTCCATGCTCGTCGGTGCCGGTCTGGAAGCGGACCTCATGCCCCTGCAAACGGCGGAAGCGGCTATAGGCGTCGGCAACAATGGTGGTATAGGCGTGCCCCAGGTGGGGCTCGGCGTTGACATAGAAAATCGGTGTCGTCACGTAGGTGATCATGGTGTCTTCCCCTTTTTGTTCCCCCTGGGCCGCCGGGAGCGCGGCGGCCTATCCCCGGTGGGCTTACCCCCCTCCTCGCCTCTCACGGGTCCGGACCTGGCGACCGGCGTCTTGACGGCAGCGGCTCTGGCCTCGGGGGATTGGTGAGGCCCTGGCTGCCGCGGCGGGCCAGGGTGCCGGGGGGGCCCGGGTTGCCGGGGCGGACCCGGTTGCCGGGGGGGGCCGGGTTGCCGAGCCGGGACCGGTTCCCTGGTCTGGGCCGGTTCCCTGGTCTGGACTGGCTCCCTGGTCTGGGCCGGTTCCCTGGTCTGGCCCGGCTCCCTGGTTTGGGCGGGTTGCCTGCCCGATGAGGGCTGCCGCTGCGCGGGCGCTCCCCTCCCTGACCCGGGTTTGGGACTTGGTGACCGGCCTCCGCCCGATTGCCGGTGAGGCCCGGCGGGGCTAGGGGTTGACCGACCGCCTGTCCCCTGTCGCTCTTCCTCCTCCGTCTTCACCTTGGGGGCCGAGACCCCTGTTTCCCACTCCTCACGGCTCAACACCCGGCTGTCAGAGGGGTCGTCAACCCCGGTAATGCTTACCGTGCCGGCCAAGGTCTTGCAATAATTCACCTTATAGGACTTGCCCTCGAAGGTGATCACCCGACCAACCTTGGGCATCCCCTTCTTCAAGGACTTATAGGTCTCATACTCATGGGTCAGGCAGCAGAGCAGACGATTGCAGACCCCGGAGATCTTGGCGGGGTTTAGGGGCAGGTCCTGCTCCTTGGCCATCTTGATGGAGACCGGCACAAAGTCCTTCATGAACAGACCACAGCACAGCTCCCGGCCGCAACACCCCATGCCGCCCAGCATCTGGGTCTCATGGCGCACCCCGATCTGCCGCATCTCGACCCGGGTGCGGAACTCCTGAACCAGGGACTTCACCAGATCCCGGAAATCCACCCGGGTCTCGGCGCTGAAATAGAAGATAACCTTGCTGCCATTACAGTAACGCTCCACCTGCAACAGCTTCATCTCCAGCCCCAGGTCGCGGATCCGTCCCTGACAGAAACGCCTAGCCTCCTGCTCACGCTGCATCAGATTTTGGTATTTAGCGATCTCGTCCGTGGAGGCGCGCCGGAGAATGGTCAACAGCTCCAAGGGCTTGTCCAAATTATCCAAGGGCAGCATGATGCCACTGCCGCTGATCAGGGCCGGCTCCTGGCCGTGATCGCTCTGCACCATCACGGTCTCGCCCTGGGCCAGATCCAGGATCTTGGAGGTGGCTGCCTTGGGCTGTTGCCCCTTGCGGAAGCTGACATGGTATAACTTCTGTTGTTCCCGCGGGCCCGGCTTGGGCAATGGCGCCGGCTGTGGCTGTGAGGCTGGCGCCTCTAGCGGCTGCTCGTCAGGGACAGGGGTGGATTCAGTCATGGGTGTATGGGTAGGCGCCCGCAAACGGCGCTGTTTTTCGATTGCAAGTAGGCTGTTGCCTAGCTCGTTGATAATGACTCGGGTTGGTTAGCCAACAAAGGCCCAAAAGAGGACCTCGCAGACAAAGGCCCGATTACAGTTGTGGCGAAGCTGGCGCTCAGCCTTATGGATCAGGGCCACTCTCTCCACCAGTTGCGGGTGGCTCCACCGCTCGCGGGCTTGCGCCAGGGTATGGTGCAGGTCCTGGTTGACCACGGCCTCGATCGGCCCCCCGGCAGCAAGGACCATCAGGTCCTTGAGCCACAACTTGAGCAACTCCAAAAGGTCAACCAATTCGTCCTTGAGCAGGGCCGCCTGCTCCGCCAAGGCGAACAGCTGCTCCACGGCCCCGGGCCCGCGGGTGGTAAGGCGGGTCAGCCCTTCGACAATCTCCCGCCGCACCTCCAGGAGATCGGTCTTGGCCAAGGCCCTGGCCCGGCCGATGCTCCCCTCGGCAATGGAGGCCATGGCGTAGGCCTTGTCCGCCGCCACCCCATCGGCGGTAAGCGCCGCCGAGACCAGGGCATAGGGCAGCGGATAAAAGGGGATCACCTGACAGCGGGAGACGATGGTGGGCAGGATACCCGCCGCCTCGACGGCCGTCAAGATAAACACAGTCTGGGCCGGTGGTTCTTCCAGGGTCTTCAACAGGCTGTTGGCCACCTCCGCCCGCGCCATGGTCTGGTGGATGTCCGGCACCACCACCACCCGGTCCCCCGCCTCCACCGGCGGATAGGACAAGGTCCGTTTCAACTCGCGGATCTGGTCGATCTTGATCTGCACCCCATCCGGCTCCAGCACCAGCAGATCCGGGTGGTTGCCCGATGCCGTCTTGCGGCAGGAGGGGCAGTGACCGCAGCTATCGTCGCGCCCCTCGGCCCGGCAGTGGAGAAAGGCGGCAAAGGCACGGGCCGTGAGCTTCTTGCCCACCCCGACCGGCCCCTGAAAGAGATAGGCATGGCTGGTCTTGCCCCGGCCAAAGGCCAGACGCAGGATGCGCTTGGCCTTCTCCTGGCCCGCGACATCGGCAAAGCTGGTCAGGGCCACCTCCCCTACCCCCACAAGGATGGTTGCCGTTTCGCACCCTCGTCATCCGGGTCCGCGTCGGCATCGTTGCCGGCCATGGGCTGGGCCGCATGACCGGTGACAAACAAAAAGCGCTCCAAGGTCCGTTGGTACTCCGTCCACTGGTACCTATCCGGGTCGACCGGGCGGCTTAAGCGATCCAGATAGTTCATCTTGGCATCCAGATCGTCAATGAGATTCAGGACAAAGGCCTCGCGGGTCATGGGCAGGGTGGGCGAGCCAAACTCATGGCGGCCGTGATGGCTGACCACCAGGTGCTTGATCATCATGGCGGTCTGCTCCGGAAAGTCGCGCAGCCCGGAGAGCTTGGCCTGGATGATCTCCAGGCTGATCACCATGTGCCCCAGCAGGCGGCCCTGATCGGAGTAGTCAAAGGGGGGCACGCTAAAGGAGAACTCCCTGACCTTGCCCAGATCATGGAGGATGGCGCCGGCAATGAGCAAGGAGCGGTCCAGGGTCGGGTAGAGGGCCGCCACCCGGTCCGCCAAGCGGCAGATCCCCAGGCTATGCTCCAGCAGACCGCCGATATAGGCGTGGTGCATGTGCTTGGCCGCCGGGGCGGTGGTAAAGGCCTGCCACAGGGGCTGGTCCTTGACCACGGCCATGAGCAGACGACGAATATCCTGGTCGGCAAGCCCCTTGACCAAGACGATGATCTCAGCCGCCATGGCCTCGATATCGTAGGGGGTGGTCGGCAGAAAGAGGGCCCAATCCGGCCCCTCGGCCGCAACCTGCTCCAACGCCGTGACCTTGAGCTGCAAGGCCCCCTTATAGACCTGGGCCAGGCCGCTGACCGCCACCACCGCTCCTGCCGGACAGCGGGGGGCCAGTCGCTCGGCATCATCCCAGACCCGGGCCACCAGCTCTCCACTGCGATCCATCAACTCCAGGGACAAAAAGGGCTTACCGGCCTTGGTCTCGGCAAGCCGCATGCTCTTCACCAGAAAGAGGGTGCGTACCTCCTGGTTATCTTGGATGTCGGCAACAAAAAGGTCCTTGTGCAGGGGCATGGCAGCGGATTCCGGCTATTTTTGGGGGACGGCCTGCGAGTTGAACCAAATACATATAATCCATCTGCCACGATTTTGGAACGGGAGATAATGAACTTCTTGGGCCGAGCGTCAATTTTGTCGGCCTCGCATAAACCGCTCAACCGACGCCGGCCCCCTTCTTCACCCTTTGCTCTTGGCAAGGCGGATGGCGAGTTCATGGACTTTTCATGAGACCATCAATTTTACAGAGAAAAATAATCCAGATGGTGTATCTTGTTGTAGTCTGCATGCATGTATTCAATGTCATTCCTGCAAACGGAATGCGTTCTCAGCCTACGGCCTTGAGCCATTATTCACCTGATTCCCGCTGACCAGTCTCCTAACTCCCGCCGATCTCCATGCCCCCGACACCGCCTGAAGCGAACTCCATCACCAACGAGGCCTACCTCTTCGAGCTCTTAAAAAGGCACCAGCTGCTGACCGTGGAGCAGCAGGAGCAGATCGTTATCCAGAAACACCAACAACGGACCAAGCTCCTGCGTCAGCAGCAGCTGGCCGCGCGCACGGGCACGGCCCAGCTCCAGCCACCGGACCTGATCGACATCATCGCCTCCCTGCACTTCGAGGTCCGCTCCCAGCCGGGCCAGGAGTTGACCGAGGAGCTGATCATCCGCCAGGTGGCAACGGATCACCACCTCCCCTTTAAGAAGCTCGACCCCCTGGAGCTGGACCTGAAGACGGTCACCAAGACCATCCCCCAGTCCTTTGCCTTAAAGCACCTGCTCCTCCCCTTTGCCATCAAGAACGGCATCCTGGACGTGGCCGTCTGCGACCCCCAAGCCATCCAGGTGTTAAAGGAGATCGAGCGGGTCAACCAGATCAAGGTACAACCCCACCTCAGCACCAAGAGCGACATCAAGAAGATCCTGGCCGAATTTTTCGGCTTCCAGTCCTCCATCACCGCCGCCGAGACCAATCTCAAGGGGCCGGCGGTGGACCTGGGCAACCTGGAGCAGTACGTCAACATCGGCTCCTCCTCCGAGATCGCCTCCTCGGACCAGCACATCAAGGGGGCGGTGGACCACCTGTTCAACTACGCCTTTGACCAGCGGGCCAGCGACATCCACATCGAGCCCAAGCGCGACAAGAGCGTCATCCGCATCCGCATCGACGGGGTGCTGCACACCATCTACAACCTGCCGAAAGTGGTGCATCCGGCCATCATCTCGCGGATCAAGTCCCTGTCGCGTCTGGATATCGCCGAGAAGAGACGGCCCCAGGATGGCAGGATCAAGGTCAGCCACGGTGGCGACGAGGCGGAGATCCGGGTCTCCACCGTGCCGGTGGCCTTTGGCGAGAAGGCGGTGCTCAGGATCCTCGACCCCCATGTCCTCTTTCAGGACCTCGGCCACATCGGCTTTTCGCCCAAGGACCTCGGGATCTATCAGGAGTTCGTCACCGCCCCCTACGGCCTGGTCTTGATTACCGGTCCCACCGGCAGCGGCAAGTCCACCACCCTCTACTCCACGCTTAAGAACATCGCCACCCCGGAGAAGAACATCATCACCGTGGAGGACCCGGTGGAGATGGTGCACGAGGAGTTCAACCAGATCTCGGTGCAGTCCTCGCCCGACGTCACCTTCGCCTCCATCCTCAGGAACATCCTGCGCCAAGATCCGGACATCATCATGATCGGCGAGATCCGCGACCTGGAGACCGCCCGCTATGCCGTACAGGCGGCGCTAACCGGGCACCTGGTCTTCTCCACCCTGCACACCAACGACGCCGTCTCCAGCATCGCGCGGCTGGTGGACCTGGGGGTCCAGCCCTTCCTCATCGCCTCCACCCTGCTGGGGGCCATGGCCCAACGGTTGGTGCGCACCATCTGCCCCCATTGCAGCGAAGCCTTCACCATCGACGCCGACGAGATCCGGGGGTTCGGTTTCCCCACCACCCGCCAAGGGACCCTGACCCTGAAGCGCGGCAAGGGGTGCCAGCAGTGCCGGGGCACCGGCTTCCTGGGCCGCTGCGGGGTCTTCGAGATCTTCCCCATGAGCGAGGCCATCAAACGATTGACCAGCAGCAACGCCTCCACTGCCGAGATCAAGGCCATGGCCATCCGCGAGGGGATGACCTCCCTGCTCGCCGACGCCTGGCGAAAGATCCAAAACGGCATCACCACTTACGAAGAGGCCCTCCGGATCACCGGCACGGCCTGAGCCGTTGTCCAATATTAACTCAGCCGTTCTGGAGAGCCGAAACGGCATAAGGGGCCGTAAAGGAGCGGCTGAAACGTACAGGTCATTTCTGGACGGCCCCTAAAGAGAGACCATCATGAGCAAACACCCGAAAAAGCTCGCCCCGCCCACCGGCAAGGTGGTGGGCTCCAACAAGAAGGCGACCCACGACTACTTTATCGAGGAGACCATCGAGACGGGCATGGTCCTCCTGGGCCCCGAGGTCAAGTCCCTGCGCGAGGGCAAGTCCAACCTGCGCGACGGCTACGCCAAGATCGTGCGCGGCGAGATCATCCTCCACAATGTCCACATCTCCCCCTACTCCTACAACACCATTTCCACCCTGGACCCCATGCGGCCCAGGAAACTCCTGCTCCACAAACGGGAGATCAAGAAGCTGATCGGCAAGGTCCAGGAAAAGGGAGTTGCCTTAATCCCGCTTAGGGTTTACTTTAAAAGTAACGGCAAGGCCAAGTTGGCCTTGGGTCTGGCACGAGGGAAAAAGCTCTACGACAAGCGGGACTCCATCAAGCAACGGGAGAACGACCGCGAGATGAACCGCTTAAACAAAGGTAATCGTTTTGCGGACAAGGGAGGAGGAAGGTCCTCCTCCCGAGATTAATTTTTACCAACAAGGGGGCGAAACGGTTTCGACGGGGGTACATAAGCCCAGGCTGCATGCCGAGTTCTCAGCACACTCGTTAATCAGGTTGAACGTAAACACAGTCGCAGACGACTATAATCACGCCGTAGCAGCTTAATCCCTGCTACCGTCTTCTCCCTACCCTCTCCCATGGGGTGGGATGCGGACGCCGACTTCATGGGATAGCCTTCCGGTGCTCCTGCCGCTGATTGGCGAAACTCTAGCTGGATAGCGCCAAAGGCCCCTTGGTCCTGGAGGGGTTGCGGCGCGATAAGCAATTAATCAGGAACACGCATGTAGACGCTTGAGGGGGAGTATTTTCGGACCCGGGTTCAACTCCCGGCGCCTCCACCATTTTTTAATAAAATCAGTAAGTTGCAAGGCATAATTGCCGCGCACACACGCACAATTGCCATGATCATCCAGTGGCAATTGTGCTGTGTTATTATTAACACCAGACGAAAAGAAACCGAGGGCAATCGTTCGCCCCCCCAACCAACTCAACGTCTTTAATTGATTTCTCATTTCCGCACCCGAATGACTTTACGCCTTAATTCTGACATGATGAACTATATCATGCAGTCCAGAAACATGTTCAGATTCTAATATCATTTCCAATATCTGATGTTTCACATAGTTTAACAAACTAACATTCCGATAGTCACAGCCGTCATACTGATCGACGAAAATCTGAATTTGTTCAGATAAATCAAGTATTGCATCACGTTTTGAACCAAAAAGTTTACCATTCGAAAGGGTAAACAATGCCTCAAAATACTGAACGATAATCAATTCTAGAGACAAAGAAATTCGCTTGTCGTTACGAAAAAGCCAAAAAGTGAATTTCCCGAATTGCTTTTCATCATTTGCATTATTTGCATTTTTCCCACTACTCACCGTCTGACCTCCTAAGAACACAGATTGGTTACTTGTCTTTTTGAAAGCTCAAACTGCCCAAGATCATCCCTACCGTTTTCTCCTTTCCACGCCGGGCACTCAAACACATACTTTCCTTCTTTTTCCTGGAGAAACTTGACGGGATTCCGAAACCCATCCATTTTGACTTGCTCGCCGGGGCGAAGATTAGCGACTTTCATACAATCCGACCTCCTTTCAAATCTCAAACCGTGATTTGAAGTATACGGGCAGCGCAGCGGCCACGCCTCGATTAAAATATTTTTCAAAGGATTTAACCGTTTTATGCATCGAGCCGCCACGAATCTGCTCAGGCGAAAAACCAGCAGCAGAAAGGCTTGTAACGCTCGAATGACGAGTCCCTCCGTACAAATCGACGCCTTTTACGCCTAATTCTTTGCAGGCCTTCCCCCACCACTTCCATAGATATTTTCGCCCAAAAATTTCGCCTTTCGAAGCACCACTTCTAGACACAACATGGCGGAAATAATACTCGCCAGGCCCACCAACAACATACTGGCCGATCAGGCCCAAATCGTCAGGGACCAAGGGCACCTCCCTCTGCTGCCTTTCCTTGCAATTTTCAGCAGGAAGCAGCAAAAAACCTCGCTCAAAATCAATATCGCCATTTTTTATGAGCCGAAGTGCGCCAGGACGTAGCGAAATATACACAGCCAACATATACACACCGATCCAAATCCTAGGATTAATCTCATTACTTATTTTTTTTAGATGTCTTACAATATCACACTGAACAGACTTGTCAACTATTTTTCTTTTATTTTCTATAATTTTTATAACTGGTAAATCAACAAAAGGAAGACGATCAATTATTTCATTGATTAACATCCATTTATAAAATGACTTTAAACAATTTCTCATGTGATCAAGAGTTTTTGATGAAAACTTTCCATCGAATGAATATAAAAATTCATGAATCATTTTCCTTCTTAAATCCATAACATCAAGGTCTCCGAATTTATTTGAATACAAATTAATGTACCTATCTAAATTCTCATAGTGACTTTTACCAACCTCCAACTTTTTTTCCAGGAGCCAAGCAGCCGACAAGCGCGAAAATGGATTGTCCGCGACACCAAGTGAAATTCCGTTTTCAACTTTCCTCTTCAATTCCAATAAATAATTCTCAGCCTCAAGAAAACCAGCAAATGACTTCCTCTGACCATGGAAATGAACAAAAAAATCACGAGTCGCCTTCACCTTCGGATGCTTGGCACAAAACACACCACGAAGAAAAGGCATGTAAACCAAAGTTGCAGCACATTTAGTGCATTTTTGCCTGGAGTATAGACCTAACAATTGTTTCATTTTAATGTAATAATGTGAAAATTTTGGATATTAAAAATTTAACAAGCGGTGCGGTCAAATAACAAACAGCGGCCAGCGCAAACAAAAAGAACAGCAATTCAATTTGTGATGGTTCGCGATAAATTCCATATTGGCCAGACTTTAATTTTCGAAAAAAATCAACAATATTCATTTTGACTCCAAGCAAAAAATTAGTTCAAGGGTAAAGAAACCGACAAACCAAACCGAAACGGCAGAAGTCTAGCCTTCCGATTGTTCATTTTCACATAAAATTTTGATTTTTCATCCATCCCTTCAAACTCATTATCAAGCGAAATAAGATATTTACGGATCAATTTTGAAACCAAAGCAGAACAACCGACAGAATCATCAGGGCTAACACCTGCGATAACGCCGAGGCTCAAGGCATATCCAGCAACGCTCCTGATCATAGTCTCCACATCTGCAGAAGGAGGCGGGGTCTCGCGAATCAAATCCCTCGACCAGCCATCCCCAAACTTAACCGTCTGAATTTCCTGCCAAAATGGATGCAGTAAAGCGCGATCCTGATGACGATTTTCGCGATCGACCTGACCTGGAATCACAAGCCGCTGCCACTCATTGGTCAGATAAGCCCAAATATTATCGCTATTTTCAATTAAATGGTCATAGGTATCTATTTTAAATTGCTTCAAAATTTCGCGTTTCAGGTGGTATTCGACTCTCGTAACTGACAGCCCCTCCCAGTCAGCCTCACCCCACGCGTCAAGAAACACGGCCTGTTTTTCAGGATGCCGACGACCCTCATAAATCTTATCATAAAGTACCGAATGTATTGCACATTTGCTGCCCATCGAAACCCCGGACACCTGGATTTGACCACGACCAGAAAGTTCAGAGTCAGCGAATGATACAGCCGTAACCCCTCGTAAATTCTCATATTTTTGGAATGTGCCAATTTGGTGCACGCGACAAACCCAGTTAGATCGATCCGATACTGGCAATTCGCTAATTTTAATACCAACTGCATCGCAACACATATGCACTTCTGAAATTTTATGTTTTTCGATGACGCCGCCTAAAAAATTAATAAAATCGATAAGTTGTCCGACAACCAAAAGATGACCAGGCCGCCAACAGCTCTTACTCCCAATTTCAATATATACGTTAGGAGTTAATGATATATTTTCACGAGCGGAAAAAAATAAGTGCACATCGTCGCGGCTAATATGATACCCGAACCCTCCCTTTTTACCGGCTGCATGACATTGAAACAACCAATCGCCACCAAAATCGACAAGAGAGAGACCCGCGTCATTGTCGCGCGCGGCCGCTCTTTGTGCATCGAGGACCGCGAATACTTTTTTCCGATCATCAACAGAAAAAGAACAATAAAATCCAATCTTTAACTTGTCGAAATTAGGGAAAAACTTAAGAGACTGTGAAACAGAGGGGGGGCAGGGGGACGGGGAGGGGCTGCCGGCGTCAGGCTGCTGCGCAGCCTGAGGGCCGCCGGCGAGTTCCAGGGGGCATGTTATTCTGCTTGCCCCCTGGGGGAGCGACAACGCCGGCGCAGCCGGCGGCCGGGGCTTGACATGACGATGAGGACAGGCTAAAATGGACATGGATCTTCTCCTTAGTGGGGGGTTGATTCAGAGCAGAGCTGATCAGTGACGACCTTGCCGGGTTTGCTGATCAGCTTTTTTTTTATTTACTTGGCCAAAAATTTTGTTGCAATGTATTTGTTTTTACTTTTATGTTTTTAAGCATAAAATACAAATAATTTACTGCATTAACAACAAGTTACCTTACTAAAAATAAATAATAAACCGACAAAACAATTTGAACTTCATTTTGCACTTCATTTGAAATTAAGCTTCTTTTTAAAAAAACTATCAATCAAGACACATATTAGTCATATAGGTCATATATAGAGTATATAGAGTATAGATCATATATAACGTATGTGATCAAATTAACTGATCACAAACTATTTTAATTTTGAAATCTACCAAGTTGTCCATGAATGCCGCTTTAAACCTTCGACAGTCGCCCCGCCGGGCGGGTCGCCAGGCGAAGGATTAACCACTGCATGATATTGAGGCCAAACACAAGCGGGAATAGCGGCCGGAGAAGAAACAGGAAATAATTTATCCAAGACCTCCCTAAAATTGCTCCAAATGCGTGACAACAAAGACCTCACAGGAGGAGCTGGAGTATATTCCCCCTGATGCGACACTGACACTGAAGATGCGTCAAAAGCAAACACCTCATGCGTATCGTATAAATCTTTGTAAAAATGGTTTAATCCATAAATTCGCCGGCTATAAATCTCCCCAGCTCCAGCAGCAATCCCCGCATAACGTGTTATGGCCAAAAAAGTGGGTTTCCAGGCCAAAGGAATTAAACCTAAAATTTTAACTTTTTGAAGGTTCCGGAGACGGGTTTCAAGATCCACAAGACCACGAATCTGCTTATCGATCATATCCATTGTGTGAGTGACCAAAAAAACGTCCCACTTCAACTTGCGATGCTGAGTGAAAAACTCGATAAATTTTTGATTTTTCGACCACGACCTAGAGTTAAATAACAGTTGGGCCTCATCCAAATATAGTCGACCAAGACCCTCACGACCCTTCCTCAAGGAAAGCTGCTCGATTTTTTTGCCGAGTTCTAAAATCGTATCTTGGGTACCGATATGGAAACAGCGTTCCCATAAAGAACGGCGAAACAACTCCCGATCTACTCTTCCAGAACGATATTTATGAGATGCAGCACAAATGACATCAAGCCAACCTGGACTAAGGGTGAAGTTCATGGCAACCACTCCGCCAGAAAGAAGAAAATCAGCCATGTCCTCAACCATAATTGATGATTTTCCTGAACCAGTGGTCCCCTGAATAACTGTTATCATTTGATCACCTTCAGCCAACGCAGAACCCAAGAAATCATGATATAGGCCATGATAGCTTGAACCATACAAAGTACCAACGACGACAAAAAATTCATCGGCAGAACCCAACTTACCACACTAGCCAAAGTACTACCTGTATCGTTATATGATGACTGCAACGCGGAAGTGTTAATTAATGGGACGTTGCAAGAAGGAAGAAGCAGAATGGCGGAATTCGCCACGTAGATAAATGCCAACACAATCTGCTGAATTGTGAAGGCCAAGAGATAAATGACACTTTCCAAACAATACCGCAAGAAACCATCAAGCCAGGCAAAGGACTGTTCAGCCAGGGAATAAAAAGCATCAACAAAAGACTGAAATAATGAATTGATGTACGCTAGAATTAAGGAAATCATACCCACACCTTAACAACAAAGAGTACCGTACCGACCATCGCCAAAATTGAAAAACCGACCCGCCCAAATTCAGCCACCATATCCCATGAAGCAAGATCAACATGGAATTGGCCGACATACGGAAGTTCCAGATCAAAAACCGGCGCAACAGGTGGCGCAACAAACGGAGCTAGAAAATCAGGGAGCTTCACCAAAGACGCAAAAGGTTCACGAGTCTGAAGATCAGAGGAAAGCGTATACATGGCTTCCTGAATTGGCCCCACAAAATCAAAACTAGATAGGGGGCTAGTTTCAATTTCAGGAAGATCCGCAGGGGCGTGAACCAGTGGTGTGATTTCAGTTGGCAGGGAAACACCGGGAACATCATTTTCGCTTACTGGGTTCAAGGCATCAAGCTTGGCGTTAACCTCAATAATTGCCGGATCATACAAGCCTGGGTTGGATGGATCGGCTGCTTTGGCAGCCTCAAGATCACTCTTCTGCTTTTCCAAAACAGAGAGATCAATCATATCCAACGCAACGGCGGTATCCCCTGCGGTCCAAGGGGGAGAATCCTTAACAGCCGACGGCAAAGCCTGAATTATTTTATCAACCTCCTCGACCACATCGGCTTGATTGTCCAAAACCAGCTGATCATCTAACTCAGCAGCCACGAAGGTAGGGATATAGGTTGGTGGAAGGTTGGTGGGATAGGATAAAAACTGAAAATTTCCAAGGCGGGTATAGTTGCCGGGGCAATCTGTTTTGCCTAAATCTATCCGATACAGAAAATAATTGCTCTTATCCGTAAAATATTGCCCTGTTCGTCTAATTGACCAATCAGCGCAAGCTGTCACACCATAAGACGCTGGCTGGGAAGACCTCAACAAAGTTAAATAGCCGGCATCAATCTTCTCCTGATACTGATTACTGCTAACTTGTATTACTGTGACCACATCTCCAGGCTGAATTCCAGAATTGATGTCACCTGCAACCGGGGGAGGGACACCGGTTGAACTAGCAGCGTCAACAGCACTCTTGAATAATGGAAAATCAGAAGCATGATCCTTAATCCACTGCAAGGCGCCATTGCCAAAATTCATCAAATCAATAGTCACCTGTTCCGCCCGGCCAATCAAATACTGAGCACCACTTGAAACAGTGAACTTTTCAACCTGATATAAAGTCCTAGTAATCTTAGCGGCATTGTCAATTGCCATATGGCCAGCCTCATAAATCGCAGGGGCATAATGAAGCATAGTCCCCGAAATGACCCCCCCTGCCACCACCACAACGCCTAATGTGGCAGGATTAAGGATAGCCAAAGGGGCCAAGGCCTCAGATGGACGCGCTAGGAGAACCAAAGCACACAATAAGAGGACCGCCACAAATTTCTTCCCTCGAATTCCACCTATGATCAATCCTAAACCGTCCATATTTTTCCTCTTGAGAGGGGGAATTAATGATTACTGACTGTCAATTCGTAATTGGCCCGCTTTACTATTCGACTTAAATCTTATCTGCAATTGCTCCGCAGACCGGAACGCCGGTAACCCCGCCGGCTAACTGCCCTGTAAGGTAAAAGACTTATCATAAGATATTACACGAATCACGATCATGACAACAATCATGAACACCTGAAACATCTTCAACCAATCTCATACAACCGCAATCCTCGCAAATTAAATACTCACATGCTTGATAATCAACATCTTCTTCACGTATAAATTCTTTACACAGCAAACCATATAATTTAGCAGACAAATATACTGAAATAATGATAAACATGGAACCTATAAAAGTCGTAATATTCATGTCATTGTTCATCTTAAATCCTCATCGAAAAAGAAATACCAATGCGCCAACCACTAAGGCAGAGTAAACGAAATAGAAGATATTTTGGACAAAAGTATGTTTTATCATTGTTTAACTCCAAACCGCGATTGTCCAACAATAGACCATACTGCTTGTTGGACAATCGCATTAAGGTTCTTTTATTTTGTGAAACGCTTGAACATCTTCCAGCCGATGGTAACGGCCAGGGTGACGACGGCAAAAGCCATACCCGCTTTTATGGGGCCACCAACGGCAGTCAATTGGGTAACCAAAGAAGTTGAAGTCCCTGCAAAATCGATCGCGTCCATGTGTAATGCTCCTTTTTCTTGAATTGAGGTATCGAATACAATGTGGCAGGACCGCCACACTGCGGTTAAAAACTAGCAAAGGTTTTAAAAATGAGCCAACCCCGATTTATCCCGTAAACAACCAGCCAGACAAAACAGCCTAAGGCAAAACCTTGCCCGACAGCTTCTTTCGAAATCGCCACATAGTCCATATCATCAGCCCTTCCACGTGGTAGCCACAATAAGTGCCGCAACAACTCCTATCCCGACACATACACAAGCTATCAGATGATGCATAGCAGTCAAAATTTGTCCAAGGAAGGAAAGGACTTGAAGGGCTTGATCCTCAGTCATTACTGTAACACCTCCTCCAAACGAGTCTGATCAAAAATTTGATCTGCACCTTTGCCACTGCCAGACTTCAAAAAGGTCAAGGCACGGTAAAAAAGTGTAGTTTCCCGATCAACATCAGTTCCATTTCTCAACCTTTCAGTGTGTACTGAAACGGTAATTGGATGATCAAGGGGTGAAACAGATGGAATCAACACATCGAGCCTTTGCATTTTTACTCCTTGCCGCGTAGTGTACCCTGTAAGACGGCGCAAAACGCCGGTAACGGAACCATGATTATTGGTTGTTTTAGCGTTACTCATTGTTACCTCCAATTTGTTTAAGTTATAATGATTTCAATTTATGCAAAAAAAAAACGGGAAACTAATATTCCAAAATAGGAACAATAGTTTCCCGTTTCTCCAACAGCCAATTTGAACAAAACCCTACAAAATCACTTTTTCCCGCGCAATTTCGTGAAAATTTCAATGATTTCAAGGGGAGACCCGGGTTCAACTCCCGGCGCCTCCACCATTTCCAAATCCAGTATCATCCGATACTGTCCTGAAAGGCCTGAGAAATCAGGCCTTTTTCTTTTTGTGTCGTCCGACAACATCCACCTTGATATACTGAAATCCGATAGGTTTGGGGGCTTTCTTGAAGGACAAAGGCCCCCAACGCAAAATGGAAGCCCCCAAAATGGAGGATAGACCCATGCCTAAAAGGATTGTGCCACTCACCGACACCAAGGTCAGAATGACCAAGCCAACAGATAAGCCCCAAAAACTTTTCGACGGTGGGGGCCTTTTCCTTCTGGTCACTCCAACGGGCGGCAAGCTCTGGAATTTTAAATACCGTTTCGATGGTAAAGAAAAGAAACTGGCCCTTGGCGCCTATCCTGACGTACCTCTTGCAGTGGCCAGACAGAAACGAGACCAGGCAAGGGCCTTACTTGCAAGCGATGTTGACCCCAGCGATAACAAGAAGGCACAGAAGGCGGCAGGCACTCAAGAGACCGAGACCTTCGAGATCGTCGCCCGTGAGTGGCACGCCAAGTATTCCCCATCCTGGGCGGCCAGTCATGCCAAGACCACCATCCGGCGGCTGGAGCTTTTCATCTTCCCTTGGTTGGGGGCCAGACAGATCAAGACCATCACAGCACCGGAACTGCTGGCGGCACTCCGCAGGATCGAGGCGAAAGGGGCGACTGAAACGGCCCACCGGGTGAAACAGGTATGCGGCCAGGTTTTCCGCTATGCCGTGGCCACCGGTCGAGCCGAGCGTGACCCGTCCGGTGACCTGCGCGGCGCCATCCCCCCAACCTCCGTTAAGCACATGGCCACCATCACCGATCCCAAGGAGATAGCCGGCCTGTTGCGCTCCATTGACGACTACCGGGGCGGTATTGTTACCCGCTGTGCCCTGCAATTGGCACCCTTGGTCTTTGTCCGGCCGGGTGAGCTACAACAAGCCGAGTGGTCGGAGTTCAATCTTGAGACGGCGGAGTGGAGAATCCCGGCGGAGAAGATGAAGGCGGGCGTCCTGCACATCGTCCCGTTATCTAAGCAGGCATTGGAAGTCCTGCAAGAGATTCACCCCTTGACCGGGCATGAGCGCTATGTCTTCCCCAGCCCCCGGACCGGTTCAAGGCCGATGAGCAGCAACGGCATACTATCGGCCCTGCGTCGGATGGGATTTGCCAAGGATGAGATGAGCGGCCACGATTTCCGAAGCATGGCCAGCACGTTATTGAATGAACAGGGATGGAACCGAGACGCCATCGAGCGGCAGCTTGCCCATGCGGAGAGGAACAACGTGCGGGCGGCATACAACTACGCCGAGTTCATGCCGGAGCGCAAGAAGATGATGCAGGCCTGGGCAGACTACCTGGACGGGATCAAGGCCGGGGCCAAAATCATCCCCATACGGTCGGTGGCTGGGGTGACGTGACCGCGCCTGCCGGTTTCACGCCTGCAACACAGATTAAGGATCCCCTTCGGCGTCTAGGCCTAGCCCCCTTCATGTCTCGCCGCCACCCTTTTTCCGGCCGAGGCGCGCCTTGACCTTTCCCGGTGGCAGGAAGTTGTCACCGGTCACCACCGGCCTTCCGGTCTTGGCCTCCAGTTCCTGACGCGCCTTCTTGGCAATGCCGCCGCCTTTTTTTCCGGCCTCCTTGTTCTCCTCCATGCCGGTGGCGTTTACGCTCTGGGCGATGTGGCGGGTGGAGAGTTCCGCCAAGGCGGTGAAGATCAGCTCGGCCTCGTTCATGTGATCCCGAAGGTTTTGGGTCTCCAATCCCTTGAGCGACTTGTGCTCCTTGACCGACACCCCGGCCCACTCCTGGTGAATGATGTTGGTCAGGATGGCATACTCCTTTTCCTTGGTGATCTCGTGTTCCTGCCAGTAGTCGGTGAGCTTGTTGCGGGTCTCCTGGCCCATCATCCGCTGCTG
>CAYSFY010000076.1:0-2997 GCA_964430285.1 uncultured Desulfobulbia bacterium
ATGAACGCTCAATTTGTCCATCTTCATGTCCATACCGAATACAGCCTGCTGGACGGCGCCATCCGGCTGGATAATCTGCTCGCCAAGTGCAAGGAGTTCGGCCTTCCGGCCGTGGCCATCACCGATCACGGCGTCATGCACGGGGTGCTGGAGTTCTACGAGAAGGCCAAAAAGGCAGGAGTGAAGCCCATTGTCGGCTGCGAGTTCTATATCGCCCCCACCAGCCGCTTTACCAAGGAGACCAAGGCCAGCGGCCTCCTGCCCTACTACCATCTGGTCCTCCTGGCCATGAACAAAAACGGCTATCAGAACCTGTTGAAGCTAGCCAGCATCGCCCATCTGGAGGGGTTCTACTACAAGCCCCGTATCGACAAGGAGGTCCTCAAGCTCTATAGTGACGATCTCATCGCGCTGACCGCCTGCCTGCACGGCGAGGTCCCCTACAAGGTCGGCCACGACAAGGACATGCCGGCCGCCATCGCCGCGGCCCATGAACTCGCCGCCATCTTCCCGGACCGCCTCTACCTGGAGTTGCAAGAGAACGGCCTGGCGGACCAGCAGGTGGTCAATCAGGGGTTGATCGAACTGGCGAAGAGCACCGGCCTGCCCCTGGTGGCCACCAATGACTGCCACTACCTGAACCGCGAGGACTCCTACGCCCACGAGGTCCTGCTCTGCATCCAGACCGGCAAGACCATCACCGACAGCGATCGCTTCCACTTCTCCACCGACGAACTCTTCTTCAAGTCGCCGGAGGAGATGCGCAAAGCCTTTAGCGCCACCCCCGAGGCCATCGCCAACACCGCGGTTATTGCCGCTCGCTGCAACCTGGAGCTTTCGTTCAAGGGTCACCACTTTCCCATCTACCAGACCCAGGACGGCATGACCCTGGACCAGGAGTTTGACCAGAAGTGTCGGGATGGCCTGGAGTTCAGGCTGGAACAGGTGAGGCAGAAGGGCCAGCTCACCCCGGAGTTGGAGAAGACCTACCGCCAGCGGCTGGAGATGGAGATCGACGTCATCAAGACCATGGGCTTTCCCGGCTACTTCCTGATCGTTGCCGACTTCATCAACTGGTCCAAGGACCACCACATCCCGGTGGGTCCGGGCCGTGGCTCCGGGGCTGGCAGTCTCGCCGCCTTCTGCATGAAGATCACCGATATTGATCCCATCGCCTACGGCCTGATCTTCGAGCGTTTCCTGAACATTGAACGCAAGGGGATGCCGGACTTCGACGTCGACTTCTGCCAGGAGCGGCGGGGCGAGGTTATCGAGTATGTACAGAAGAAGTACGGCGGCGAGACCCATGTCACCCAGATCGTCACCTACGGCTCCATGAATGCCCGCGGGGTGTTGCGCGACGTGGGCCGGGCCTTGTCCATCCCCCTGGCCGAGGTGGACAAGATCGCCAAACTGGTGCCGGAGCGCTTGAAGATCACCCTGCCCGACGCCCTGGCCGAGGAGCCCCGGCTCCAGGACCTCTTGAATCGCGACCCCCAGATCAAGGAGCTGTTTACCATTGCCATGCGCTTGGAGGGGCTCCCCCGCCAGATCGGCACCCATGCCGCCGGCGTGGTCATCTCGCCTAAGCCGATGATGGAGTACCTGCCGGTGTGCCGGGGGTCCAAGGGCGAGGTCCTGACCCAGTACGCCATGAAGTACACTGAGATGACAGGGCTGGTCAAATTCGACTTCCTGGGGCTGAAGACGCTTACCGTGATCGAGCGGGCCATCCGCCTGATCGAGAAGGTCCTGGGCAAGCGGCTGGACATGGCCATGATCCCGGAGGATGACGAGAAGACCTACAAGCTTCTGCGCAAGGGCGACGCCCTGGGGGTCTTCCAGCTGGAGAGTTCGGGGATGCGGGCGCTCTTGGCCAGCATGCAGCCCGAGGTATTCACCGACCTCATCGCTCTCGTTGCCCTCTACCGCCCCGGCCCCCTGGAGAGCGGCATGGTCAGCGACTTTGTCAACACCAAGCACGGCCGCATGGTGGCCAAGTACCCCTTGCCCCAGCTGGAGCCGATCCTGAAAGAGACCTACGGCGTCATCGTCTACCAAGAACAGGTGATGAAGATTGCCAATGTGCTGGCGAGCTATAGCCTGGGCGACGCCGACAACCTGCGCCGGGCCATGGGCAAGAAGATCCCCGAGGTGATGAACGACGAAAAGGTGAAGTTCATGGCCGGGGCCAAGACCAACAACATCCCCGAGGACAAGGCCGAGTACATCTTCGACCTGATGGCCAAGTTCGCGGGCTACGGTTTCAACAAGTCCCACAGCGCCGCCTACGCCCTGATTGCCTACCAGACCGCCTACCTGAAGGCCCACTACCCGGCCCAGTTCATGGCGGCGCTCCTCTCCTGCGACGTCAGCAATACCGACAAGGTGGTGCTCTACATCAACGAGTGCAAGGACCACGGCATCGAGGTCCTGCCGCCGGATATCAACGAGAGCGACCAGGACTTCAACGTCGTCGACGGCCGCATCCGCTTCGGCCTGGCCGCGGTGAAGAACGTGGGCGGCTCGGCCTTGGACTCCATCATGGAGGAGCGGGAGCGGGAAGGGCCATATACGTCGCTGGAGGACCTCTGTCGCCGCATCGATTCGCGCCGGGTGAACAAGCGGGTGATCGAGAGTCTGATCAAGGCCGGGGCCTTCGACTCCCTGGGGGCTCGGCGCTCCCAGCTCTTCGCCATCCTTGACCTGGCCATGGAGCAGGCCCAGTCCTCGCAACGGGACAAGCAGAGCGGCCAGATCTCCCTCTTCGGTCTGCTGCCCGAGGAGGAGGTGGAGAAGTCCGGTACCATCGTGCTGCCCGACCTCCCGGAGTGGGACCAGAAGACCCTGCTGGCTGCGGAGAAAGAGACCGTGGGCTTCTACCTCACCGGCCACCCCCTGGATCAGTACCGGGGCGAGTTGAAGGAGCTGACCGACGGCGACCTGGCCACCTTGACCGCCGAGATCGTCGAGGAGCGGTTGGTGCGGGTGGGCGGC
>CAYSFY010000076.1:3025-8621 GCA_964430285.1 uncultured Desulfobulbia bacterium
ACAAGAGCAAAAAGGGCGACCGCATGGCCTTTGTTACCATCGAGGACCTCACCGGCAGCATCGAGGTGGTGATCTTCCCCACCACCTTTGCCGAGAGCGGTCACCTGTTGACCACGGACGAGCCTTTGATCATCCAAGGCAAGCTGCAGCAGGACGACCGCGGCGCCAAGATCATCGCCGACACGGTGGACAGCCTCTCCGATGCCAGGAAGAAGTTCACCGAAGGGGCCACCTTCCTGCTAGACGGCGAGCAACTCTCCCGCACCGGTTGCGAGGCCTTGAAAAAGACCCTGCAAGAGTTTTACGGCGACTGCCCGGTGACCATGACCATCCACTTCCCCCGACGGGGCGAGGTGGATATCGATGTCCCCAAGGACATGACCGTCAGGCCGTGCATGGAGTTACGTCAGCGGATCAATCAGTTGGAGCAGAATATTCAGCTGAGTTATCAGATCAAGAAGGTGGAGGCCCGGGCCCGAGGCAATGGCAAGGGTGCGTGGTCGAAGGGGGCTGGGACAGGGGGGTGATGGGCTCATGTTTGGCGGTTCACCCATGTAGCGGCGGGTTTATGCGCCCAATGCGGAAAAGTCTGCCCCGGTCACCGTTCTTCGGAGTCCTCGTCAGGTTGCAGGCAAGACCACGCTGTTTGACCAATCGATCAATGAATCGGTTCACGACAATCCGGAGAATCAAACCCTGCTGAGCTCTACAGGAAAGATGATTGACTTCCCCGGCGCCCCAGTCTATTGTTTTCCCATCATTGAGTAAAGTTCTGTTCTACTTTTCAAGTTAAACAGGGCACTACAAATCCTTTGATCACGGGAGACGAATCATGCTGCAAACCGTTGAAGCCATTATTGAACCATCAGGTCATGTCCGCCTTTTGGAAGAGGTGCATATCGACTCCCCCAGACGTGCCATCGTAACCCTCCTGGATAGCGCCCCCAATGAGTATGATGCCGCCAATTCAAACACCATCCTAAAATTTCTCGCCGATCATAGACTCTCGCCATCCGCCCGACTGAGCGCCGAGGAGATAGACGCCCAGATCGAGACGGAACGCAATGCCTGGGATTGAGATGATATGATTTATCTCGACTCCTGCATCGTCATTTATCTGGTGGAAGAGCATCCTCTCTATTGCTCACCACTGGAAGCCGCGCTGCAACCAAATGAGATTTACTGCATCAGTCCCCTGGTGGAAATGGAGTGCCTAGTCCTGCCGATCAAGCGGCAACGGCATGACCTCATTGAAAAATTCAAAAATTTTTTCACCACCCAACGCCGGCTGTCCATGCCGCAAGCGATCTTCCATCACGCGGCTGACCTGCGTGCTCATCACGGCCTGAAAACACCGGACGCCTTACACCTAGCCACTGCCCGGCATCACGACTGTTCCGGATTTTGGACCAATGACGACCGCTTACGCGAGGTGGCGGGCGACATGGCGATCAACGTCCTGAAGGTGTGTCGCTGATCCAGGTTTGTCGGTTTCGCAAAAACCGCTCAACCGCCGCTGGCACGCCCCGTAACACATCGAAATCACATTGGTAGCTGGTCAGCTTCACGACTGTTTGCGATTCCATCAGGTTTAGTATGGTATGAAGTAGCCACAAGGCGTATGGCGTACTACTCCCCGTGATCAACTAATCCCGCCAAAGTATTTCATGAACTGAATCCGTTCAAAGACCGCCGGGTTCTCCACCTGCCCTTGACTCAGTTTTCCCCTAAACTCCGCGATATTGTGGTAGGATTTTTCCGCCATCCACTTCGTAAGGCCTTCGATCAGGGCGTTGATCTGTCCTGGCCCATTTTTGTAGAGGGTGGAGACCACCTGCACCGCCGTGGCCCCGGCCAGCAGTTGCTTGATCAGGCTTGTGCTGTCATGGATACCGGTGGAGGCGACCAACGCCTTGTCGATCATCCCCGAGAGCAGGGCAATCCAGCGCAGGGAATGGGCATTATCCTTGGGCGTGCTGAAGATGTCCGCCGATTTCACGGTCTGTTGGTCGATGTCGATGTCCGGATTATAAAAGCGGTTAAAGAGGACAAAACCGCCGACCCGATCCTTCCAGCTCAACCGGGTAACCAGATTGGCCAGCGAGGAAGAGTAGCGGCTCATCTTCAAGGTGATGGGGATGGAGAGCGAGGCGCTCACTTGATCCAAGATGGCAAAGTAGCGGCTTTCGTAATCGTGGCAGGTGATTTTGGGATTACTGGGCAAGAGAGAGATGTTGAGCTCCAGGGCATCGGCCCCGGCCCGCTCCACTGTTTTGGCAAAGGCCACCCACTCGGCCCCTGAGACGCAGTTGATGCTGGCGATCACCGGGATATCCACCGCCTGCTTGGCCTCGGTGATGAGGGTGATATACTCCTGCACCGCGCTGCCCCGGGTGTACTCGCGGACATAGTCCCAGGCCTCGGGATAGTCGGCATTGTAGGTCTCCAGATTGCTGGCCAGTTCCGCCAGGATCTGTTCCTCGAATAAGGACTTCAACACCACGGCACCGGCATTGTTTTCCGCCAACTCCTTGATTTTGGCAACCGAACTGGTTAGCCCGCAACTCCCTACAATGATGGGGTTTTTTAACTTCAAGCCGAGATAGTTCACCGAAAGATCCGTCATGGTCGTTCACCGTTGTTTAAGATGAGAGAATCCGTTTCCGATGACCCAAAGGGGGCCATCGGCACCATGGAGTGGTAAGGCACCCCACTCCCCTGCCAGTTATAAAATACCTTCTTTATGCCACCAAGACCAGCAATCGATCGACTCCTGTGGCAAATTACAGTAAATCAATCCGGCAACAAATGAGAAAAGGCTCCCTCACCCGCTTGCCCAAGGCAAGCAAGATTACCCAAAAGAGGACCATGACGACCCCACATCTCAGAGTCACCTGTGCCATCATCGAAAGGGACAACCGTGTGTTTGCCGCGCAACGGAGCGCGGTGATGAGCCAGCCCCACAAGTGGGAGTTCCCCGGCGGCAAGATCCATGCGGGCGAGACCCCGGCGGCGTGTCTCCGGCGGGAGATCCTTGAAGAGTTGGGCATCGCCATCCATGTCGGCCAGGCCTTGGCCCCGTACACCCATGCCTACCCCACCCTCACGGTGACCCTCTACCCCTTTGTCTGCGCCATGGCCGCGGGAGAGATCATCCTCCATGAGCACGCCGCCGCCATCTGGCTTGCGCCGACCGAGTTGCCCACCCTGGACTGGGCTGCCGCCGACCTGCCGGTCCTCGCGACCTATCTCACCGGCAAGATGGCGTCAGGACAACTCCAGGCCTAATCAGCTGACCTCCAGGGCTGAGGCCATGGGTGAGCGTGGCAAGGATGGAAGGAGGAGAGAGACGGGGGGCAGGGATGATCCCTGGCTGGCCATGGCCGGAAGAGAGGATCATCGCCCCCTCCCCTTGCGGCGGGAGCGGAGCGGATCAGGGAATGGGGGGAGCGGGTTGAAGAAGGGTAAACGGTAATGTGCCGTCGCCAAGGCCCTTACAGGATCCCCTGCTGCTGGCGATAGCGCTTGAACTGCCCGATGTCGGTGCCGATGATGTGGGCCTTCAGCCAGTAGGCGAGAAAGCCTACGATCTCATGCAACAGCTCCTCTCTCGGTTGGCGTTGGTACTTGTTGGCGAACTGCAGCGTCTTCTTGGTGAACTCCCAATGCTGCTTCTCATGATCCGCAAACTCCGGCAACTCGTGCAGGATGGATTTTTCCGTTTCAAAGTGGTAGGCCACATAACTGGCCATCGCCTCAATGACGCTTTCCATGGCCTTGGCATCATTTTCGCGGGTGCGAATGGCCGTGTGCAGTTGGTTGATCATGGTGAAGATCTTTTTATGCTGATCATCCACCTTTGTGATACCGACACTGAACTCCGGCAACCAGAAGATATAGGATTCGTCTTGCGATTGATCACTCATCTGTGTCTTTCTCCCGGGGGTATGTTGCCGATGACGCACACTAAGGGGGGGCAAGGTCATTCGTGCCCCCCCTTTTCATCCTCTCAGCGCTGTAACTCCACCAGGGCCTCCGCCAAGCCGGCGGGCGTATCGAGTTGCAGGCAACGGTGACCGCCGCCCTTGGGCAGCATCCGCTTCATGAGGCCGGAGAGGACCTTTTTAGGTCCGCATTCGATGAAGGTCTCCACGCCCGCGGCCAGCAGGGAGGTGATGATCTCCTGCCAGCGGACCATGGAGACAATCTGCCGGGCCATGATCCCCCGGATGGCCTCGGGGTCCTGCTCGCTACGGGCGGTGACGTTGAAGAGCACGGGGATAGCGGGCGGCCGCAAGGGGACCGCGGCAAAGGCCTGTTCAAACTCAGGCACGGCTTGGGCCATGAGCGGACTGTGGTTGGCGATACTGACATTTAAGGCCACCGCCTTGCCGCCCTTGGCCATGGCCAGTTCACTGGCCCGTTGCAAGGCTTCTGCCGTGCCAGAGAGCACCAGTTGCTGCTCCGAATTGTAGTTGCCGATGCTGATGGCCTCGGGGGCGGCGACTTCCGCCAGGATCTCCTGGACCGCATTCAGGCCCAGGCCCAGGATGGCCACCATGCCGCCGGGAAAGCGCTCCCCGGCCCGGCCCATGACCTGACCGCGCCGGGCCACCAGGCGGATAGTGTCTTCCAGGGTGAGGACGCCGGCGGCATGGAGGGCGGCGTACTCGCCCAGGCTGTGGCCGACCACATAGTCGACGCGGATGCCGGCCTTCCGTACCGCCTGCCAGCAGACCAGGTTGACCGCAGTCAGGGCCGGTTGCAGATTGGCGGCCAGGGTCAACTCCTCCAGAGGTCCGGAGAAACAGAGCTCCTTGATCCCTACCCCGCAGACTTTGTCCGCTAGGTCGAAGATGGCCATGGCCTCGGGGTCGGCACAGGCGAACTCCCGGCCCATGCCCACATACTGTGAACCCTGGCCCGGGAAGAGGATGGCTGTTTTGGTGGTCGTGGTCATACGCTGCCCTCTGCTGGCGAGATGGATTGTTTTACCTGGGTAGGGTGGGCACCGCCCACCATCTTTTGGACAAGACCACACGAAAGCACCTTCATCGCGATCGTGACCAAAATCCGGTGGGCAAGGTGAAGCATTAGCCCACCCTACGGCTTATTATTCGTCTCCCGTGGGCGGAAGAGATGGCAGGCCAGAAAGAGCGTGACCCCCACCGTGATCGCCGAATCCGCCACGTTAAAGGCCGGCCAGTGGTGGCCATGCCAATAAAAATCAAGGAAATCCACCACCGAGCCCAGGCGCAGGCGGTCGATGAGGTTGCCCACCGCCCCGCCGAAGATGAGGGCGATGGCCACCACAAAGCGCCTCCCCTCCTGGCGCATCTGGCGGATGAGTACCACCATCATCACCATTGCCACCAGGGCCACACCGATGAAAAAGAGGTGACGCCAGCTCCCGTGGTCACCGTTCAAAAAACCGAAGGCCGCTCCCCGGTTGGTCAGGTAGGTGAGGCTGAAGAGGCCGGGGATGAACTCCCGGGCCTCGTACAGGGCAAAGTTGGCCATGATCCAGGCCTTGGTCAGCTGGTCGCAGGCCACGACCGCGATGATGATGAGAGTCGCCAGCATGGCCGTATCAGAC
>CAYSFY010000076.1:8631-16072 GCA_964430285.1 uncultured Desulfobulbia bacterium
GCGAAGCACGGAGACGCAGCGCCCGCAGGCGGCCGGGTGGGCCGCATCCTGGCCCACGGAGGTGCTCCTGGTCCAGCAGCGCTCGCACTTGTCGCCCGGGGCCGCGGTGACCGCCACGCTCAAGCCGGGAAGCTCGCTCTCGTAGACCTCGCCGCTCAGGGCCTCGGCTTGGACCAGCTCCGAAACGATGGCAATATTTTTGATGGTCTGCCAGTTCTCGTTCATGAATTCGGCCAGCTCGCCGCTCACCGTCACTGTCACCCGGGCCTCCAGGGAGTGGCCGATGACCTTGGCGGCCCGGGCCAACTCCAAGGCCCGGGTCAACTCGCGCCGCACCACGATCAAGCGCTCCCACTTCTTGTCCAGTTCCGGTTGCAAACGCTCGGCATGGACCTTGGGAAAGGCGGCCAAGGCCACCTCCGCCTCGCGGTTCGGGTCAAGGGGGAGATGCTCCCAGGCCTCGGCCGCGGTAAAGGAGAGGATGGGGGCCATCAAGCGCAGGATCGAGTCCACCAGATCGTAGAACACAGTCTGGGCCGCCCGCCGCTCCAGGGAGTTGGGCACGGCGGTGTAGAGCCTGTCCTTTTGGATGTCGAGGTAGAAGGCGCTCATGGCCACGGTGCAGAAGTTCTGCAAACTCTGGTAGATGATGTGGAACTCGAAGCTCTCGTAGGCCGCCATGATCCGCTCCCTAAGCCCCTCCAGCTGGGAGAGGGCCCACTGGTCGATCTCGGGCATGGCCTCGTAGGCCACCCGGTCGCTTACGGGATTAAAGTCGTTCAGGTTGCTCAGCAGGTAACGGATGGTGTTTCTGATCTTACGGTAGGAGTCCGAGAGGTGGCTGATGATCTTGTCCGAGATCTTGATGTCGTCCCGGTAGTCCTCGGAGGCCACCCACAGCCTCAAGATCTCGGCGCCGCTCTGCTTGATGATCTTCTCCGGGGCCACCACGTTGCCCACGCTCTTGGACATCTTGCGGCCATGCTCGTCCACCACGAAGCCGTGGGTCAGCACCCCCCGGTAGGGGGCCACTCCCCGGGTGCCCACCGAGGCCAGGAGCGAGCTCTGGAACCACCCCCGGTGCTGATCGCTCCCCTCCAGATAGAGGTCGGCGGGGGACGACAGCTCCGCTCGCCCCTCCAAGACGGCGGCGTGGCTGGTGCCGGAGTCGAACCAGACATCAAGGATATCCTCCTCCTTGCTGAACTCGGCACCCCCGCACTGTCCGCAGACCGCGCCCGGGCCGACGAACTCCTCGACCCCCCTGGCGTACCAGGCGTCCGCCCCCTCCTGACGGAAGAGGTCGTTGATGCGGCGGTTGATGGCCTCGTCATTCTTCACCTGGCCGCACTGGCTACAGAGGATGGCGGTGATCGGCACCCCCCAGGCCCGCTGCCGGGAGAGACACCAGTCCGGCCGCGATTCCACCATGCCGTGGATGCGATCGAGCCCCCACTTGGGGGTCCAGTTGACCTGGCCGATGGCGGCAAGGGCCTTCTCCCGCAGACCGTTGGCCTCCATGGAGATGAACCACTGCTCGGTGGCCCTAAAGATCACCGGCTTCTTACAGCGCCAGCAGTGGGGATAGCTATGGCTGACCTTGCCCTGGCCCAATAGGTGGCCGGAGGCAGCCAGGTGCTCGCAGATCAGGGGGTTGGCATCGGTGATCTTCATGCCGCTATAGACCCCGGCCTCGTCGGTGAACACCCCGCGGCTGTCCACCGGGGCCAGGATGGGGAGCCCGTAGCGCAGGCCGGTGAGGTAGTCCTCGCGGCCATGGCCGGGGGCGGTGTGCACGCAGCCAGTACCGGCATCCAGGGTCACATAGTCGGCCAGGACCAAAAGGGATTCGCGATCCACAAAGGGGTGGCGGCACTTTTTGCCCTCCAGACTGGCTGCCGAGAAGGTGGCCACGGTCTCGCCGGTGAGGCCGAAGTCGGCAAGCACCTTAGGCGCCAACTCCTCGGCCATGATCAGGCACTCATCGCCCACTTTGACCGCGACATAGACGAAGTTGGGGTGCATGGCCACCGCCAGGTTGGCGGGCAGGGTCCAGGGGGTGGTGGTCCAGATCACCACGGAGATCCGGCACCCCGCCTCCACCTCGGCAATGCCCGTCAGGTCGCCCACAAGGGGGAACTTGACATAGACGGAGAAGGAGGTGTGGTCGGCGTAATCCACCTCGGCCTCAGCCAGGGCCGTGCTGCACGACGAGCACCAGTGTACCGGCTTCTTGCTCCTGACCACGGCCCCCGAGGCCAGGAAGCGGTTGAACTCCTGGGCCGTGGCCGCCTCGTAGCCATAGGCGTTGGTCAGGTAAGGGTGGTCCCAGTCGCCCAGGACCCCCAGGCGCTTGAACTCCTCGCTTTGGGCGTGGACCCACTTGGCGGCGTACTCCCGGCAGGCGGCGCGGAAGGCGAGCTTGCCGATCTCCCGCTTCTTGCCCCCCAGCTCCTTGTCCACGTTGTGCTCAATGGGCAGGCCGTGGCAGTCCCAACCCGGGACATAGGGGCAGTGATAGCCCTGCATGCGCTTGGAGCGCAGGATGATATCCTTCAGGATCTTGTTCAAGGCGTGGCCGATGTGGATGTGGCCGTTGGCATAGGGGGGGCCGTCATGGAGGATGTAGGTGGGCCGGCCTTGGGTCGCGGCCTGGACCTTGGCGTAGAGCCCTTCATCCTCCCACTTCTTGAGAAACTCCGGCTCGCGCTGGGCCAGGCTCGCCTTCATCTTGAATTTGGTGTCGGGCAGATTGAGGGTGGAGCGGTAATCCATGGCAAAACTCCTTAAACGGATCAATAGGGGTGGCACTCGGAAAAGCAGCATACAATACCAATTACGAGGCAAGTTGCAAGGCGAAAATTCCTGTTTTCATTTGCGGTGGTTGTGAATATAGTTTGCGGTGCGCGGCCAAATTTCGGGCAGCGCAGCCACCAATTCCCTAAAGGAGGAAGATCATGACCAAAGTTATCGCCCTGGCGGGCAAGGGCGGCACCGGCAAGACCACCACCTCGGCCCTGCTGCTCAAGTATCTGCTGGAGAAGAAGAAGACCCCTGTGTTGTTGGTGGACGCCGATCCCAACGCCAACCTCAACGAACTTTTGGGTCTGGGGGTGGATCTGACCATCGGCCAGGTGCGGAAGGAGATCAAGGGCGAGATCCCGGCCCACATCAGCCGGGACCAGTTCATGGAGATGAAGCTCCATCAGGCCCTGATCGAGGAGACCGGCTTTGACCTCATGGTCATGGGCCAACCGGACGGGCCGGGGTGCTACTGCGCCGCCAACCAGTTCCTGTCCATGGCCATGGACCACCTGGCCACCAACTATGCATATATCCTGGTGGATAACGAGGCGGGCATGGAGCACCTAAGCCGCTTGAACCTGACCACCATCGACCACATGCTGGTGCTCTCCGATCCCTCGGCCCGGGGGGTGATGACCGCCGGCCGCATCTCGGAGATCACCAAGCCCCTGGCCCTCAAGGTCGAGGCCAAGTGGCTGATCGTCAACCGCGCCCCCAATCCGGTCCCCCCGGCCCTGATGGCCAAGATCGAACAGACGGTGGCCGAGACCGCCCTGCCTTTAGCCGGCATCATCCATTCCAGCGACGACCTCATCGAGCAAGAGTTGACCGGGGCATCCTACCTGAGACTCGATCCCGGGCTCGCGGTCATCCAAGAGGCCTACGCCGCCTTTGACCGCATCTTCGCCTAAAGGTCCCCCATGCACTACACCCTAGGCCCATCCATTGCCCAGGTATTCGGCAGCACCCGCAGCGAGCCGGTGGCCCTGCCGCTCTTCGTGTGCGGGGTCTCGGCCGGCTTTCCCTCCCCGGCCGACGACTACATCGGCCAGCAGCTCGACTTAAACGACCTCCTCATCAAGAACCCGGCCGCCACCTTTTTTGTGCGGGTGGCCGGCGACTCCATGACCGGGGTGGGGATCAACGACACCGACCTGCTGGTGGTGGATCGCTCCCTCGAGCCGGTGCACGGCAAGATCATCATCGCCGCGGTCAACGGCGAACTGACCGTGAAGAGGCTGATCAAGACCCCTGCCTCCTGGCGGCTGGTGGCCGAGAATTTGGACTACGCCCCCATCGAGATCACCGAGGAGCTCTCCTGCGTGGTGTGGGGCGTGGTCACCAGCGTCATCCACCAATTCGCCTAAGCGCCATGGCCTCCCTCTTCGCCCTGGTTGACTGCAATAACTTCTACGCCTCCTGCGAACGGCTTTTCCGGCCGGCACTGAAAGGGGAGCCCATTGTCATCCTCTCCAACAACGACGGCTGCGTCATCGCCCGCTCCAACGAGGCCAAGGCCCTGGGCGTCGCCATGGGCGAACCTTTTTTCAAAGTTAAGCATTTGGTCGCAACGCACGGTATCCACGTCTTTTCTTCCAACTACACCCTCTACGGTAACCTCTCCCGCCGGGTGATGACCATCCTCCGGCAGCTGGAGCCGGCGGTGGAGGTCTACTCCATTGACGAGGCCTTTATCGCCCTCCCCTCCTCGTCGGCGGCCACGCTTGACAACTATGGCCGGCAACTGAAGAGAACGATCGAGCGGTGCGTGGGCATCCCGGTGGCCATCGGCATCGGCGCCACCAAGACCATTGCCAAGGTCGCCACCCGGGTCGCCAAAAAGGAGGCGGTCCATGGCGGGGTATGTTGTCTGACAGAGGGGGAAGGGCTTGAGGAGAAACTGGCCGCCTGCGCGGTGGAGGATGTGTGGGGCATCGGGCCGCAATCGACCCGCAAGCTGAAGAGCCATGGCATCATCACGGCCCGGGAGCTGCGCGATGCCGACGACGGCTGGCTGCGCCGCCGCCTCACCGTCACCGGCCTACGCACCGCCATGGAACTCAGGGGTGTCTCTTGTATCCCGGTGGAGCGGGTGGCGGCCGACAAGAAATCGATCATCTCCTCCCGCTCCTTTGGCTGCCCGGTCTCCACCCTGGCCGACCTGCGGCAGGCAGTGGCCACCTACCTCGCCACCGCGGCGGAGAAGTTGAGGGGCCAGGGGTCGCTGGCCGGGGCGGTGCAGGTCTTCATCACCACCAACCCCTTCACCCCCAACCTCCCCCAGTACGCCCACAGCCTCACCATCACCCTGCCCCGGCCCAGCGCCCACACCCCTACCCTGTTTGCCGCCGCGGCCCACTGCCTGGACACCATCTATCGCCCCGGCTACCTGTACAAGAAGGCCGGGGTTATGCTCACCGGGCTGACCTCGGACCGCTATCAGCAGCAACATCTCTTTGGCCCGCCGGAGGAGGTGAGTGCCGAACTCATGCGGGCCGTGGACCTGATCAACAACAAATGGGGGCGGCAGACGGTCAGGCTTGCCGCCGCCGGCTTCAACCCCTCCTGGCAGATGGTTCAAGCCCGCAAGTCCCCGGCCTACACCACCAGTTGGGCCGAGCTGCCCGTGGCCCATGCCGGCTAAGGCCTCACCCTCCCTTCTCCACTCTCCCGAAAAATCAGCTTCGTCAGTTGTTCAACGAGTACCCCGCGCACGCGCCTGGGCCGCCTGCTGCCCTTGACCCATGGCCTGGTAGGCCTTTGCCATCAGCCGCCAGTTGCGCCGGGTCAAGGCCCGGTTGCCCGTGGCTAGAGTGTTTGCCTTCAGACAGAACTGCACGGCTTGGGCCGGGTTGTTTTGCCCTAGCTTGACCCGGGCCATCATGTGCCAAAGTTCCGGGTTTCGCGGCTCAAGGCGCAAGGCCCGCTCCACCAGGACCTCTGCCTGACTGAAGCGGCCAGTCGTCAGGGCCTTGTCCGCGCTCTGGTGCAGGCTGGCCGCCACCCCGTGGGGGGGCGGGGCCGGCTCTTCCTCAACAGCGCTCTCTTCCCGAGGCGTGCCTGGGGGTGTCCCTGGCGGCGTGGTGGTCACTGGTTGTTCCGGCATGGCCGGGGACGATCGCGGGAGCGGTTGTTTTTGCACGGCACAGCCGCTGAACAGGAGGGTCCCGGCCAGCACCAGCAGGCAGAGGGAGGGTACTCTTGGGGATGGGCGGTGTTTGCTGGGGATCATGGCATCCTTTTGCTCGGGGGGATCACTCAAACCAGCCACGGATCGTGTCCCGTAGGCCTTGCCCCCACTCCCGCATGGCAGCGGGCAACTGGGGCAAGGGCGGGTCAGGGGTGACATGGTTGGTCCTGAGAAACGGCAGGGTAACGCCTTGGCCGAAACCGTTCACAGTGGCCAGGGTCTCAGGGTCTAGCCGACCCCACTCGATACCCGGCGGCTCGGTCAGTTCCAAGGGTTGGCTGTCGATGGCGCGCATGATCCGTCCCCAGGCCACCATTGCCCCCGATGCCCCGGTCAGGCCGGTGGGGCTGTTGTCGTCCATGCCCAGCCACACCACCCCCACCCTGTTCCCGGTAAAACCGGCGAACCAGCTGTCCCTCAGGTCATTGGTGGTGCCGGTCTTGCCGGCCACCTGATACGATGCCGGCAGGATCTGGTTAAGCGACCTGCCGGTCCCCTCCGTCACCACCCGCTGCAAGGCGTTGTTGATCAGGAAGACCACCTCGGGGCTTACCCGCTGCTCCACCTGGAGAGCGAAGCGTGTGCGTATCCTGTTGTCAGCCCCCAGCACACTGCCGATAACTCGTTGATGGCTTAGAAAGCCGCCATCCGCCAAGGTCTGATAGATCTGGCTCACCTCCAGAGGTGACATCTCGGCAGACCCCAGGAGGAAGGAGGGGTAGGCGGCAAAGGCCCGATCCACCCCAAGCTGACGAACGGTCCGCACCACCGTGTCCACCCCGATCTCCATGCCCAGACGGATGGTGGCCAGGTTGTAGGAGTGGGCCAGGGCCTGATAGAGGGCCACCCGACCGTGCTCCTGGCGGTCATAGTTCTCCGGCCGCCACTGCTTGGCGCCGGTGTCCCCCTGATCAAGGAGCATGGCCCGGTCCTCAAGGGGGGTGGCCAAGGTATAGCCGTTTTGCAAGGCGCTGAGATAGACCGCGGGTTTGACCAGGGACCCGATGGCGCGTTGGGCGTCCACGGCCCGGTTGAACCCTGCTTGCAGCGGCTTGCGGCCCCCTGCCATGGCCAGGATCTCCCCGCTCCCTCTGGCGCTGATGATCGCGGCACCTTCCAGCCCTGTCTTGCCGGTACGCTTTTCCAGCGAGGCGATGGTCTGGTCAAGCTCTTGCTCCACCTGCCACTGGACCTGGGGGTCCAAGGTGGTGAGGATCTTCAGGCCATCGGTGGTGAGGTCCTCCTCCCGGTAATCCTCGCTCAGCTGGCGGCGTACCAGGTCGAGAAAGGCCGGAAAGCGGTTGAAGCCGCGAACAATGCCGCTGCTCTCGTTGATGGGGGCGGTTTGGGCGGTGGCAAAGGCCGCTTCGTCAATCACCCCTTGGTCGCGCATCACCAGCAGGACCACCTGGCGTCTCTCCAAAGCCCGTTCCGGAGTCTTGAGCG
>CAYSFY010000076.1:16082-18378 GCA_964430285.1 uncultured Desulfobulbia bacterium
AGGAGGCCCCTTTGAGCATCCCCACCAGCAAGGCCATCTGGGCGGGCGAGAGATCGGTCAGGTCACGGCGGAAGTAGTAGAGGCTGGCCAGGGCAAAGCCATGGATAGCCCGATCCCCGTCTTGGCCGAGAAAGATCTCGTTGGCATAGGCGGTGAGGATCTCATCCTTGCTGTAGTGGTACTCCAGCAGCAGGGTCATGATGGCTTCGTTTAGCTTGCGCCGCAGGCTGCGTTGGGGGCTCAAGAAAAAGTTTTTCACCAGCTGCTGGCTCAGGGTGCTGCCGCCCTGTACCGTGGCCCCGGCCCTGATGTTGGCGATCATGGCGCGGATAATGCCGCTGGGCGACAGGCCGGCGTGCGCGAAGAAGTTCTGATCTTCCACGGCCAGCAGGGTCTTGACCAGCAACTCGGGGAGCTGTTGCCGGCTTAGAAGAATACGGTCCTCGTGCTGCCGTGGGTGGAAGCTGCCGATCCTGGCCGGATCAAGGCGGGCAATGGCCACCTCCTCTCCGGATGCGGTGTTGGTGATGGCGCGGACCTGCTGGCCGGCAAAGGAGATGGTCAGCGAGGCCGGTGGTTCGGGGCCGTCGGGGAAATAAAAGCCCCTGGTCGCCAGGTGCAGGATGTTGCCCTCCCGGTCATAACCGCCGGGTGTGCCGGCCTTCGCCTCTTGGCGATAGCCGGCCAGTTGCAGCTCCTGCTCCAGGCGGTCAGGGGTCAGCTCCAGGCCGGGGTACAGCTCCAAGGGTCGGGCGTAGACCTCTGCCGGCAGAGACCAGCGCTTACCATCAAATTTGGCACGGATCTCCTGGTCAAGATGGACCCCGTGAACGGCCAGGGCCATGGTTGCCGCGAACAAAACGGCAGTGATGCCCACCTTGGCCAGCAGCCCGGGCCTGAAGGGGTGAAGATTCATGGTTTGGCAAGGCCGGCTTAGCGGTCGTGACCATGGCCATTACCTCTTTCGTGGCGATCTCTCTTGGACCGCCCACGATCGTACTCGTGGTCTTCGTCCCGGTGATCACGATGTCTCTCCTGATAGCGGGGGACGTACTCGCGGTCGTACCAGTCGTCGCGGACAAAGAGGACCCGCTCGCCGCAGGCGTCGTATTCTCGGCAGTGCTTGTTCCAATGTTTGCGGTGGCCTGGGGGGACGCGTAGATAGATGGGCGGACGGACAACCCGCACTCGCTCAACCACTATCGGTTCCGGGTAGTACAGTTCCGGTCGCGGGAAGTCGCCGATGTCAAGGTGACCATAGAAGCCGGGTTGGCCGATGCTGAGCGAGACCCCAACGTCGGCTGCCAGGGCTGGGGTGGTGATGGTGACTGCGGCGATTGCCGCTACGAGCAAAAAACGTTTCATGTTCACTCTCCTCTGCTAAATTTTTTTATGGTGAAGGGTTCCTGGGCATTGATCGGCGTGGCTCATGTGATTAGAAGCCGTGTAGAAACAACTTAGACAAATTGCCATTATTACCTTTACGGCTCCTTATGCCGTCGCCGTGATGCGGATTGTTCAAGTTGTTTTTGCTCGACGGCTTAGCACGGCCCTCCTGTCCAGTCATTGGCACGCCCCCTCGTGCCAATGGCGGGTCACACCCTCATCGCCATTGATCAACCGCGATCGATGTGGATATGTTCCTTGTCGCCGCCATGATGCCCAGCCCGTTAAGTAGTTACAAATTTCGTGCCAGCAATGAACCGTGACAGCGATACGTGTAACAACTTGATAAATTGGGACATAATCAAGAAGGTGTCCCTGGTGGAGGGGGATCCGTCAACAAAAAATTATGGTATGTAACAGTTCCGCCAAATACCGTGGCCCGGCAGCACCACATCTGCTTGCCACCCAACAGATGTGGTGCTGCTGGCAGTTACAAAAAAAGGTCCCAACCACCTTTGTCGGTTTCGCAAAAACCGCTCAACCGACGCTGGCTCTCCATGTAATACATTTAAATTACAGTAGAAGATGGTCAGCTTCACGAATTTTTGCGATTCCGTCACCTTTGGCTAGGACCTTTTTTTACAAATTGTGCAGGGGTATCATCTACCGTTTGGTGCTGATCAGTTCGTTCAGCATGTCATCGGTGGTGATGATCGTCTGCTGGTGGTCATCGGCGGGGAGGTTGTGCAAACCACGGAAGGCAGCGTTGTACGTGTTACGTTCGTGGTCGTTGTGCGCGTCGCCACTATCGTGCTCGTCGTCTTAGTTCCCGCCGCAGCAGGCACATTGCCCCAATTCCACGACCTGACCGTTGGAGTAGTGACCGCTGATGACCCCGTTGCCAGCGGTG
>CAYSFY010000076.1:18388-18962 GCA_964430285.1 uncultured Desulfobulbia bacterium
ATATGGACTGCAAAAAGCCCGCTGGCAAGCCGTTCTGTCCCACGAAGATGGTGGTCGAACTGTCGGCGTATTGGGTGGTGGAGAGGGCCTCGGAGGCAAAGGTGGTGGTAATGATGTCACCCTGCTGGCTACCATCCTCGGAGGCGATATCCGCCGGGATGAAATCGGCCTTGGAGCCAAAGATGTCCGGGGTGCCCGGGTTAAGGGGGTCGTAGGCATAGGTGATGGAGTCAATGCCCAATTTGCTCTGAACCGCCACGGTATCGGCCACCCGATCGGTCAGCACCAGGCGACCCGCGGTATCGATCTGGGCCGTGCAATCAAACGCGGTCTCCAACGCGGTCAACAGGTCCTGCACTGTCCCGGGTTTACCATCCTTGACAAATTCAATGGAAAAGGTCTTGGTGACGTCGGTGCCATCCCCCTTTTTGCCGGTAAAGGTGAGGGAGTCACCATTGACGACCCCCCGGGGTAGGCCACCGTTGATCAGGGGGTCTTTGTTGTCGTCATAGACGCTACTCCACTGGGTGGTGGCCAGGATCGGGGAGATGTCGCCGGTGGCGGAGTTGAAGGC
>CAYSFY010000077.1:0-6088 GCA_964430285.1 uncultured Desulfobulbia bacterium
GCTATCAAGTTTACCCTTGACCACCACTTGACTTTCCGTGGCGGAGATGATGAGGAAGGTCCTGGTTCTGTCTATTTTGTCCTGCACCAAAATCAATCCTCGGTTGGGGGTGGCAAGACTCTTGTTGGCCCAATCAAGGTCAGTGGTCTGGGTGCCCACCGCTGGCCAATTCGGATGCGAGGTGGCATCGGTATACTCCAAGGTGGTTTGATCAAGGGCATCACTGTACGAGGCACCGGCTATCGTTCCGCTCACCAAATAGGGTTCCGTTGCCGAACCAGCCCATTGCAACTGATCCTGGTAGTGAGGATTATGACACTCCATGCAACCCACACCCCATGTGCCGTGCAGGGTGGAACCCATCACCGCCGACGAATGGGTCAAGGCCCTTGGCCCTGGGCCGGATCCGTTATGGCAGGTCAAGCAAATGGTCTCAACAATACCCGCGTGGTCCGGATTGGTGTTTTGGGTGGTTGGCGAGTACTCCCACCAAAGTGAATAACTGTGACAGGATGAACACCTGATCCCTGAGGTCTCGTTGTGGGGGGCATCAATGACTGACGCCTGCCCCACTGCCGCCACCATCAACACCCCGATGGTATAAATTACCGTTCGCATCCTCTTCATAATTTCCCTCCGGCTTCACTTAAAATTGATGGAGTCGCAAAAAGTCGTATCACTTGCCATCCGCCTACGCAATATCAACAAGTTGCATAGTGTGTCGGCGTCGGTTGAGCGGTTTTTGCGAAACCGACAAAATTGATAAATTGCGTAAATAATTAAAATGTCAATTGATGGTAACCCCCTGCTTCCACCATAGCCCGGCGATACGGGCCATGATGCCGGCCTCGCGAAGGGGGGATAATGGCGCTGGCGGTCTCCCCACTAACAAAAATTGGACCACTACCGGAAATTCAGTTTGGGAGAGTTGCGATGTTTTACCGGTAGCGGGCAAAATCCCTCATGTCAGAACGCCCCCCCAGCACCGCACGCACCATGGACGTGCCCAGTGCAAATAGCTTGGGTCCCTGAAAATCGAAGCAAGGTCAGGTATGGAAAGAGGAAAAACGAGGAGGGGTGTCGGACAGATAGTGCGCCAGTTGGGTGAATGTCGGCACTGGCAGGTGGGAGCCGGCACGGCGTGCGCGGCTCGCCTCCCCGTATGTAGGGTTGTACCCTTAGGTACAGGAATTAATCGTTTGCAGGGATCAAACCCATCTTGATGGCGATGGCTACGGCCTGGGTTCTGTTCATGGCCTCCAGCTTTTGGATGATGTTGTAGATGTGATAGTTGACGGTACGCATGCTCTTATCCAGGATTTGGGAGATGTCCCATGAGCTTTTTCCCTCTTTCAACCACAGCAAAATCTCCCGCTCGCAGCCGGTGAGGGTAACGGCTGGTTCCTCGCGGGCAGGGGGTTCTGCCGCTTGATTGAGGGATTCATCCAGGAGATGGCTCACATCCTCAATGAGCAGGAGAGCGTACTCCTTCTCTTTGTAATGGAAGGGAGAGGCCGTCACCAAGAGGTAAACCTCAACGATAGTGTCGCCGCTCCTGCGTTGCAGCCTGGTGAAGCCACGGCTGGTCTCCCCGGCCGTGAATGATTTCGAGACCGAGCTTCTGATGACGCACTCTCTACAGTATTTGGACCAGCCACACCCCCCCCTGGACTCAATCGAATAGATGCAGTGCAGCGCCTCCCCGCCTTTCTTCAGGTACAGCAGCGCCGGATCATGGCCGACGAGATTCCGCGCCGGAGCATTCCAGAAGTGCAGCCTGACGTCATTGTCGACAATGAAGACAAAGGCGGGGATGGCATCAAACACCCCTTTCAGGAACTCATCCTGGTAGAGATTATCGGGTTGGGTCTGGCTCTCCTCTTGACTCTTTTCCATCATGGGCAGATGCATGGCCCCCTCCTCTCTGGCATTTGGGGCAGCAGCACCCCACGGTTCGATCAGTTCGCTTTGCATGATAACCACCTCTCTGATTATGATACGCCTTACTGGTGATTTGTCAAAAAACTATCCTGTGATCGCATGATGCCAAGCCAGAGACGATTGGGGTGCAAGGTCATTGTGTCCCCTATTTTGCTGCCAGGCCTTCTTTGGCCAACTTCTTCACAGCGAGCAGTTCCACCTCGAAGGCCAGGGTGGCATTGGCGGGGATGATGCCGGAGGCTTTATTCCCGTAAGCGGTTTCCGGAGGGCAGACAAGCCTGGCCTTGCCACCCGGCTTCATCATCCCGACCCCTTCTTTCCAGCAGGGAATGAAGCTGTTCAGCGGGTACTCGACCGGCTTACCGCGCTCATAGGAGTTGTCGAATTCATTGCCGTCGACGAAGGTGCCACGGTAGTTGACCGTGACCGTATCCTCCTTGGTCGGGCTGGCGCCGCTCCCTTCACTGATTGACTGGTAGACGGCGCCGGATGCCGTTTTAAGGGCACCCTTCTCCTTCACCGCGTTATCGAGGAACTCGGTTGCCGTTGCGGCAACCTTCTTCCCCTGGGCGTCACGGCGGGCAGCAGCCAGTTTATGGGCTTTTTTCCTGTAGGTCTTCATGTCAACCAGGGGCTGCTTGGCCATGGTGCCGTCATTCATTCCCTGTTTCACAAACTCGAACTCGTGGGGAGTGAGACGTAAGACTTTAAGCTGGTCGGCCATGATCAGGCCAACGGTGTAGAGGGTCTTCTGCTCTTCGGTTTTTGGCTCCTCTGCCGCAAAAGCCGGGATGGCCAGCAGGGCGAGGAGGGCTGTTGTAATGATAACTTTACGCATAAATCTTCCTTTTGCTAATGAGTGGTGTAGGCGGGGTGTCCTTCCGTTTGCCATGATCATGGAGCCCCCGCGGCCTGCCGCGGGGGCTCCATGAATCAGTTGAGGTTATTCGCCGCCAAGGGCCTGGGCAATGGCATGAATCTCTTCGTCGGTGAGATGGCTGAGACTCATCATGACCGGCAGGTTGTCAATGGCCCACTTGATCCTGGCAAAGGTGGCCCCTTGCTTGCTCGAGCTTTCCAGTGGAGAGTGACACATGGCACAGTTGGTGGCGTACAGCGCGGCACCGTCGCCAGCGGCCGGCGGTGGGGTCGACCCCTCCTCCGCCTCGGGCAGGATGTCCAGTTGGTAGGGGCCGCTGTTGGTGCCGTTATGCACAACCCCCTTCGCGCTGTGGCAGCTGCAGTTGAAGCCACCGTTGGGATTGATATAGCGTTGATCGGCATAGTGGCTGCCGGGCATAAGGGCCTCGGGGGCGCCGATGTTCTTCATCACCCAGGGGTTCTTGCGGTAGTTGCTTACCGGATCCTGGCCGAGGCGTACTGTGTCCGCATGGCAGTTGTAGCAGGCTTCAAAGCCAATGCCATCGGGGCTCTTGGCGATGCTGTGTCCAGGCTCCATGTACCAGGAACCTTCGGCCGCGGTGGTGACATCGCCGACCGAGCCCTCCTCGCCGTAGGCGCCTTCCTTGGTGAGGTACTGCCCTCCGTCCAGGTTGAGCGGCTGCGGGTCATGGGTGGGGTTGTTGCTCCCTGTCGGGTTGCCCGGACAATGCACCACCGATCCCACTTGGCCCTTATTGTTGCGGGCCAGGAAACGGACCGACTTGTTGACCGTATTGGGGCTGGTCGGGAAGGTAAGGGCCAGGGTCAGGGTTGCCGCATCGTTCTGCGCCGGCAGCTCCTTGAGCAGGGCGTTCTCTTCAAAAGAGAGGGCAGGCTCGCCTTCCGCCTCGCGGACATTGACGATCGGCGCCAGGGCACTGATGGAGAGATCGTTGGTGCCGATCAGGGGCAGACCGGAGACATCCTCCGGTTTCTCCAGGTGACAATTCCAGCAATTCTGCTGCGCCTGGGTATGACAGGCCTCGCACTTGACGTTCTTGTGGCTCATGGTCGGCGCCTTGCCAGGCACCGGCATGGTCTCGAACCCTTTGACCAGTTTGGCGATCTGCTGGAACCTAGGCGTTACCAGATCCCCGTAGCCCAAGCCGCCAGTGGGGCCGAGGTCCTTACCCGCTTGGGTGTGACAGAGGCCGCAGGTGGTTTTGTTCGGGTTCGGGGTGATGTCCCAGGCCGGAGTGCTGCCCACCGGGTTGCCGCCGGGATGAGAGGGATTGTCAGCCGCGTCCGAGGTGCCGGCAAACGACTGCGAATTCTGGGAGGTGACGCCGTGCATCTCGGACCACTTGTGACAGTCGGTGCAGGTCATGCCCGCCTGCAGATGGCCAAGGGTCACCTTCTCGTAGTTGACATTGGGCACGGCGTTGATCCAGTTGCCGAGGAACTCGGCGCCGGTCCGGAAGTGGCAGCGCCAGCAGAAATCGATGGACTGTTGCTGCGTCTGGGGTGCCATGGTGTTGCCCTGTTCAGCCGTGGTCGGCTTATGCATCTTGTGGGTGGCCACGTCCATGCCCACTTCGTAGACGGAATAGGGCAAGCCACGGGAGATGCCCTCTTTGTACCCTCTTCTCATCTCCAGCAGGGCCACGCCGCCCCGGCGGAGCGACGATCCCTCATTGGCCTTTACCCGCACCATTTCGGTCTGATGGGTCATGTCGACGTTGATAATCTCGGTCCCCTGCACGCCCTTCAAGATATCAAGATCAGCGAGGGTACCGGTGGGGCTGTTGCCCGGGCCGGTCAAATGGCAGTCGGAGCAGCTCTGATGACAGGTGGAGCAGCTGCCCCGGGCCTGGAAGTAGCCGGCGTTTACTCTCTTGCAGTTCCTGTCCACCGGCAACCGGCTCAGGTCCGTACCCGCCTGGGTGGAACCGAAGGGGTCGTAAAAAAAGTTCGATTCGGTGTTGGTTCCTTCTATTTCCACATCGTTATAGTTGAATCCCCACAGATGGCCACGGTGAGTGCCCATGATGCCCTTGTTGAACGCCGCGGCGTTCGCCGCATGGCATTTGCCGCAGGTCTTGCTCACATCGTTGGTGCTGCCAAAGGCCTTGGCCACCTCGGGTCCGTCATTGGGGTTGGAGCGCGGCACCCAGTTGTCGGAGGGGAAGGGGTCGAAGCTCGCGCCTTGGGAGTGGCAGGTGACGCACCCTTCCCATAACTCATGCTTTACCGCCTTGGACATCATGGAGTCGGGCAGGGTGGTGTAATCAGCGGCGACATAGTAGTTGTCCAAAAACGCGACGTCCGCCGCCAGTCCAGGATACTTGAGGTTGTTGACCACGTCGGTCATCGCCAGAATCATGCTGGCCTTGTTTTGATGGCAGCTCTCGCAACTCTTCGCCGGGTTAAGCGGCATGGGGATCAGGGCCTTGACTTCGCCGCCGGTGACCGAATTTACGGCGGCCATAACTTCCTTGGCAAGCATGGGAGACACAGTATTGATGATCAAGTTGGTGGGAATGCCCGCCATGGCACCCGCTTCCGTGGTCGTCGGGATCGCCAGACGAGTAATCCCTCTCCCCGATTGGGTGAGGGTGTTCAAGACAGGGGTGAGCAAGGGGCTCGCCGTGTTCAGCAGCTTACCGCCGTAGCTGATGTATGACTTGGTGATGCTTCCCGTGTCGAGCGTGAACAGGACCATGTCTGTCTGGTTGTCCAACAATTTGACCAAAACTCCGCTGTCCAGGCTGTTGAGCTGGGGGCCGACCGTGCCGTTGAGCAAAGTGTCGAGACCGAGCCCCGTATTGGTTGTGCTCTGGCCTAAGATTGCCCCTGAAAGTTGGCTGATGAGTCCACCGGCAGCATGTGCCGAAGGTTGCATAAATAACGATGTCGCGAAAAGCGCTATCGCAATACCTACCTTTTTCGTATGAATTTTCATTTGTTCCCTCCTGTTTGTTTCCACTACTCAGTTATTTGCCTCACCCTGTCCTTCGTTCCTTCTGTCCTCGCTATTTGCCCGATAGCCATCCTCCTTTTTTTGTTGTTGGTATTGTCTCTGTTGAACGTCCAGTGTAAACATGACTTTTGCAATACGACCTGTTGCAAGACGACCTGTTGACTTTACGGCATTCACTTAATTCGTATATAAAGCATGTCTCGAAGTGAAATCTACTGTCAAAAGTTACAGTAACAGGTTAATTAAATTATTAATATTATGATACAAAGTGACACTATGAGGTCA
>CAYSFY010000077.1:6098-8377 GCA_964430285.1 uncultured Desulfobulbia bacterium
GGAACACTTGGCGCATAACTGGATTGAAGAGCGAGGCGGGCTTTCGGCGGCCTCCCGCCGTTTAAAAGATTGACACCGTAGCGCCAGCCAACTAATTTGCCCCCCATGGCATGCACCTCAAAAGATGAAGGGATACACGCTCGCATGACCCCTGAATCCTCATCCTCCAGCAGCGGTCATTCACCCTCTCCCCCTCGCCCCGAGGCAAAGGAGCCGCGCATTATCGCCTGCCATGAGTGCGACCTCCTCCATACCATTTACCCCCTCGGGGCTGGCGAAAAGGGTTGTTGCCGCCGCTGCGGCGCCTTTCTCTACGAGAGTGTCCCCCATGGCCTGGAACGGGCCTTGGCCCTCAACCTGGGGGCCGCGATGCTCTTGGTGCTTGCCAACGCCTTCCCGTTTCTCTCCCTCAAGTTGAGCGGCGTCACCGCGGAGAACCTCCTCGCCTCCGGTGCCTTCGCCCTGCAACGCTTGGGCATGGGCGAACTGGGGCTGTTGGTCTTGGTGACCACGGTCCTCTGCCCCTTGCTGACCATCACCGGCACCCTGGCGATCCTGATCCCCCTTACCCTACGCCGCAGGCCGCCGTGGCTTGGCCCGCTGTTCAGGGTGGTCAAGGCCGTGACCCCCTGGAGCCTGCCTGCCGTCTTCATGCTGGGGGTATTGATCGCCTTCGTGAAGCTCAAGGATCTGGCCCAGGTCATCCCCGGCCCCGCTCTCTTCTGTTTCACGGGACTGGTGCTGGTGTTCGCGGCCACCACTGCCCACTTCGATGCGGGGCTCATCTGGTCCCGGGGCCGTCGCCTGCCAGCGGGCAACAAACCAGGGGCCACGGCCATGGAGTGCGGCCTGCTCCATTGCCACACCTGCTCTTATCTGGTCACGGAGGAGGAGGTTGCCGCGACAGGGTCCCAGCGCTGCCCCCGCTGCACCACCCCCCTGCACCAACGGAAACAGGAGAGCCTGGAGCGGACCCTGGCCTACTGCCTGGGGGCCATCATCCTCCTCATCCCGGCCAACATCTATCCGGTGATGACCGTCATCCAGCTGGGCCAGGGCGCCCCCAACACCATCTTCTCCGGGGTCATCCACCTGATCGACGGCGGCCTGTGGGTCCTGGCCCTGATCGTCTTTTTTGCCAGCTTCGTGGTCCCCATCCTGAAACTGACCGCCTTGGGCTTCCTCCTGCTCTCCATCCGCCGGCAATCCCCCTGGCGCCCCAGGGACCGCACCTTTCTCTTTCGTGTCACCGAGATGGTGGGCTCCTGGTCCATGGTGGACATCTATGTGATCGCCATCCTCACCGCCCTGGTGCGCTTCGAGGCCCTGGCCAACATTACCCCCGGCGTGGGGGCGATCTTTTTTGCCGGCGTGGTGGTCTTGACCCTGTGCGCCGCCCAGAGTTTCGACCCCCGCTTGATCTGGGATAACAGGAGAGATGGGGCATGAAGAGAGACCACCACCCGCCCCTCTCCCCCCAGGGCCAGGAGGCCTCCCCTTTTCCGCCGCCGGTGGTCCGCAAAAGCGGCCCCTCCCTGGTGTGGTTGATCCCCATCCTCACCCTGCTGATCGGTGGCTGGCTGATCTTCAAGACCGTTTCCGAGAAAGGGCCGCGGATCGCCATCACCTTCAAGACCGCGGAGGGGATCGAGGCGGGCAAGACCAAGGTCAAGTACAAGGATCTGGAGATCGGCGTGGTCACCGCCGCCGCCTTCAGTGCCGACTTCACCCACGTCACCCTGCGGGTGGACATGGCCAAGGAGGCCACCCCCTTCCTGCGGCGCAACACCCAATTCTGGGTGGTCAAGCCGCGCATGAGCCTCAGGGGGATGACCGGGCTCAGCACCCTGGTCTCCGGCTCCTATATCGAGATCGAACCGGGCCAGGGGAGCATCCAAGACCACTTCGTGGGCCTGGACGCCCCGCCCGTGGTCAATGCCGACGTGGCCGGGCAGAAGATCACCCTGATCACCAGCAAACTGAACTCCCTGGATGTCGGCTCCCCCCTTTACTACCAGGGGCTGCGGGCCGGCGAGGTGATGGGCTACGAATTGGGGAGCGATCAGAAAAGCATCCTCATCCATGCCTTCATCACCTCCCCCTTCGACGAACTGGTCCAGGGCAACACCCGCTTCTGGAACACCAGCGGTCTTGACCTCAGCGTGGGTGCCGACGGGGTCAACGTCCACTCCGCCTCCATGGAATCCCTGATCTTCGGCGGCATCGCCTTCGCCACCCCGGAGACCTTGGAGAGCACCAAGGAGGGTGTCGACGGCATC
>CAYSFY010000077.1:8387-13549 GCA_964430285.1 uncultured Desulfobulbia bacterium
CATCTTCACCCTCCACGACAACTACCAGAGTGCCCAAGAGCAGGTATTCACCAAGAAGATCCCCTTCGTCCTCTTCTTCGACGGCTCCGTCCGCGGCCTAAAGGTTGGGGCGCCGGTGGAGCTCAGGGGGATCAGGATCGGCCAGGTCAGCGACATCCGCATCGAACTGGACCCGGCGGGCCGGGAGTTCCTCATCCCGGTGCTGATCGAAGTGGAGCCGGAGCGCTTCATCGGCAGCCAGGAGGAGACGAAAACAGCGACAACGGCAACACCCCTGCCCCCTTACGAGCTCTTCAAAAACTTGGTGCGGCAAGGGTTACGGGGCCGGCTACAGGTGGGGAGCTACGTCACCGGGCAACTCTTTGTGGAACTGGACATGCACCCCAACACCCCGGTGCGGATGGCAGGCCATGAGGGGCGTTACCCGGAGATCCCCACCATCCCCGGCACCGTGGAGCAGATCTCCTCCGCGGTGGGCCATCTTCTGGAGACCTTGGACCAGATGGAGTTGGACACCATGGGGGCGGAGCTGCGGGAGGCCCTGGCCGGTTTCAAGAAGGCCCTCGCCACCTTTGACCGGAGCGTGGGGCCGGTCTCCGCCAACGTCAACGACACCTTGGCTGCCGGGCAGAAGACGATCAAGAAACTGGAAGAGACCTTGTCCCTGGCCGGTGACACCCTGAAGAGCGACGCCCCCTTGCAAAACCGCTTGATCCAGATGACCGACGAGTTGGCGGAGACCGCCCGCTCGATCCGCATCTTCATGGACCTCTTGGAGCGCAACCCCAACTCCATGATCTTCGGCAAACCAAACTCGGGAGAGCGATGATGGCCTTTACCCCACGACCACCCGTGTGGCGCATGCTCGGGACCATGCTGGCAACCGTGCTCCTCTGCTCGGGGTGCGTATCGGGTAGCCCCAAGACGACGCAGTTTTACACCCTGGAGCCCCTGGCCCTAAGCCCAGCCGAGGGGGCCGAAGCCACCGGCCATGGCAGCACCACCCCCCTCTCGGTGGAGGTGGCGGCCCTGCGCCTGCCCCAGTATCTCGAACGGCCGCAGATCGTCACCCGCGAGGGTGGCAACCGCCTCTACCTCTCCGAGTTCAACCAGTGGGGGGGCAACCTGCAAAAAGACCTGATGCGGACCATGGCCCTGAACTTCTCCCTGCTCCTCGCCACCCCCAACGTCGCCATCACCCCCTACCACCCTCCCACCCCCGCCGATTACCGGGTGGAGGTGGAGGTGATGCGCTTTGAAAAGGACGAGGCCGGGGAGGTCACCCTGCTGGCCCAGTGGCGCCTGCTGAAGCAGGGGCAGCAGGCGCCGGTGGCCACCCGCATGACCACCCTCGGCGGCAAGCCCTCCGCCGCCGCCAATGGCTACGACGGCACGGTGGCCACCATGAGCCGGCTGTGGGGGGAGTTGAGCACCCTGATCGCCCGGACCATCCGCCAGGACGCCAGGGGTCGATGACCATGACCAACAACCTCGCCGCCTGGGCAGGCATCTTCTGTTGGGCCTTGTTTGCCTTTACCCCCTTGGCCTTTGCCGCGGAGAGGCAAGCGACCGGCGACGAGATCATCCGCGAGGCCCTGGCCCGCCATGAGGAGCATGGCACCCGCTGCGAGGATCTTACCATGGTCCTCACCGGCCCCCGGGGCGAACGGAGCGTGCGCGCGCTGAAGAGCTATTTCCGGGAGACTACATCAGGGGAGGCCCGCTTCCTGCTGGTGGTCGAGGCCCCCTCCGAGCTCTCCGGGGTGACCCTCTTGGTCCAACGCCTCCCCTCGGGGGAGACCAAAAGCGCCATCTACCTCCCGGCCTTTGGCAAGGAGCTGAAGGGGCAGACCCAGGCAAGCGCCCCCTTCCTGGATACGGACTTCGCCGCCGCCGACTTCCTGGGGGAGGCCCCTGACGCCCACCGCTACCGTTTGACCGAGGATGCCCGCATCGACCGCATCGACTATTGGGTCATTGCCGCGCAACCCCGCCACGAGGAGCTCGCCCCACCATCCGGCTATGGCCAGCGGCGGATCTTCGTGCGCAAGGATACCCTCTTGATCGCCCGCATCGACTATCTGGACCGTGACGGCCGCCTGCTCAAGCGCCAGACCCGTCACGACCTACAAGAGAGCGAGGGCCAGAGCTGGCGCGCCGGGATGGTCCTCATGGAGGGGCTCGCCCTCCCCCATCAGACCCTGCTCAAGAGGAGCCACACGGTCTTCGCCGAGGAGTGCGCCCCGGAGGAGATGTTCTCTACCGGTATGATCTTCGCCAACCCCCGGCAGGCCGAGGGTGGCGAGCCGGAGGAGGGGTCCGGCGCCACCACAGAAGAGGCACCGGAATGAACTGGAATTATCGCGGGTTTTCTTTCTTCGTCCTACTGGCCGTCTCCTTGCTCTCCGCCTTTGGCCTGCCGCATCTTAAGACGGACACCACCCCCTTCAGCCTGATCTCCCGTTCCGACCCGGACCGGGAGACCTGGGAACAATCCCTGCGCCAGTTCGGCAGCGACCAACTGACCCGGGTCTATGTCCGGGACGACTCCTTGTGGAGTGAGGCCAAGCTGCTGGCGCTCTCCAAGCTCCATCAGGAGTTGCGGGCCCTGGAGTTTGTGACGGGGATCGACGACCTCTTCACCCATCGCCTGATCCGCGGCAAGGGGGGAGAGTTGGAGAGCGGGGAGATCCTCGCCACCATCCCCAAGGGGCAGGGGGAGCTGGACCGGCTCTTAGCCCTCACGACCAACGATCCCCTGGTCGCGGGGAACCTCCTCTCCCGGACCGGCACCTGGACCGCCATCACCCTCTCCCTTAAGGAGGCAGGCGCCGGGGCAGGGGTCGCCCGGCAACGGCACACCGCCCTCAACGCCCTGGTCAACGCCCATGTCCACGAGTTTCAGGAGGTTTTCGCCATCGGCCCCCAGCGCCTGGAAGCGGAATGCCACGCCACCCTGGTCAACGATTGCCTGCGCCTGGCCCCGGCCTTCGCCCTGGTGGTCTCCCTGGTGGTGTTGCTCCTTAGCCGCTGCTGGTCCTCGGCCCTGGTCCCCTTGCTCACGGCGGCCTTGACCCTGCTCTGGACCTTGGGGCTCATGGGCTGGACCGGCATCCCCCTGACCATTGCCGGCGCCCTGCTCCCCCCCCTCGCCATTGCCGTGGCCTTTATCAGCACCGTCCAGGCGGTCTTCCTCTGCCGGCAAAAAGGGGCACGGGATCGCTCCTCCCTGGGGGTACGCTGCCAGCTGCGGGTGCTGGGCCTCCCCCTGTTGATGACCGTGACCGTCATGGCCGTCGGCATCGCACCCTTCGCGACCACGGGGATCGAGGCCATCAAAGGGTTCGCCATCGTTGCCACCCTTGCCGTCCTGGCCAACGGGGTTGCCCTGATGCTGCTCTTTCCCCATCTCCTCTGCTGGCTCACCGCCACCCCCCCGGGGCAGGAGGAGGCGCGCCAACCCCAGGGGCCAGGTGGCCTGGGCCGCGTGGTGCCGCTGGTCATCCGCTCTCCCGGCTCCATCGTGGCCTTTGCCCTCTTTTTTACCGCCTTCTCCCTCTCCCTGGGCACGCGGCTCACCGTCTCCGCGGACCCCACAGCCCTGTTCAGGGAGTCAACCCCCCTGCGCACCCAGATCACAGAGTTGCACGGGAAGCTTACCGGCCATCAGACCTTCCGCATCACCCTCGTTGCCAACAAAGAGAAGGCCTTTCTGGAGCCCCGGAATATCGAGCGCTTGACCCGTATCCAACAGTTTTTGGAGAAGCAGGGCGAGTTTCAGGGCAGCACCTCCCTGGCCGATCTCCTCTCCCTGGCCAACCGGGAGTTCCACGGCGGCAGCTCCAAACATTACCGCCCCCCCGGAAAAAAGGAGCTGGTGGCCCAGTACCTCCTGCTCTTCAACCGCCAGGAACTCGCACCCTACGCCACCCCTGACCTGCGGCAAGCCACCATCGTGGTCCACCAGCAGACCACCGACTCCGACCGGCTAAACGCCGCGATCTCGGAACTGAAGGGGGTGATCGCCAACCTGGCTGGCGAGGAGATCCAAGCCACTGTCAGCGGCGAGGGCCTGATGGCCAACCAGTCCGCCCCGCTCCTCCGCCACGCCTGGGTCAACTCCCTGCTGATCCAGGCTGGGGTGGTCCTGCTCTTGGTGTCGTTGATGTTCGTCTCCCCCTTTGGCGGGCTGGCCACGCTGATCCTCACGGTGATCCCCCTGGCCATGACCGTGGGTCTCATGGCTGCCGCTCAACTCCCGCTTACCATTGGCACCGCCATGGCCTGCATCCTGAGCTGCGGCTTTCTGCTGCACGGGACCCTCCATCTCTTCAGCCGTTACAGCGACCTGTGCCGGACGACCCCGGATTACGGCCAGGCGGTGCTGACCGCAGTCAGGGAAGAGGCCGCCCCCATGGGGACCACGGCCATCGCCTTGCTGGCCGGATGCCCCCTGCTCACCCTCTCCGGCTTCTCCTTTGTGGCCCAGATGGGCCTGACTGCCGCGGGCGGCCTGCTCTTCGCGTGGCTGACGCTCATCCTGGTCGCACCCTTGCTCATGTCCCGCCTCCGCCTGGTGGGTCTCTACGAGATCCTGCGCATGTCCATCGACCAAGGGGCCTTGGCCCGGAGCTCCCTGTTCCAGGGGATGTCCCGGTACCAGATCAAAAAGGCCATCCTCATCTCGGAACTCCACGAGTTCGCCCCAGGCAGCCTGTTGGTGGCCCAAGGAAGCATCGGCAGGAGCATGTACCTGATCCTCGAAGGGGAGGCGGAGGTGATCCACCACGGCGAAGTGGGCGCGACCACACAACGGTTGGCCATCCTGACGGCGGGAGAGGTCTTCGGCGAGATCGGTTACGTGCGCGAGAATAGCAGGACCGCCGACGTCCGGGCAAGGACCAGGGTCCTGGCCCTACGCTTCGACTACCAACGGATGCGGAACGACCTCCACTTCTTCCCCTTCATCGTGGCCAAGATCAACTTCAACATCTGCCGCATCCTGGGGGAACGGCTGGCAGGGGCGGTCAACTCCCTGGGGCATCAGCAAGAGGGGGCGACCCAGGGGCAAATTGCCAAAAAACAGGATGTCATCCGCTAATCCGGCGGGATAGTGCTGGACTCTCCGCTTGCGGTGCGGTAGAGACCATCCGGCTTGGGGG
>CAYSFY010000077.1:13559-18669 GCA_964430285.1 uncultured Desulfobulbia bacterium
CGCCGCTGGCACACCCCGCAACACATTCAAATTGCATTGGCAGATGGTCAGCTTCACGACTTCTTGCGATTCCATCAATTTTTCCGTAGCCCCCGCAAACGTTATCGACCTTCGCCTCGAAAGCAGTTATACAGTGGGGATGGAGTACACTTTGACGGTTTCGCAAAAACCGCTCCACCGCCGCTGGCACGCCACGTAACCTCTTTGGAATTAAATTGGCAGATGGTCAACTCCACGACTTGTTGCGATTTCATCCACTTTGAATGCGCAGTATGGCAAGGAAGCCGCCCGAGCACAGGCAAGAAATATTGAGTATGGCACAAGACCCCATGAATCATGAGACACAACTCCAGCTGGCCTTGGGTGAAATCGCCATGGGCCTCCTTTCGCCGGGCTCCTTGGCGGACGTCGCCGCCACCGTGGTCACCAAGTCCCTGGAGTTGACGGGCAGCGCGGTCGGCCTCATCGCTCACCTTGAGAGTGACAACGGCCAAGAGATCACCATGGTCAGCAAACAGCGCACCCCCGCCACCCCCGAGGGGATGACCCCAGCGGCATCTCCCGAGGCCCAAGGTGTGTGGGCGTGGATGCTACAAAACCGTGGCCCCCTCCTTGCCAACACCCCCGCCGCTGCCGCCCGCGCCGGCGAGCGGCTGCTGGGCACGCTGCCCATCCACCGTCTGCTCGCGGTCCCCGTGGAGACTGGCGACCAGCTCATCGGCCTCATGTGCGTGGCCAATGCCGAGGCCGCCTACACCCCCCAGGAGCTATTGGCCCTGGAGCGGTTGGCCGACCTCTATGCCCGGGCCCGGCGACATCACCAAGAGCACCAGCAACTCCGCCTCTTCCGGGGGCTCGTCGATCAGAGCAGTGACGCGGTCTACGTGATCGATACCCAGACCAGCCGTTTCCTGGAGATCAATCAGGCGGCGCACACCTTGCTGGGGTACCAGCGGGAAGAGCTGCTGGCCAAGCGCGTCATCGACATCTCCGCCACCGACCCGGACCTCGCCACGTGGCAACAGGGGGTCGAGTATCTGCGCACTAAGCCCTGCCATGTCTTCGAGGGCGAACAGATCCACAAGGACGGCTCCCGTCTGCCCGTTGAGGTGAATGCCAGACTGATCCGCCAGGCGGATAGGGAGTACATGATCTCGGTGGCCCGCGACATCCGCGACCGCAAGCAGGCCGCCGCTGCCCTGGTCGAGGAGAGAAACAAGCTGGAAGCGGTGCTCGCCGCTCTGGGCGACGGCCTCACCGTGCAGGACCGCGAGTTTAGAATCCTCTATCAAAACGAGACCTGCAAAAAGAAACAAGGCGACCACGCGGGGGAGGTATGTTACCGGGCCTACAATGGCCGGGACCAGGTCTGCGACGGCTGCCTGCTGGTCCTCTGTTTCGCGGACGGCAACATCCACCGCCGGGAGACCACCTCCACCGCCATCGACGGCAGCACGATCCATATGGAGGTCTCGGCCAGTCCGCTCCGGGACGCCCAGGGCAACATCCACGCCGCTATCGAAACGGTACGCGACATCACCCAGCGCAAACGGGCGGAAGAGGCGTTGCGCGACAGCGAGAATCGCTACCGCTTGCTCTTTGAGTCGGCCGGTGATGCCATTGTGATCGTGGGCAACGATACCATCAAGGAGTGTAACGAAAAGGCGCGGGAACTCTTCGGTTGCTATGACCGAGATCAAATCATCAACAAACCGCTGCTCGCCTTTTCAGCGGACAGGCAACAGGGTGACCGCCCGGCCCTGGAGATGTTGAGGGAGAAGGTCGCCGCGGCCTTGCAGGGCGAGAGCCAAGCCTTTCCGTGGCGGCATATACGCTGCGATGGCGGACGGGTGGAGACCGAAGTCACCTTAAGCCGCATTGACCTTGGCGATGACGGCAACCTGTTGGCCATCATCCGCGACGTCACCGCCCAGAAACACGCCGAGTTGCAGCTGCGCCAGGCCCAAAAGATGGAGTCCATCGGCACCCTGGCCGGCGGTATTGCCCACGATTTCAACAACATATTGAATGCCATCATCGGCTACACCGATCTGGCCATGATCCGGGAGAGCGATGAGGTCCAGGGGCTACGCGATGACCTGCGCCAGGTGCGCACCGCCGCGGATCGGGCCGCCAGCCTGGTGCGCCAGATCCTCACCTTCAGCCGCAAGCAACACCAGGAGAAGTCGCCGCTACAGATCTCCCTGGTGATCAAGGAGGCCTTGAAGCTGCTGCGCGCATCCATCCCCACCACCATTGACATTCGTCAGGATATCCAGGCCCAGGACACGGTGTTGGCGGACCCCACCGAGATCCATCAACTGATCATGAACCTGTGCACCAATGCCTTTCAGGCCATGGCCGACCAGGGCGGGGTGTTACAGGTGACGCTGCTCAAAAAGGCGCTCCTTGGCTACACCATGACGGATAGCGGCTCCGATCTCCCCCCTGGCAGCTATCTGGTGCTCACGGTCAGCGATACCGGCTGCGGCATGGACCAGGAGACCAGGGCCAGGATCTTCGACCCCTATTTCACCACCAAGGAGCTGGGCAAGGGCACGGGCTTGGGTCTGGCCGTGACCCATGGCATAGTCAAGGGCCATCAGGGCGGCATCGTGGTCAACAGCGAGCCGGGCCGGGGCACCACCTTCGAGGTCTACCTGCCCGCCATTACCCAGAAGGCACACACGCCGGTTATGGAAGTTACCCCGCCCACCGCCCAGGGCCACGAACTGGTCATGGTCGTGGATGACGAGCCCTTCATGCGGGAGGTGATCAGGGAGTTTCTGGTCCAGGCGGGGTATCGGGTGGAGACCTTTAGCAATGGGTTGGAGGCCTGGCAGGCCATCTCCCGGAGACCAAGCGAGTGGGACCTCCTGCTCAGCGATCAGACCATGCCCGCCATGACCGGCAGCCAACTGGCCGCCAAGGTCCAGGCCCTCAGGCCCGACCTGCCCATCATGCTCACCTCCGGCTACGGTGCGCTCATGGATGAAGATCAGTTGCGGCAGGCGGGGATCAGGGCCTTTCTGCAAAAACCGGTCAGCAGGCACCTTCTCCTCACCCAAGTGGCCAAGGCCTTGGCGGAGAGGGTTGCGGCCCAGGAACCGTCAGCGAACAATATGCACCAGAGGAAACCCCATGGCAGATCAACTTGACGACTGGGTGGCCCGGATCAATAAGCGGGAGATGCCGATCTTTAAGTCCACCGTCACCTCCATCTCCAATCTGGCGGCCTCCCACCACTCCTCCACCAGCGAGCTGGCCAGCGCCATTCTGCGCGACCCGGCCCTGACCGCCCGCATCCTCAAATTCGCCAACAGCTCTTTTTACGCCTCGGCCGGTCCGGTCACCAGCACCATCACCCGCGCCGTGCTGGTCCTGGGCTTCGAGTCGGTACGGGAACTCTCCCTCTCCCTGGCCATCATCGACTCCTTGCTGACCAGCGAGTACCGCGATCAGGTCAAGGAGCTGATGGCCAACGCCTTTCATGCCGCGGTGCAGGTCCGGGCCATTGCCGAACAGAAGGGGGAAGGGAATATCGAGGAGATCTTCATCGCCACCCTGCTCTTGGACTTGGGGATCATGGCCTTCTACTGCACGGCCAGCGAGGAGGAGATCGACGCCCTGCGCCAGGCGCAGAACAAGCCGGGACGTTCGCCATCCCAGGCCCAGAAGCAGGCCTTGGGCTTTACCTTCGAGGAGCTGACCAGAAGCTTGATCGCCAACTGGAAGCTCAGTCCCACCTTAAACCGCTTCCTCGCCAACCCCAACGCCCAGGATGGCCGCTCTCGCTGCATCCGCTTGGGGCGAAATTTTGCCGCAGTCATTTCCCAGGGGTGGGAGAGCGATGCCGTTGACAAGGCGACGCGGGAGATCGCCGACTTTGCCGGCATCACCGTGGCGGCGGGCAAGAAGATGCTCAAGGGGAACGCCAAACTGGCCGCCGAGGTGGCCAAGAACTACGGTGCCCAGAATGTGGCCCGGCTGATCCCCGGCTGGGAGGAGGGGGTGAGCCGCGACGGCGAGGACGGCCCGGCCTTAAGCTTCCCCGCTCCCGACCTCACCCTGCAGCTCAAGGTGCTGCGCGAGCTCTCCGGCATCCTGAGTTCCAAGCCCGATCTCAATCTGGTGCTGGAGATCCTGCTGGAGGGGATCCATCGCGGCGTGGGCATGGACCGCGCCGTCTTTGCCCTCTACTCCCCGGTCCGCGCCCAGATCCGGGCCAAGTACGTTCTCGGCTGCGATGCCGAGACCTTGCTGGAGCAGTTCGTCTTTCCGGTGGATACCGGCATCGGCAACCCCTTTTCCGACACCCTGTTCGGCAAGGGGGCAGGCCTCTGGGTGAAGAACATCATGGATAGCGGCTTCTCCCAACTGGTCACCACCCAGATCCGGGACATCCTGGGGGCCAAGGCCTTTTTCCTCACCCCCATCTTCGTGGGCGGCAAGTCCATCGGCCTCTTTTATGCCGACCGCCAACCCAGCCGCAGGGCCTTGGATCAGGCGGCCTTCGACAGTTTCGAGCACATGGGCCAGCAGGCCTGCCTCTCCATCGAACACATCATGCGCCAGGAACGGAAGTGATGGGGAAGACCCTGGGCACCGACCTGATCGAACCGTGGCGCGAGCGCCGCATCCCCACCACGAAGGGGATCCTCGTCGTCTCTCACCACATTTTTCAGCGGTAACTGGAAGGCTTTTTTTCAGTGAGGATGAGGCGGAGAGAATTCTGCAGGTGGCCATCGAGTGGGGCTGCTACGCCGAACACTTCGCCCATGAGGAGGGGGACAGACTCCGATTCAAACGAGATTACTAAGCCGTTCATGATGGTCATAGTTTGAAGATCCATTGATGAAGGTCAACTGAGTGCTCCGCCATGGCCTTAGGTTGGCCCACTCGCAGGTTCCCTGAATACCAGAGATTGCACTTGCCGTTTAGGCGAGGCTTGTTCAAATCTCAGTCAAAAACGTCGGAAGTGCTTGATTTCTATGATGCGTTAGGATATTGGTTTTACAGAGGGATTGAAGGGTCCTGGGCCAGCACTAAGCAATATCTGATTACCATCGATCTTCAGCCAATTATCGAGTCATCACTATCACGCTCCAGC
>CAYSFY010000078.1:0-3479 GCA_964430285.1 uncultured Desulfobulbia bacterium
AGGTGATCCGGCCGCCCATCTGCCTCTGCTGCGGGGTGGAGTTTAGCGGTAGCGGCGCAAGCCACCTCTGCGGCAGCTGCCTGGGCAAGCCGCCCCATTTCAGCCGGGCGCGGGCCATCTTTCGTTATGACCAGGAGAGCGCGCCCCTGGTCCATGCCTTCAAGTACGGGGGCAAGACCCAGGGCCGGGCCACCTTCCAGGCCTTGGCCCGGGAGGTGGCGTTGCTCGCGGACCTGACGCCGCCGGAGCTGATCGTGCCGGTACCGCTCCATCCCACGCGGCTCAGGGAGCGGGGCTTCAACCAGGCCTTGGTTCTGGCCCGCTTCCTCTTCCCCGAGCAGAGAGGGCTCATCGCCCCGGAGCTCCTGCGGCGCACCCGGGTGACCCATCCCCAGGTCTCCCTGAGCGGCCGGGAGCGCCGTCAGAACCTGGGCGGCGCCTTTGCCGTGTCGCAAGCAGGGCGGGTCCAGGGCCGCGGGGTGTTGTTGGTGGATGATGTCTTCACCACCGGCACCACCTTAAACGAGTGCGCCAAGGTCCTGATGGCAGCCGGTGCGGCCGGGGTTGAGGCCTTGACCTTGGCCAGGGTGCAATAAATATCACGGCTCAGGTTGACGGTTGCCGGTTAACGGTTTACGGTGAGTTCTGCTTGGTTGAACTTTGACGGTTTCGCAAAAATCGCTCAACCGCCGCTGGCACGCCCAGTAACACATTGAAATTGCATTGGCAGATGGTCAGCTTCACGTTTTTTTGCGATTCCATCAACTTTGGAGGACCGCCCTCCACACCCCCTTTGCCCCGGGCACTCATCATTTAGACTACTCATCGCCTCGTTCCCCATGGACCTCGTTTTCCGGCTCAGCTTCATCCTCTTCCTGATCCTCATCCCCGCTCTCTTGCGCGCCGAGTGCCTGGAGGGGGACTGTCAAGCGGGCCAAGGCACTGCCAGCTATTTCGGCGGCATGAAATACAGCGGTGCCTTCAAGGATGGCAAGCCCAACGGCCAGGGCACCAAGACCTACCAGGACCAGACAACCTATACCGGTACCTTCAAGGAGGGTAAGTTCGAGGGCAAGGGCCAGAAGTCCTATCCCGACGGCTCCCTCTATGAAGGGGAGTTCAAAAATGGCCGCTACCATGGCAAGGGCAAATACACCGCCGCCGATGGCTCGGTCTATGAGGGCGACTTCGAGTACGGCGCCTTTAGCGGCAAGGGGGTCTATACCACCAAGGAAGGCGCCAAGTACGAAGGGATGTTCAGAAACGACAAGTTTAACGGCCCAGGGACCATGACCTATAGCGACGGCTCGGTCTACAAGGGTAATTTTGAAAATAACCACCGCAGCGGCATGGGCACCGCCACCCTGGCCGATGGCAGCAAGTACGAGGGGAGCTGGTGGGAGGACAAGTTCGATGGTCGCGGCCTGTTGACCCTGGCCACTGGCGACAAGAAAGAGGGGTTGTGGAAAGCGGGCTCTCTGGCCAAGAAAGAGGATGCGCCCAAGGAAGGGAAGGCGGCCGCGCCGGTCAAGCAAGAGGCCGTGGGCAGCGGCTGGCAATATTAAGAGAGAGGAGATCAACGGCATGCTTGTACACGGGAAACCGTCGCGGACCATCTGGTCTGGTCCTGACCCCAGCGTCACCTTCATCATTGATCAGCGTCACCTCCCCCACCAGTTCGTCGTTGAGGAGTTGGTAACCGTTGCTGACTTCGCCACCGCCATCCAGGAGATGCACGTCCGCGGCGCCGGTCTGATTGGCGCCACCGCAGGCTACGCCATGGCCGCCGCCGCCCTGATCGCACCCGATGGTGGCTGGGAGGCCGCCATGGAGCAGGCCGCCCGCACCCTGATCGCCACGCGCCCCACCGCCAAGAACCTGGCCTGGGCCGTTGACCGCCAGCTTCAGGCCATGGCCGCGGAATCGACCCTGACTGCCAAGCGCGCCCGGGCCCGGGCCGTGGCCCGGGAGATTGCCGATGAGGATGCCGAGTTCTGCCGCCGCATCGGCGAGCATGGCCTGGCAATCATCCGCGCCCTGAGTATCGCCAAGGGCGGCGGAGCGGTCAATATCCTCACCCACTGCAATGCCGGCTGGTTGGCCTTTGTGGACTACGGCTCGGCCACCGCCCCCATCTACGCCGCCCACCAGGCCGGCATCCCGGTCCATGTCTGGGTGGACGAGACCCGGCCCTGGCTCCAGGGCTCCCGCCTCACCGCCTGGGAGCTGGGAGAGCAGGGGGTGCCCCACACCCTGATCCCGGACAACACCGGTGGCCACCTGATGCAGCATGGCCAGGTGGACATGGTCATTGTCGGCACCGACCGCACCACCCGTAGCGGTGACGTGGCCAACAAGATCGGCACCTACCTCAAGGCCCTGGCCGCCCATGACAACGGGGTCCCCTTCTATGTGGCCCTTCCCTCGTCGACCTTTGACTGGCAGATCCGCGACGGGGTCCGGGAGATCCCCATTGAGGAGCGCTCCGAGGCCGAGGTCAAATTCGTCACCGGCCTGACCCGGAGCGGCACCATGGAGACCGTGGCCATTGCCCCGGAGTCCACCAGGGGCGCCAATTACGGCTTCGATGTCACCCCGGCCCGGCTGATCAGCGGCCTGATCACCGAGCGCGGGGTCACCCCGGCCCGGGAGGCCGATATCCTGGCCCTCTATCCCGAGCATGCGGGGTGAGCTGTCTCCGTCAATGCAGCGCGCAAGGGTAGGGTGGGCAAGCGTTTCACCTGCCCACCGGATGCTGGTGATGATCGCGAGAAAGAAATTCACCTCGATTGGCACCGTGAAACGGTGGGCAAGGTGAACCGTTTTGCCCACCCTACGGGTGTAACCCCCTACTACCAATACGAAAAAATATTACCTATGAAACTCGCCACCACCGCCATCGCTCTCTTCCTGTTCACCACCGCCGCCCCCATTTGGGCCGCGCCGCCCAAGACCCCGGTGCAGATCGAGGCCGACCAGATGTTGGCCAACCAGAAGGAGAACTCCGTCTACTTCTCGGGCCGGGTGGAGGCTAAACAGGACGAACTCACCATCCACGCCGACGAGATGACGGTCTATTACGCTGGCGGTGCCGGTCCTGCCCCAGCAGCCGCCACGACGACGGAGAGCCGGGATATCCGGCGGCTGTTGGCCAAGGGCAAGGTGGAGATCACCAAGCAGGAGTGGGTGGCCACCGGCGACCAGGCCGAGTACTTCTCGGATGAACGCAAGGTGGTGCTGACCGGCAACACCAAGGTGTGGCAGGAGAACAACCTGGTCACTGGCGACACCTTTGTCCTCTATCTCGACGAGGGTAAGAGCATCGTCGAACGGGGCAAGAAAAAAGGGGAGCGGGTCAAGGCCTATTTCTATCCCGACGACACCAAGCCCGCAACCAAAAGGCCCTGAGACCCGCCATGTCGATCCTTGAGGCCCGCCAGATTGTCAAGCGCTACCAGAGCCGCACCGTGGTGGACGGT
>CAYSFY010000078.1:3489-4874 GCA_964430285.1 uncultured Desulfobulbia bacterium
TCCTGGGGCCCAACGGCGCCGGCAAGACCACCACCTTCTACTCCATCGCCGGCTTTATCCGGCCGGACCAGGGCCGGATCCTGCTGGATGGCGAGGACCTGACCCGGCTGCCCATCCACAAACGGGCACGCCGTGGGCTCTCCTATCTGGCCCAGGATGCCTCGGTGTTCAAGAAGTTGACCGTAGCCGAGAACGCCCGCATCGTCCTCGAGACTTTGGGGCTCGCCAAGGAGGAGATCCGGCAGCGCACCCAGCAGCTGATGGCAGACCTGCGCATCAGCCACCTGGCCGACAACCTGGGCTATGCCCTCTCCGGCGGCGAGCGGCGACGGGTGGAGATCATGCGGGCCTTGGCCACCAAACCCCGCTTCATCCTGCTTGACGAGCCCTTTGCCGGCATCGACCCCCTCTCCATCGTCGATCTGCAAACCATCATCCGCGGCCTGCGTGACCAGGGGCTGGGGGTGCTGATCTCCGACCATAACGTCCGCGAGACCCTATCGGTGTGTGATTACGCCTATATTGTCAACAACGGCACCATCCTCGCCCATGGCACGGCCCAGGAGATCATCACCAGCGAGGCCGCCAGAAAAATGTACCTGGGCGAAAATTTTAGTATGTAATTTGTTGAAAAATTTCTACAATGTGGAAAACTCGGCTATTGCCAGAAACGCTTAATGAACCCAAGATGATACGCCATCTTTAACGCTTTTTCCAGCCACCCCAACCCATGGCCCTAGAACTCAGACAGCAACTCAAATTGACCCAGCAGCTGGTGATGACCCCCCAGCTGCAGCAGGCCATCAAGTTATTGCAGCTCTCCACCTTGGAGCTGTCTGACGCCGTGCAGCAGGAGATTGAGCAGAACCCCCTGCTGGAAGAGGACACCAACACCCCGGACAACAACCACGAGTCCCTCCAGGAGATCACCGGCGAGCCACCGCCCCCGGAAGAGCCCATGCCCATGCTGGACCGCACCGCCGAGGTCAGTCTGGAGGACAATGCCGGCCTGAAGGAGATCGACTGGTCCGATTACGAAAATGAGTACGATACCTCATCCTCCTTCAAGGAGCGCGATAACGGCGACCTGCCCTCGCGCATGGATATCCTCACCAAGAAGACCACCCTGGAGGACCACCTTCTCTGGCAGCTGAAGTTCAACGAGTTGACCGCCGAGGAGGAGGAGGTCGGGCTGTTCATGATCGGCAATCTCACCCGGGACGGCTTCCTGGAGGTGGATGAGGCGGAGATCATCGAGGCCACCGGCAGTAGGCCCGAGACCGTGCTGCGGGTGCTGGCCATGCTCCAGGACATGGACCCCTCCGGCGTTGGCGCCCGCAACCTCAAGGAGTGTCTCCTCCTGCAGCTGGCCCACCTCACCCTGA
>CAYSFY010000078.1:4884-11337 GCA_964430285.1 uncultured Desulfobulbia bacterium
GCCCGCCAGGCACTCGCGCCGTTCCGGCCCCAGACGGAAGCCAAATCCGGCGAACCAGACCAAGAGTGCGAGAAGGGGGCGACGTGAGCGACTCCACGGCCAGCCTCATCGTCCGCGACTACATGAACTACCTGGAGACCAGAAACTACGGCGCCATCGCCAAGGTCGCCAAGCTCCCCATCAAGGAGGTCCTGGAGGCGGTGGCGGTGATTACCGGCCTGAACCCGCACCCGGGCAGGGCCTTCAGCGATGAGGAGGCCCACTTTGTCATCCCCGATGTCTATGTCTACAAGATGGATGACGAGTATATCATCCAGCTGAACGACGACGGCCTGCCCCGGCTGAAGATCAGCAACTTCTACAAGGATATCCTGAAGGACCAGAAGGGGATCTCCACCGAGGCGGCCACCGAGACCAAGGGCTATATCCAGGAGAAGTTGCGTTCGGCCATGTGGCTGATCAAGAGTATCCAGCAACGCCAGCGCACCATCTACAAGGTGGTGGAGAGTCTGGTCAAGTTTCAGCTGGAATTCTTCGAAAAAGGCCCCACCTGCCTGAAGCCCCTGATCCTGCGGGATGTGGCCGACGACATCAGCATGCACGAGTCCACGGTCAGCCGGGTCACCACCAACAAATACGTCCACACCCCCCAGGGGATCTACGAACTGAAGTACTTCTTCAACTCCTCCATCGAGCGCTACGACGGAGAGGACGCCATGGCCTCGGAGAGCATCAAGGTCAAGATGCGCCAGATGCTCCAGGAGGAGAACTCGGAGAAGCCCTTGAGCGACATGGCGATCTCGGAGGAGTTTGCCAAGGAGAACATCAAGATCGCCCGGCGCACCGTGGCCAAGTATCGGGAACAGCTGGGGATCCTGCCCGCCAAGTTCCGCAGGAAGCATAAGATCCCGACCTGAGCGGCGGGGGCACCCCCTCGCCGCCTCCCGTTTGCTAGCCGGGACCTTCGTCCCTTTCGCCCCTCGCTTTCACCCTCACCCCTTTCGCCATGACCGACAGCAAAAAAATCATCCTGCTCACCGGCATGTCCGGCGCCGGCAAGACCACGGCGGTCAAGGCCCTGGAGGATGCGGGCTACTACTGCATCGACAACCTCCCCTCCTTTCTGCTCCCCGGGCTGCTGGCGGATGCCCAAAAACGGCCGGAACTGGCGCGTCTGGCCCTGGGCATGGATGCCAGGGATCACGGCTTTGTCACCGACAGCCAGGCGATTATCGAGCAACTCAAGGGTGGCGGCCATGAACTGACCATCATCTTTCTGGAGGCCGAGGATCAGGTCCTCCTGCGCCGTTACTCCGAGATGCGTCGGCGCCACCCCTTTGCCAGCCCGTCGGTGCGGGCCGGCATCCGGGCCGAGCGCGTGCTCTTGGCCCGGATCAAGGCCCTGGCCGATATGGTCATCGACACCTCCCGCCTTACCCCCCATGGCCTGCGCAGCGAGATGCGCCGCGACGCCAAGGGGGTCCCCCAGGTCCTGCAGGTGGGGCTGGTCTCCTTCGGCTTCAAGCACGGCATCCCCCAGGAGGCGGATGTGGTCCTTGATGTCCGCTTCCTGCCCAACCCCTATTTTGTCGAGGAGTTGAAACCCTTGAGCGGGCAGGACTCGGCGGTGGCCACCTTTGTCCTGGAGACCGATTTGGCCCGGGAGTTTCTCGATCGCCTCCTCCCCCTGCTCACCTTTCTGATTCCCCAGTACCAGCGCGAAGGCAAGAGCTACCTGACCATCGGCATCGGTTGCACCGGGGGCCAGCACCGCTCGGTGGCCATAGCGGAGCGCTTGCGCCTGCTGCTGCAGGGGCAGACGGAGACGGTCTTTATCTCCCACCGGGATTTACCGTAGAACTCATTAAACCCTATATCGAGGTGCCTTCATGACCAAGTGCAACGCATCACATTTCGCCAAGTCCGCCGACATTGTGCCGGTTGGCCTGGGCAAGTCCATCAGCGCCTCCCGTCTGGTCGAGTACATGGGCGGCACCTGTTTCGAGGCCCGAAACGTCTATCGGGCCAGTCGTCTCTACCACAAGATGATCATGGGGGGGGATACCATCTGGCTGGGGATCGCCGGCGCCGGCATTGCCGGGGGGTTGGGCGGTCTGGTGGTCGAACTCCTGGAGAACAACTTCATCGACGTCATCTGCTCCACCGGCGCCCAGGTCTACCACGACCTGCACTTCGCCTTTGGCCTGCCGGTGAAGTCCATCCACCCGGCCCAGGACGACAACTACCTGCGGGAGTGCGGCGACACCCGCATCTACGACATCGGCATCCGCGAGAAGGAGACCCTGGAGGCCCAGGATGAGCTGGTCCGCACCTTTGTCCGTGACTGCTACCCGGCCCTCTCGCAACGGCCGCTGGCCAGCTGGGAGTTCAACTACCAACTGGGGCTGTGGGCCGCGTCCAAGGCCCGCTACCCGGAGCGGAGCTTCGTGATCCGGGCGGCTTTAGCCAAGGTGCCGGTGTTCTGGGACTCCATGGCCAACCACTCCATTGCCATGAACCTGGCCCGCACCGACCTGGAGGGGCTGCCGGTGGTCCTCTCCCCCCAGAAGGACATCCTGGACTCGGCGGCCGTGGCCTATGCCTCCGGCCACACCGGTTTCGTGGAGCTGGGCGGCGGCGGCCCCAAGAACTTCATCCAGCAGACCGGTCCCACCATCAGCCAGATCCTCAACATCGATTTCGAGGGGGCCGACCGGGGGCTACAGATCGGCACGGCGGTGGAGCGGGAGGGGAGCCTCTCCAGCTGCACCTTTGGCGAGGCGGTGACCTGGGGCAAGTACCAGTCCGCCGACGAGGACAAGCTGGTGCAGGTGTGGGGGGAGTACAGCATCATCTTCCCCCTGCTCTGCGCCTATGTGTTGGACACCTGCAAGGCGCGGCCGGCCCGGGCCATTGCCGACCACCTGCCGGGGTGGACCGAGAAATTAAAAGCGGCGCGCAGCAGCTGATGGGTGTCTCTCGGCCAACACCGTTGCCCGCGCATCCAGCAGGAGCGGTTACGCCATCAGGCGGCAGGTGGCGTAACCGGCACCGGGCAGCCGGGCTATTCGTGTCAGGAGATGGGGGCGAGGATGCCTCTTGGCTGGAGATCTCTTGCGGCGTGGCTTGCGTCCTCAGGCGCGGGCTGCTGAACGGCGATGCCGGGCGGATAAAGCAATAAAGCAACAACGTCCCTGTGTGTTCCTGTGTGTTCATGGAGACCTCGCAAACAAATATCAGAGGTGAGATGATGGATGAACAGCACATCGAAGTTGGCGGGGATTTCAATCGAATCTTTGATCATCAAGATTACTTGGCGATGATCAGCATCCCTGATGAAGCAACGTGCATACTACGGGCACACCTAATTTTGGAGGAAGTACTAAACCTTTGGGCGAGCAAACTTACCAGGACCGACGATCTTTATGACGGAACGTTTGTTTCGTTCAAAATAAAGTTGGTGGTAGCAAAGAATCTTGGCATGGATCAAACCCTCTGCTCTGTATTGGACAAAATCAACGACATCCGAAATCGCTTTTCGCACAGAAAGGGTTACAAGTTTGAAGATTCAATGGTCAATGCGTTGAAGGAGCGGGTTAATGCTCTAGTAGAAGGTGCAAAGGTACAACCATGCGAAACGTTTCATGTCTTTGCTGGAGGGAAGGACGTGGATGGAAATTCAGTGGAAAGAACGTATTCCTGGAAAGATAGTGACAACAGGATGAAATTTGTCCTTGTGTTCGTAATTTTGATGCTCAAGCTTGCCTACTGGATTCAGGAAGAATTTAATAGGCGTAGAATTGAATTCACCATTTTGTCAAAGAAGGGGCGCTAGCCTGCGGCCAACCCGACATTCTGCATTGATGTGGCGAAGCACCATTACCCCACAACGTCCTTCACCATCCTCGAACAGCATCTGAGCGATTCCGGCACCAGGGCAGAGTCGTTTAAGGGGGAAAAGGAGTCAAAACTATTTTTGCCATCCGTATTAATCCTGATTAGCTCTCCCCACTGCACTCCGTCCACCAGCCTAAGTGGCAGTCACGTCACCGCAAATCCAAATACGTATACCCCTGTAGCCCCTTCTCATACTCGCTCAGCAACCGCATGGCCTCGTTGGGCCGCAAGCGGTCCTCCTTGATCGCCCGGTCGAACTGGGACTTCATCTTGCGCGCCAGGTCGTTCTCCGTGTACTGCACCAGGGCCAGGACCTTCTCCATGGTGGTGCCGGGGATGATCTCCTCGATGTAGTACCCCGACTCCTCGTCCTCGTCCAAGAAGACGTGGGCCTCGTTCACCCGGCCGAAGAGGTTGTGCAGGTCGCCCATGATGTCTTGGTAGGCGCCGGTGAGGAAGATGCCGATCTTGTAGCTCTCGCCGTTCAGGTCGTGGAGGGGGAGGGTGTCCATGCCGTCCTCGTACAGGCTGATGAACTTCGACACCTTGCCGTCGGAGTCACAGGTGATGTCCACCAGGGTGCCCTTGCGCCGGGGCTCCTCCAGCAGGCGGTGCAGGGGCATGATCGGGAAGAGCTGGCCGATGCCCCAATGGTCCAGCAGGGACTGGAAGACGCTGAAGTTGCACAGGTACTGGTCGCCCATGCTGTTCTCCAGCTCCAGGATCTCGTCGGGCACATACTCGTCGCCCTTGTACAGTTCGAGGACCCGGGCGCCGATCAGCCAGAAGAGGCGCTCCACCTCGGCCTTGACCTCCAGATCCAAGAGCCCCAGGGTGAAGCGGTTGTGGGTCTCCTCCCGCCAGTGCAGGGCGTCGTGGTAGGCCTCCAGGGGGTTGTCGGGGTTGATGTGGGTGAAGGTGTCCCACACCTCCTTGACCAGGCGGTGGGTGCTGCTGGGCGGCACCGTCTCGTCGATCTGGCCGGAGACCTTCTGGATATTGCCGAAGACCTCCAGCACCAGCACCGAGTGGTGGGCCACCACGGCCCGGCCGCTCTCGGAGACCACCGTCGGATGGGGCACCTTCTCCTGGTCGCAGACATCCATGATGTTGTAGATGATGTCGCGGGCGTACTCGTTTAAGGAGTAGTTGATGGAGGAGTGGAAGGTGCTGCGGCTGCCGTCGTAATCGACACCCAGGCCGCCGCCGACATCGATGTACTGGAGGTCATGGCCGATCTGCCTGAGCTTGGCGTAGAACATGGTCGCCTCGCGCACCGCCTTCTTGATGGCCAGGATGTCCGGGATCTGGGAACCGATGTGGTAGTGGATCAACTTCAGGCAGTGGGACATCCCCGCCTCGGTGAGCAGGCGGGAGGCCTCCAGGATGTCCTGGGTGGAGAGCCCGAACTTGGCGTTCTCGCCGGTGCTCTTCTCCCACTTGCCGGTGCCCTTGCTCATCAGGCGCAGGCGGATGCCGATCAAGGGCTCCACCTGCATCTCGCGGGAGGCGAGGATGATGCTTTTGATGTCCTCCAGCTTCTCGGCCACCAGCACCACCTTCTTCCCCAGTTTGACCCCCAACAGGGCCATGCGGATGTAGCAGTGGTCCTTGTAGCCGTTGCAGATGATCAGGCTCTCTCGGTCCTCATGGAAGGCGAGGCCGGCAAACAGTTCCGGTTTGGAGCCCACCTCCAGGCCGAGGTGGAACTGGCTGCCTGCGTCCAGGATCTCCTCCACCACCTCCCGTAGTTGGTTCACTTTAATCGGGTAGACCCCGCGATAGCAGGAGTTGTAGCCAAACTCCTTGATGGCGAGGACAAAGGCCTGGTTGATGCGCTCCACCCGGTTGCGCAACAGGTCCTGGAAGCGGATCAACAGGGGGAAGTGCAGCTTCTGGGCGATGGCCTCCTGGATGACATCCATGATCGGGATGGTGCCCCCCTCCTCCTTCAAGGGTGATACCGTCACCTCGCCCTGCTCGTTGATATCGAAATAGCGTAGACCCCACCTGGAGATACCGTACAGCTCCCGGGCCTTCTCAATATTCCACTCCGTCGTGTTCTCCATGGGCCATGTATCCTAATTTTCTGCTGCCGACGACCACGCGGTGTCCCGCCTTTTGGTTGGCATAAGGGCTAATAGGGTCAGGCCCTTACCGTTAGCGTGGACTCTCTCGTGCTGACGGATTTTGGCGACCCCAATGAAAAAGCGGCACGATACCAAATTGTAGGGGCATTCGCCACATAATCCTTACCGGCTAAGGGTTGGGGCGGGGCGCGCGCTGTCCCCTGCCGCAACCGCGATCAACACTCCCGGCACCCCTCTTGCCGGCCGCGGCTGAGGGGGCGCACCGACAGCGCCAACAGCAGCAGCGTCGCCCCCCACTGGAGCCAGACCGGCATGATCTCCGCCGCCTCTCCCACCACCGCCTGGGCCTGGACCCCCAAGGCCAGATAGAGCCAATCCACCGCCAGGCCGCAGCAGACGCTGACCACGGCGATGGTGGCCAGATAGAGGGCCGTGGCCCGCTTGCCCAGCAGCCCGATGAGTACGG
>CAYSFY010000078.1:11347-18541 GCA_964430285.1 uncultured Desulfobulbia bacterium
CCGGGCCGGCCAGGAGAAAGACCAAGGCCACCCCCGGGCTCACCCCCTTGAGGATCAGGGCCGCGGCGATGGGGGTGGAGGAGGAGGCGCAGATGTAGAGCGGAATGCCGATGACCAGCATGAGCAGCATGGCCATTACCCCGCCTCCCAGATAGGAGGTCATGGTCTGTTCCGGCACCAGGGTGGTGATCAGCCCCGCCAACAGGGTGCCGAGCAGGAACCAGCCGGCCAGATCGCCCCAGATGTCGATGGCAGCGAAACGGAGGCCTGCCGTCAGCTTGCGCCCAAAGGCGGCGAGGGGTGATGGTGGGACCGGCTCTTGATCGGAAGCTGGGGATGCTGGGGGCGCCGCCGGAATTGGGCCTGCCGGGCGGGCAAAGGCCGAGAACATGAGCAACTGCGGCCGCGGCGGGTTGAGCAGGTTCTCCAGGGTCCCGGCCACCAGGGCGCACAGCAGCGCGGCCAGGGGTCTAGCCACGGTCATAATCGGGTCCAGCAGGGCCCAGGAGATGGCGATGGAGTCGATCCCCGATTCCGGGGTGGCGATCAGAAAGGCGGTGGTCGCCCCGTTGTTGGCGCCATGGCGCTTGATGGCGGCGGCCGCGGGGAGCACACCGCAGGAGCAGAGCGGCAGCGGGAGGCCAAAGAGGGCCGCCTTCAGCACCGAGGTGAAACGGCCCTGGCCCAGATGCCGGGCCACATACTCGGCGGAGAGAAAGATCTTCAGCACCCCGCCCAGGAGCAGGCCGATGACGATATACGGTGCCGACTCCAGCAGAAAGGCCCAGGAGGCGCCAAGCCAGGCGGCGAAAAAGGAGAGGAGGTTTGTCATGAAGGGGGATCCTTGGGTAACTGTATCGATATCGTGCCCACGCGGGAGCGTGGGAACGCCAGCTGCGGACGCTCCAGCGTCCAGGGGAGCGATCAGGCCCCTGGGGTGTAATCCGAGGCGATGGGACGCTGGAGCGTCCCGGCATGAATCCGTTCCCACGCAGGAGCGTGGGAACGATGGTCGCGTGGTTCGGCCAAGGGCAGGGCGCGCTCCTCTCCTGACACCTGGTTTCCGAAGGGACAGGCACGGCAGGATTTCTCTTCTCTGCTCAGCCCTTCCCTGGTTACTTGATGGAAGGCATCAGGTCAACAGGGGGGCGGAGTTTACCAGCAAAACGGATTTCCTCCTTGACGGATGCTGAAAAAACAAGCAATGTGCTATTTTTCCATCCGCTCACCCATACCTACGTTATGCCGCCCACAGACCACATCGATCCCATCGCTACCGCCAATGACGACGAGCGGGACATCCTCTTCGGGGTGATCAACCGCTTCATCGGCTACTTCACCCGCGACTCCCAGCGTCAGTGCCAGAACGACCCCGAGTGCGAATACCCCTTTGTGCCCATGGACACCCGCCAGGTCTATGATCAGGTGAAGTTTGTCCGTGAGCTGTTGGCCGAGACCCATCCGGAGAGAACCCCCACCTTTCTCGACATCGGCTGCGGCATCGGCAATGTCCTAATCTTTGCCGAGCTCATGGATTTTGCGGTGAGCGGCCTGGAAAAGGATGAGTACCCCTGTACCATCGCCACCAGGCTGATTGGCCCGGAACAGATCGCCCGGCAGGATATCTGGGAGTACGACGACTACCACCTCTTCGACTGCATCTACTACTTCAGGCCTTTCCACGATGGCTCCATGGAGCGCCGTTTCGAACGCTATATCGAGGACCAGCTCCGGCTCGGCGGGGTGCTGATCGCCAACCGCAAGATGAGCCAGGAGATCGACTCCGACCCCCGCTTTAACCGCCTGCATCCGACCATGCCCATCTGGCAAAAGGTCTGAGCCCCATGCCGCTAATCCACCCGCGTCTCACCATCCCGGAGCAGGAGATCCACTTCACCTTCTCCCGCAGCCCCGGCCCTGGCGGCCAGCATGTCAACAAGGTCAACAGCCGGGTCACCCTGTGGTTTGATGTCGATGGCTCGCCCACCCTCTCGGAATTAGAGAAAGTAAGGCTCCACCAGCGCCTGTCAACCCGGATCAACAAAGAGGGGCGTCTGTGGCTGGTGGCCTTTGCCTCCCGCAGTCAGCACGCCAACCGGGAGAGCGCCCTGCTCCGCTTTGCCTCCCTGCTCCGGGAGGCCTTTACCGATGAGCAGCCCCGCCTGGCGACCAAGGTGCCCAAGGCCTCCAAGCGGAGACGGCTGGCCGCGAAAAAGCACCGCGCCACCTTGAAGCAGCAGAGCCGGGGCAAGGTCACTGCCGAGGAGTAAGTCAACACCCGTTCCCTTCCCCATCGTCCCTGCCGCCCGCCCATGCCCCCTTTCCACCACGCCCAATACACCACCCTCTGGTGCCGTCAGCTGGAGCGCGAGTTCTCCCAGATCTGCTTTGGCCATCAGCTTGAGCTGACCATGCCCATCTTCGAGATCTTCGATTCGGCCCAGCACCTGGGCCAGTGGCACCAGGGGAGCCGGACCATCAAGATCAGCTCCGTTCTCATCCGTGAGCGGCCCTGGGTGGTGACCATCAATATCCTGAAGCACGAGATGGCCCACCAGCTCTGCGATACCCTGGGGCAGAGAGAGGCCGGCCATGGCCCCCTTTTTCAGGAGGCCTGCCGCAGACTGGGGGTGCCGCCGGCCTACCGCACGGCCGGGGGGGACACCCCGGAGCTGTTCATGGAGCTGGCGAGCGAGAACGAGATGGTGGCCAGCGGCCGCCGCTTCTTTACCAAGGTGGAAAAACTCCTGGCCCTGGCCCGTTCCGCCAATGAGCACGAGGCCGCGCTGGCCATGCGCAAGGCCAATGAACTGATCCGCAAATACAACCTGCAACAACAGGCGGATGATGGCCTGCGCCGCTACCGCCATCTGGTGATCAACAGCGGGCTCAAGCGGCTGCACGGCTGGCAACGGGGCATGGCCATCATCCTGCGGGACTTCTTCTTTGTCAAAATTGTCTTGGCCGAGGTCTACGATCCGCTACGGGATGAAAACCACAAGACCATCGACATCTTCGGCCTGGTGGAGAACGTGGCCGTGGCCGAGTATTGTTACCACTTTCTGGAGCGGGAGCTCGCCTTCCTGTGGCAAGCCCACCGCGCCGCATCCCGGCGCGGGGGGATCAGCGAAAAGCACAGCTACTACCTGGGGGTCCTGAACGGATTTCAGCAGACCCTGACCGCCCAGCAACAGGCGGCCCGGCCTGGGGCGGCAACCTCCCCGGGACACGCCTCCCAGCCCTCCGTCAGCCGGGCCGCGGTGGCCTGCACCAGCGCCCTGGTGGTGGCGGCGGACCAGCAGCTGGACGACTTTCTCGCCCTCCGCTACCCCCGGTTGCGCACCAGGCGTCATGGCGGTGCGCGCATCAACCCGGCGACCTATGACCACGGCCGCGCGGCCGGCAAGTCCATCGTCCTCAACAAGGGGGTGGGCCACCAGCAGGGCAACCGGGGGCATCTGCTGCCGGAATAGAGGCAAGAGGTGGGTACGGTACGTTGCCGAGCCCCACGAACAAACCCGCCCGACCAGAGCACCCCTCCTTCCGGGCGTTTTTTTTTGTGCCCCATGCCGAGGTTCTCTCAATACCCCCCCTGGGTGCCCATGGCACGGTTGCCGGTGAAGCGATATAGCATGCAAATGACTCATTACATCTGGCAAGAGGAAAAGTGGCCCCGGCTTCTTGCTTGATCACCGATTGCATGGCGCCCATTTCCGCAGTATAGTTTGCGCGCCGTAGCCTGTGATACGCCTGCCGAGCGCCACGTGAGCAATCTTTCGCGAATACGCCCTGTTACGATGGCGATCCGGCTCCCCCCTAACCCGTACCCTTTGCCTTGACGACCATGACCGACCTTGACCCCTATTTCTTCGACCGCGAGGCCCTGCAGGCCATTGCCGACGAGGCGGCCATCCGCGAAGGCCTGACCTATTACAAAGAGAACCGGGTTACCCGCATCGACCAGGACCAGGAACTCCTGTGGGCCACGGTGGAGGGCCGGGATGCGGACAATCCCCATGACGTCGAGGTCCGTCAGGACGAAGGGGGCGGCCTCACTTTCGCCTGCCAGTGCGGTGTGATGACTGGGACCTCGGTGTGCCGCCATGTGGTGGCCACGCTCTACGCCTACGCCGACCAGCGCGAGAAGACCGACAAACTGCTCGGCGCCACCGACAACGCCATCAAGGAACGGATCAAACGGGGCCGGGCCGAGGTGGAGGTCGAGGCCTTGAGCGGCGAGCCCTGGTTCGGTGCCTGGAGGGCGCTCTCCATCTCCTCTGCCAGCCACTTCCCCAAACCCTATCGGGTGACGATCAGGAGCTTGAACCGGCGGGCCAACCTGTGCAGTTGCCCGGACTTCGCCAACAACCAGCTCGGCACCTGCAAGCATATCGAGGCCGTGCTCCACAAGGTGCAAAAGCACCCGGACTACGCGCACTTCAAGGGACAACCCGCCCCCTTTCCCTACGTCTATCTGGCCTGGGACGTGGAGGATGCCCCCAAGCTCCGCCTCCACCGGGCACCCGGCCTGTCGCCGGAGTTGCAACCGATCCTGGAGAGCTATTTCGACCGGCAAGGCGCCTTTACCGGCCGGCTGCCGGACGACTTTACCCGCTTCCTGGACCGGGTCGAGGAGCGGGACGATATCCATATCGGCGAGGATGCCACTGACCATGCCCGGCACCTGGCCGCGGTGGCCAGCCACGCCCTCAGGGCCGCGGACATTAAGGCCAGGATCACCGAGAGCGGCCGCATTGCCGGGGTCAAGGCCAGGCTCTACCCCTACCAGATCGCGGGCGCGGCCTTCCTGGCCGGGACCGGCCGCGCGCTCTTGGCCGACGACATGGGGCTCGGCAAGACCCTGCAGGCGATCAGCGCCGCGGCGTGGCTTGCGGGCCACGAGGATGTCAAGCGGGTGCTGATCGTCTCCCCTGCCTCCCTCAAACAGCAGTGGGCCCGGGAGATCGGCAAGTTCACCGACTTCGAGACCCAGATCGTGGAGGGGCCGCCACCGGAACGGGGCGCCCAGTACCGGCGGCAGTGCCAGTTCTTCATCATCAACTACGAACTCATCCTGCGCGACTTCTCGGTGATCAACGAGACCCTGCGGCCGGACCTGATCATCCTGGACGAGGCCCAGCGGATCAAGAACTGGCGGACCAAGATCGCCGCCGCGGTCAAGATGATCCCCTCCCGCTACGCCTTTGTCCTCTCCGGCACCCCGTTGGAAAACCGGCTGGAGGACCTCTACTCCCTGATGCAGGTGGTGGACCCCAAGATCCTGGGGCCGCTCTGGCGCTATCTGGTCGACTTCCATGTTACCGACGAACGGGGCAAGGTCCTGGGCTACCGTAACCTCTCCCTCCTCAGGCAGCGGCTGGCCCCGGCGCCTGGTGCGGGACCAGCTCCCGGACCGCATCGAGCAGCGGCTGGATGTGGAGATGACCTCCCGGCAACTCGACCTGCACGACGACGCCATGGCCAAGGCCGGGCGGCTCGCCCAGATCGCCAAGCGCAGGCCGTTGACTCCCAGCGAGTCGCATAAGCTGATGGCCGCCCTGCAGCAGGCGCGGATGTCCTGCAACGCGGCAGGCCTGGTGGACAAGGAGACGGAGGGGTCGCCCAAGCTCGACGAACTGGCGGGCATCCTTGATGAACTCTGCGTGCAGTCCGGCCTGAAGGCGGTGGTCTTCTCCCAGTGGGAACTGATGACCCGCATGGTGGAGCAGCGCTTGCGCAGGATGAATCTCGGCTATGTCCGCCTCCACGGCGGGGTGCCGTCGGCCAAGCGCGGCGAGTTGATGGACCGCTTCCGGGAGGAGGCGAGCGTCCAGGTCTTTCTCTCCACCGATGCCGGCGGGGTCGGCTTGAATCTGCAGAGCGCCTCGGTCCTCATCAACCTCGACGTCCCCTGGAACCCGGCGGTGCTGGAGCAGAGGAACGCCCGCATCCACCGTCTGGGCCAGACGCGGACGGTGCAGATCATCACCATGGTCGCCGCGGGCTCTTACGAGGAGCATGTCCTCTCCCTGGTCAAGGGCAAGCAACTCCTCTTCGACAACGTGATCGCCGAGGACGCCACCGAGGACGTGGTGGGGGTATCCAAGAAACTCCTGGAGGCCTTGGTGGAGGACCTGAACGCCGCGCCCGGGGTCAAGGCCCAGGAGGAGATGGGCGAACCGGCAGGGCCGGCAGGGAAGGAAGGGCAAGAGGAAGAGCAACAGGTGGTCGCCGCCCCCGGCGCCACCCACGCGGAGCGGCCGGAGGGTGGCCAAGGGGATGCGGTGGAGGAGGCGATCACCCGCTGCATCATCGAACTGCAGCGGGCCTTCGGACCCCGCATCGACAGGATCATGGGCTCGGGCGGCGGGATACTCGCGGTGATCGACCGGGTCGACAGCGAGGCGGACCGGATCGCGACCGGCCTCTCCGGCCTGGTTCCGGTGGCCTTGATCGACCAGCGCACCCTGCAGGGCCTGGAGCGCTTGGGCGCCGGCTCCCCGGTGAGCCAAGGCCGGACCTACTTCGCTGCCGCGGAACAGGCGCCCGGGGCCAAGGTCTCCAGACTCGCGGCACTGGCGGCGGAGAAGTTCAAGGCCGCCACCCTGCTCGCGGAGCAGAACTGTGCCACCAGCGCCATGGAGCTCCTGCTCTCGGCGCTCCTTGCCCTGGCGGCGGGGCGGGCAGGGCTTGCCAACCCCCTCTACCCGCAAGAGGCCGGCGTGTGGATTTACGGCGAGGCCCTGCCCAAGGGGCTATTGAATCAGGAGGAGGTCACCCTGATCATGCGCGCCCTCACCCTGGCCCAGGCCCCCTCCCTGCCGGACTCCCTCCTTGGCCCGCTCCTTGATGAGGTCAGGATGGTGCACGGGCTGTAGCTGCCTACCCAAGTTGCATTGCTCACAGACAACACCGGAGATCTCTAGGCAAACGCGCCGGTCCGCCTCGTAGAGGAAGATATTTTCACGGTCGGTCCCCGCGGGAGGTCACATGGTAGAGGCCGCCCGCCAGTTCGCTTGGCAAAGGTCTGGCCATGGATTGATGGCAGCCGGTGTCATGGCCTGGGTGTTGCAAGACCTAGGCCCCGGATTTTCCGCAAGCCCTCGGCATCCCGGGCCTTGATGCGAGGTATACATCATTCTCGCCCTCACTCCTCCTCGGCCGTCAGACCCCCCCCCCGCCTATTAACGAGAT